>NZ_CP034035.1:309853-619706 GCF_005484945.1 Brenneria rubrifaciens
AACGAGGGTGTTAAACGCATGGAAGTTATCCTGTATAGCGCCATCGCGTGTGCCTTGCTGCTGGCGGTGATGGCCTGGTTCGTGATGACTCATCTGGTGGTGAATCCGCTGAATAAGGCGATCTCGGTTTTTGACCGCATCGCCGAAGGCGATCTGAGAGCCGAAATCGATAGCAGCGGGAAAAATGAAATTGCCCAACTGTTCGCGGCGGTGCAACGCATGCGTGACGGGCTGGAAAACATGGTGCTGGTGGTGCGTAATGGGACGGATGCCATTACCATCGGGGTGGAGGAGATTGCATCGGGTAACGTTGACCTTTCCAGCCGCACGGAACAGCAGGCCGCCTCGCTGGATGAAACCGCGTCGAGCATGGAACAGATCATGGCGACGGTGAAGAACAACGAAGACAACACGCGCAAGGCTAACGATTTGGCGCAGCAAGCCTCTCACTCCGCGTCCCGCGGCGGCAATGTGGTAACAGAAGTGGTTGATACCATGCGCTCGATTAAACAGAGCTCCGCCAAAATTTCTGACATTGTTGGCGTGATTGACGGTATTGCTTTCCAGACCAACCTGCTGGCGCTGAACGCCGCGGTGGAGTCTGCCCGTGCCGGTCAGTTCGGAAGAGGATTTGCCGTGGTCGCTTCGGAAGTGAGAACGTTGGCACAGCGCAGTGCGACGGCGGCGAAAGAGATTGGCACGATGATCGATGCTTCTCTCAGCCGGATTGAGAAAGGCGCCGGTTTAGTTGAGTTGGCGGGTAAAACCATGGATGAAGTGTTGACGGATGTGAAAAAAGTCGTGGATATCATGGATGAGATCATGCTGGCTTCAAGCGAACAGAGCAGGGGGATCTCACAGATCAATGTCGCCATTAATCAAATGGATACGGTGACCCAGCAAAATGCCTCTCTGGTGGCGGAAGTCGCAACATCCGCCGGTTCCTTACAAGAGCAGGTTATCAACCTGCAACAGTCCGTGGCGCGTTTCCAGATAGAGAGAGAGAGAATGGGGGCGGAATACCCTGTACCGGGGTTACGCCAAAACATTGCGCTGGTGGATGCCCGTTAATGCTTTAAATCGCTTTATGCCTGTTTTCGCCAAGAGCATCCAGATCGCGGAAACAGGCATTTCGAACTCATGTTGTCAAACGGGCGTATCAAGATCACGGCAAGATTATTCCGTTCCGGTATCGTCCCTTTCTTTGGCGCTCGACGGCGTCAAATCTTCATTTCACCACTGAACCATCTTTTAATATAAACATCAGTTTTCCCTGCCAAAATTCACCCAGGAAAATGTTTTCCAGTTCAATGCCATGCCGCGCTATCTCGGCGGATAGCCAGGCCTCATCTTTTTCAATTTCGTTTAATTCGTAATGTCTGGGCTTCCCCTCTTTAATTACGATCACTGATGGCATTTCTTTGTCATCACAGACAACGGTCAATTGTCCGTCTGGTTCAATCTGTGCGTAACTGATTTTTTGAAAAGAGTAGATCCCCTTGGTACGAAGTTGCGAGGCGACGTTGATAATGTCGATTTTATTTTTTTTCCTCAGGATATTTTCCATCAGGAAACGCCCTTTTTTGATAATTGGGATTGGGTCGCCAATGCTGAGTGAACGAAAGAAATAAAAATGTTTGCTGATGGCATTGAGCAGAGTAATCAAGCCAACGCCGATAAATAGTACGATAATATATTGATAAAGCGGGATGCTGTCGCTGTAGATAACGCCGCCAATCACGCCACCCAGTACAAAGTTGCCAATAAAATCCACTGGCGTCATTTGTGACAGTTGCGTTTTACCCGAAAAATTTAAATGAGCGATAACAATAATAAATCCGATGATGAATTTTAATAATATATATCCGTAATACTCCATTTTATTCTCCCTTATTAACCCTCTGACCGTTCATGGTATGGGTTTAACTGTTGGATATATTGAATATAGCAACATTAAACGAAAAGCGTGGGCCATCGTCTCGACTGGTCTGAAACATGAGGTGGGAACTCGGTAAGCAAAGCCCCGACATTGCTGTCAGGGCTTGGTTTCAGGGTATGGCGTGAGAGGTTACAGCGCGGCGATGGTCGTCTGTTGTTCCAACAATTTTGCTTTGGCGACGGCATAGCCATCCAGTTTCTCGCGCTCTTTGGCAACAACGGCATCCGGTGCGCGTCCAACGAAACCTGGGTTGGACAGTTTGCTCTCGATACGGCCGATTTCAGCTTCGATTTTGGCGACTTCTTTCGCCAAGCGCGCCAGCTCCGCGGCTTTGTCGATCAGTCCCGCCATGGGAATCAACAGCTCTGCGCCTTCAATCAGTTTAGTCACGGAAACCGGCCCTTTATCACCGGCAGGCAGCAGCGTAATGCTTTCCAGACGCGCCAACGTCTGAATGAAGCTGAGGTTCTCTTCTACCCGGCGTTGTGCTTCGGCGCTGACATTGCGCAGCAACACTTCCAGCGGTTTACCCGGCGCGATATTCATCTCAGCACGAATGTTACGCACGGCGATAATCGCCTGCTTGATCCATTCCAGATCGTTCATCGCCAGCGTATCTTCCTGCGCTGCGTTGAATGCCGGGAAAGGCTGTAACATGATCGTGTCGGCAGTCACCCCCTTCAGCGCTTTCACCCGCTGCCAGATGGTTTCCGTGATGAACGGTATGATCGGATGAGCAAGGCGCAGCAAGGCTTCCAGCACGTTCACCAGCGTATTGCGCGTACCGCGCAGTTCCGCTTCCGTTCCGCCGTTCATTACCGGTTTCGTCAGCTCCAGGTACCAGTCGCAGAACTGGTTCCAGGTGAACTCGTACAGGATGTTGGCGGCAATATCAAAACGGTAACCGTCCAGCGCTTCACGGTAGGCTTTCACCGTGCGGTTGAATTCCGCTAATACCCAGCGATCGGCCAGCGAGAGCACGTTATCGCCGCCATTGAAGCCGCAATCCTGATCTTCGGTATTCATCAGCACGAAACGGCTGGCGTTCCACAGCTTATTGCAGAAGTTACGGTAACCTTCCAGACGCTTCATATCCCAGTTGATATCACGACCGGTGGAAGCCAGCGCCGCCAGTGTGAAGCGTAAGGCATCCGTGCCGTGCGGCTCAATGCCGTTCGGGAATTGTTTTTCGGTGCGTTTGCGGATTTTCTCCGCCAACTGCGGCTGCATCATGTTGCCGGTGCGTTTTTCCAGCAGCGCCTCCAGCGAAATGCCGTCCACCATATCCAATGGATCAATCACATTCCCTTTGGATTTTGACATTTTCTGGCCTTCTTCATCACGGATCAGGCCGGTCATGTACACGGTATGGAACGGCACCTGCGGTTTGCCGTTTTCATCTTTGATGAAATGCATGGTCAGCATGATCATGCGGGCAATCCAGAAGAAAATAATGTCGAAACCGCTGACCATCACACTGCTGGGGTGGAACGCTTTCAACTCCGGCGTCTGTTCCGGCCAGCCCAGTGTGGAGAACGTCCACAGCCCAGACGAGAACCAGGTGTCCAGAACGTCCTCATCCTGATTCAAAACGACATCGTCAGCCAGATTGTTTTCACGGCGAACTTCCGCCTCGTCACGGCCAACGTATACCTTGCCTTGCGCGTCGTACCAGGCAGGAATGCGATGGCCCCACCACAATTGGCGGGAAATGCACCAGTCCTGAATGTCGCGCATCCAACTGAAATACATGTTTTCGTACTGCTTCGGCACGAACTGAATCTCGCCTTGCTCCACGGCTTCGATGGCAACTTTGGCCAGCGGCGCGGTGCGAACGTACCACTGGTCGGTCAGCATCGGTTCAATCACCACGCCGCCGCGATCGCCGTAAGGGACGGTCAGGTCGTGCGCTTTGATTTCTTCCAGCAGGCCGAGTTCATCAAAGGCGGCAACGATGGCTTTACGCGCGGCGAAACGCTCCAGACCGCGTAAGGATCCCGGGATATCGCTGCTGTAGGCGGTGCTGGCCTCGCCATGGGTATCAAAGACTTCGGCTTGCTGACGAATATCGCCTTCAAACGTCAGGATGTTAATCATCGCAAGCTGATGACGTTTGCCCACTTCATAGTCGTTGAAGTCGTGGGCAGGCGTGATTTTCACGCAGCCGGTGCCTTTTTCCATATCGGCATGTTCGTCACCGACAATCTTGATGCGGCGACCCACCAGCGGCAGGATCACCTCTTTACCGATAAGGTTCTGGTAACGCGGATCTTCCGGGTTGACCGCCACGCCGGTATCGCCCAGCATGGTTTCGGGACGGGTGGTGGCGACAACCAGATAATCTTTGCCTTCAGCGGTTTTAACGCCGTCGGCCAGCGGATATCGCAGGTGCCACATCGCGCCTTTAACGTCACGATTTTCCACCTCCAGATCGGAAATCGCGGTGCGCAGTTTCGGGTCCCAGTTCACTAAGCGCTTGCCGCGGTAAATCAGGTCTTCTTTATAGAGACGGACAAACACTTCTTTCACCGCATTGGACAGACCCTCATCCATGGTGAAACGCTCGCGCTCCCAATCAACGGAGTTGCCAAGACGACGCATCTGACGGGTAATGGCGCCGCCAGACTCGGCCTTCCACTGCCAGATTTTGTCGATAAACGCGTCACGACCGTAATCGTGGCGGGTTTTGCCCTCTTCGGCGGCAATCTTGCGCTCCACCACCATCTGGGTGGCGATACCGGCATGGTCGGTGCCCGCCTGCCAGAGCGTGTTTTTACCCTGCATACGCTGATAGCGGATCATCGTATCCATGATGGTTTGCTGGAAAGCATGGCCCATATGCAAGCTGCCGGTGACGTTGGGCGGCGGGATCATGATGCTGAAGCTTTCTTTACTCGTATCGCCGTTCGGCTTGAAATAGCCTTGTTCTTCCCAGCGCTCGTAGAGCGGCTGCTCGATATCTTGCGGGTTATATTTTGTTTCCATTATGCTCAAAATTCAGTGAGTTGGCGGCTTAGCCGTAGTCAATTGAAAGCCGACGCTGCGATAGGCTTTATAGCGGTCGCGCGCCAACTGTTTCAGGGATTCTTCGTAAGGGACAAAGTCTATCACTTCATAGAAAGCGGTGGCAAAATCTGCAAAATGCGGCAACAAGCTGATCAGCAGATCCCGTGGCGCATTCCCCCGTCGTTCCGGCCAGGCCAGTTCGACCGGCGCGCCCTGACGTGGTCCTTCGCCTGCCAGATTGTGCGGAACAAAAGCGTGGGGATCGCGTTGCCATAAAGCTTCGTCCAGCCGCATGGCCTGTTGCTCATTCTCGCAGGCGATCAGCACGCGCTTTCCCGCGCGCCAACGTTCCGCCGCCAGCGTGCACGCCAACGTCTCTAAGGCGCTGAGCTCACCGTGTCTGCTGGCGTGTTCAAGAAGATAGAACGTTGCGTTTTTCATTATTTACACTGTTGATAAAGGCCGGAAAGACCGGCCCATTATGGCTGATTGCGTCAGGCGCGGGTGATGGCGCAGGACAGGCGCCGATCATTCTACGTCGTTCAGTCCGGCGCGGTTGAGCAGGAACTGTGACAGCATGGCCACCGGACGACCTGTCGCGCCTTTGGCCTTGCCTGAGCGCCAAGCGGTTCCGGCGATGTCCAGATGCGCCCAACTGTACTTACGGGTAAAGCGCGCCAGGAAGCAGCCTGCGGTAATGGCGCCGCCGGGACGTCCGCCGATGTTCGCCATATCAGCGAAATTAGATTCCAGTTGTTCCTGGAACTCATCGGTCAACGGCAAACGCCAGGCGCGGTCGCCAGATTGTTCGGAGGCGCTCAGCAATTCATGCGCCAGCGGATTGTGGTTCGCCAGCAGACCCGTAATGTGATGGCCCAGGGCGATTACACAGGCGCCGGTCAGCGTCGCAACGTCAATGACCACGTCCGGCTCGTAACGCTCAACATAGGTCAGCGCGTCACATAGCACCAAACGGCCTTCGGCATCGGTATTAAGTACTTCCACCGTCTGTCCTGACATGGTGGTCAGGATGTCGCCGGGACGATAAGAACGCCCGTCGACCATATTCTCGCAGCCCGCCAGCACGCCGATGATGTTCAGCGGCAGCGCCAGTTCCGCCGCCATGCGCATCACCCCGTAAACGGTGGCGGCGCCGCACATGTCGTATTTCATTTCATCCATGCTGTCGGCAGGTTTGATGGAAACGCCGCCGGTATCGAACGTCAGACCTTTGCCGACCAGCACAATCGGGCGGGTATCGGCAGATGAATCGCCCTTGTACTCGATGACGGACATCAGGGATTCATTCTGCGAGCCCTGACCCACGGCCAGATAAGCGTTCATGCCCAGCTCTTTCATCTGCTGCTCGCCGATGACGCGGGTCGTGATGTTCTGGCTGTAGGTATCCGCCAACTGACGGGCCTGCGAAGCCAGATAAGCGGCATTACAGATATTCGGCGGCATATTGCCGAGATCTTTCGCCGCTTTAATGCCGGCGGCAATCGCCAGACCGTGCTGAATAGCCCGCTCGCCGCTGGTCAGCTCACGGCGCGTCGGCACGTTGAACACCATTTTACGCAACGGGCGACGCAGTTCGACTTTGTTGCTCTTTAGCTGATCGAAGGTATAGAGCGACTCTTTGGCGGTTTCGACGGCCTGACGCACTTTCCAATAAGTATTGCGGCCTTTGACGTGCAACTCGGTCAAAAAGCAGACCGCTTCCATCGAGCCGGTTTCATTCAGCGCGTTGATGGTTTTCTGAATAACCTGTTTGTATTGACGTTCGTCAAGCTCGCGCTCTTTACCACAGCCAATCAGTAAAATACGCTCTGAAAGAATGTTGGGTACATGGTGCAATAGCAATGATTGCCCCACTTTGCCTTCTAATTCGCCGCGGCGAAGCAGCGCACTGATGTAACCGTCGCTGATTTTATCGAGCTGTTCGGCAATCGGGGACAGGCGGCGCGGTTCAAACACGCCGACGACAATGCAGGCACTGCGTTGTTTCTCCGGGCTACCGCTTTTTACGCTGAACTCCATGTACTCTCCTGAATCTTAAAGACAAAGGCGGGATCAACGGATAGACTATAACACTCCGTAATATTTTCCCGCCGTTGCGTTAACATAACCTGTGTTAATCTTAACGACGTAACAAATCTGTTTTGGTGACGATGACCTAAGCAGGTTCTGATACAACAGTGCAAATACGGTATGTTGTAATACAGTTTTAGCTATGAAGGTTGCCACAAATGAGTATAAATGGCGAGTTAGCGAAGAAACTATCGATTTTCCTGCAAAAAGACAAGTTTTCACAGGCGTATTAAGCGTGATCATCATTCGATATCTGGTACGGGAAACCTTTAAGAGCCAACTGGCTATCCTTTTCATTCTGTTACTGATTTTCTTTTGCCAGAAATTAGTGCGGATTCTGGGTGCCACGGTTGATGGTGAAATTCCGACAAACTTGGTCATCTCTCTGTTGGGATTGGGTGTGCCGGAGATGGTGCAGCTTATCCTGCCATTAAGTCTGTTCCTTGGCTTATTGATGTCGCTTGGCCGCCTGTATGCGGAAAGCGAGATCACGGTCATGCACGCCTGCGGACTGGGTAAAAGCGTTTTGCTGAAAGCGGCGCTGATACTGGCGGTGCTGACGGCGGTGATGGCGACCATCAATGTGTTGTGGCTTAGCCCCTGGTCTTCACGGCATCAGGAAGTGGTGTTGGCGGAGGCGAAAGCCAATCCCGGCATGGCGTCATTGGTCGAAGGGCAGTTTCAGTCCGCTCAGGGCGGCAACGCGGTGCTGTTCGTTGGCAATGTAAAAGGTCAGAAGTTCGAACACGTCTTTCTGGCGCAGTTGCGCACGAGCGGCAATGCCCGGCCTTCTGTTGTGGTGGCCGATCGTGGTCATGTCACTCAGAACAGCGAAGGTTCTCAGGTGGTGACGCTGGATAACGGCTCCCGCTATGAAGGAACGGCGCTGTTGCGCGACTTTCGTATTACCGATTTCACCAATTATCAGGCGGTAATTGGTTATCAAACGGTCACGCTGAGCAACAGAGATGTTCAACAGATGGATATGCAAACCTTGTGGCGCTCCAGCGAGAATGACGCGCGGGCCGAGTTCCACTGGCGACTGACGCTGATTGTCTCGGTGCTCATTATGGCGTTCATGGTGGTGCCGCTCAGCGCGGTCAATCCCCGGCAAGGGCGGGTGCTGAGCATGCTGCCCGCCATGCTGCTCTACCTTATTTTCTTCTTGCTGCAAAGCTCGCTGCGATCTAATGCGAGCAAAGGAAAAATCGACCCGATGTTGTGGGTCTGGCTGACCAATCTGGTCTATTTCGGTATCGCGGTGGTTCTCAACCTTTGGGACAGCGTTCCGATGCGCAAAGCGCGTTCCCGCCTAAAAGCGCATTCCTTTAAAACACAAGGAGTGGCCTGATGTATGGTGTATTAGACCGCTATATCGGCAAAACCATTTTCAATACCATCATGACGACGTTATTCATGCTGGTATCGCTATCCGGCATTATCAAATTTGTCGACCAGTTGCGCAGGGTTGGGCAAGGAAATTATTCGGCGTTGGGCGCCGGACTGTATACGTTGCTCAGCGTGCCAAAGGATATCGAAATCTTCTTCCCAATGGCCGCATTACTCGGCGCGTTGCTCGGGTTGGGCACATTGGCGACCCGCAGTGAGCTGGTTGTGATGCAGGCTTCAGGCTTTACCCGCCTACAGATTGCGGGAGCCGTGATGAAAACCGCGATTCCGCTGGTGTTGCTCACCATGGCGATTGGCGAGTGGGTCTCGCCTCAGGGCGAACAGATAGCGCGCAACTACCGCTCGCAGATGATCTCCGGCGGTTCGATGATTTCCGCGCAGGGGGGGCTGTGGGCAAAGGACGGCAATGATTTTATCTATATAGAACGGGTCGCTGGTGACAGCGAACTGTCTGGCGTCAATATTTACCATTTTGACGATAAAAACAAACTGCTGTCTGTACGCTATGCCGCGTCGGCGACCTTCGATAACGGCGTTTGGAAACTCTCGCAGGTTGATGAATCCGACCTGAGCGACGGCAAGCAGATTGGAGGGAGTCAGACGCTGAGCGGGGAATGGAAAACCAATCTGACGCCAGACAAACTGGGCGTGGTGGCGCTGGAGCCCGATTCGCTCTCGATTCGCGGACTGCATGATTACGCCAACTACCTGAAACAGAGTGGGCAGGAAGCGAGCCGTTATCAGCTCAATATGTGGAGCAAGATATTTTCACCGGTATCTGTCGCGGTGATGATGTTGATGGCGGTGTCCTTTATTTTTGGACCGCTGCGCAGCGTATCCGCGGGGACGCGTATCGTAATTGGCATCAGCTTTGGTTTTCTATTCTACCTGCTCAATGAAATTTTCCGGCCGCTGAGCCTGGTATACGGCATTCCTCCTATTATGGGCGCTATCCTGCCAAGTGCGGTATTCCTGGTCATCAGCGTGGTGTTGCTATTAAAGCGTCGCTAGCCTCCCTTGCTCTATTCCTTAATAAAAAGGCGTTGCCGGGAAACCGCGTAACGCCTTTTTACGCTGAGAGTTACGGAAGATCGGCGTTCATAAACCGCTGGTAAAAACGTGCGTTGAGCATTTAAACAACGTTAACACTTTGCCAAAGATGATTTTTTCAGCACTTAACCTGACGCAAGAAGGATTGGAGTTGCGTGTAGGTCGGCAAACGGTATAATGCACCCGTTTTCCGCATACTACTTCAGTGCCGAAGTGGCGAAATCGGTAGACGCAGTTGATTCAAAATCAACCGTAGAAATACGTGCCGGTTCGAGTCCGGCCTTCGGCACCATACAAAGCATTTTTTTAGTCTACTAACGTCTACTTTAGTCCATAAAAACAGTAAGTTAAGCGGGCTTCTAGCTTTTCTTAGTCTGTCCACGTCTACTCAATTCCTTGAACATATACCAACCGATGATGGTATAACTGATGGTATTCCCGGTTCGATTGATTTTGGTACCAACACTGGAGGTATCAACTGATGGCTCTCACCGATATCAAAGTTAGGACTACCAAGCCCTCCGACAAACCCTTCAAACTCACAGATGGGCAGGGTATGTACCTGCTGATCAATCCCAATGGTTCAAAATACTGGCGACTCCAATACCGTTTCGGGGGCAAACAGAAAGTTTTAGCATTGGGTGTTTATCCAATGGTCTCTCTTGGTGAAGCTCGCAGGAAGCGAGATGAAGCCAAAAAGTTGGTATCTGATGGTATTGAAGTGGTCAACTAAAACTGGCCACCGCTTTAGAGTTTTTCCAGTATCGGTTTTCCGATTCGTTTGGTGGTAACCCACCGTTATATTCGTGTGGCCTGAGCGCACTGTAATACCCAACGATATAGTCCGTTATTGCACTGGTAGCATCGTTGAAGCTTGTGTAACCAGTCACCGGCACCCACTCGTTCTTCAGACTTCTAAAGAAGCGTTCCATCGGACTATTATCCCAGCAGTTTCCACGACGACTCATACTCTGCCTGATCCGGTACCGCCACAGTGACTGCCGGAACTGCCTGCTTGTGTAATGGCTGCCCTGATCGCTGTGGAACATCACCCCGGCTGGTTTGCCGCGAACTTCCCACGCCATTTCTAGCGCTTTGATGGTCAGTCTGCTGTCCGGTGAGAACGACATTGCCCAGCCCACCGGTTTCCTCGCGAACAGGTCGAGAACAACGGCGAGGTATGCCCAGCGCTTACCTGTCCAGATATACGTCACGTCGCCGCACCACACCTGATTAGGCTCTGTCACTGCGAACTGACGCTCAAGGTGATTCGGGATAGCGATGTGTTCATGGCCACCGCGTTTATACCGATGGATGGGCTGCTGACAACTGACCAGCCCCAGCTCTTTCATGAGTCTGCCGGCAAGCCAGCGCCCCATCAGGAAGCCTCTGAGCGTTGCCATTGCGGCGATACTCCTTGCCCCGGCTGAGCCATGACTAATGTTGTATAGTTCCTGAACCTGACTGCGTAACTCTGTATGCTTTCTGTCCGGCTTATCAGGACGGCATTTCCAGTATTTATAGCTGCTGCGGTGAACCCCAAATACGTGACAGAGTGTAGCCACGGGATAACGCGCCCTGAGTTTTCCGATTAACGAGAACTGTTCAGGGAGTCTGACATCAAGAGCGCGGTAGCCTTTTTTAATATTTCATTTTCCATTTCAATACGTTGTAGTTTTTTCTTCAACTCACGTATTTCAATTTGCTCCGGGGTAATAGGGGAAGCTTTCGGTGTTTTTCCCTGTCGTTCATCCCGTAATTGTCTGACCCATCGGGTCATTGTTGAAAGGCCAATATCCATGGCTTTTGCTGCTTCAGCAACGGTGTAGCTCTGCTCGACAACCAACTGAGCTGCTTCACGTTTGAACTCTGCACTAAAATTTCTTTTTTTCATTGGAGCACCTGTGTTGTTCTGAGGTGAGCATATCACCTCTGTTCAGGTGGCCAAATTCAGTGTGCCACTTCAGTATGAGTAAGGTGACTATCTTTGCTCTTACCATCTATGTGGGCAGCAATGCGATTTAGTTTTTGCGATATGTCGGTTAAAGCTTTCCAGGCTTCAGTATTAATCGCTGGTATAATAGGAGGCAATTTTTGAAGAAAAGCCATACGAAGCCACTCTCCTTTCGAATGATGCTTCCTTAATGTATTAAGTTTGGTTAATTCAGAGTTGTTAAGACGAACACTAACACAGTGAATTCGTAATTCCTTTGGTAGTAAGTTACACTTTGGGGATGAATGTTTTGCATCCTTAGCAGCTAAAAACTGCGATTGTTCATTTTCCATATAAACTCCTTTTATATGTCATGTTTTTAAAGTAATCAACTAACTTTCTCTATTGTTATAGTGAACTATTATTGTTTGTCAATATTAAGCGTGAGTTAATATTTGTGTGTTACGTATTAAATAAGAATGGGTGATTGATTAAAAATAGGTTGGTTAGTGAATGTGATAAATCCCCAATCATAAAAAATGGAGGTTGAGATGCATGTCTCAACAAGCTGTAAGATTAAGTTTCGTTATTAAAAAGTAAGGGCCAAAAGGCCCATGTAAAATTAGTTCCAATCAAAGTGGAAGATATATCCATTTAGTGTTAGAAACGTTAGTATCAACATTAAGGTTATGATTCCGCCATTACCAAGAGCTTGAATACGGAATAAATTAGTTAATTTAAGGCTTGCAAACCAAAATCCAGACATGTTTTTGTTAGCTAAGGAGTATGATAATTCTCTGAACGCAGAGAAAATTATTAATATTATTGATACACCAATCAAGATACTCGAAGATATCAACGACAAAGAAAGATTTTTACCATATTCATTTAATCCGTTCCAAAAGCCTGAAACTGATACGGCTCGTTTTGATAAGTCTATAATTTCTAGTGGAACATTTATATTCAAATATTCATTTAATAAAAAAACAGAACCTCCAGCTAAGACTAAGAAAATAAATCTGACAAAATCTGTCGTTTCAACCTCTTCCCTAAGAACCAAAGCTATAATCCCTATTATTGAGAATACAGGAGAGAATAAAGCACCTGTTTTTAAAATAGGATAAATTTCTTGATAATGTGTGAAAAACGACCAGATAACAAATCCTATTCCTATCGTTAAAATGACCGCTCCCGCCATAAAAGCACCTGCATCACCATCACTATTAGAATTTTCTTTTGTATAATGATTGTTGATGATTCGATTATTTGTAACCTGAGTATTTTGAACATTATAACTGTAAATAGACCCGTTTTAGTTCCACGCACTTTTTGAGATCCCGGCCAGATGGTGTTGTAATCGGTATTCCTCCGGTGTCAGGTTGCTCAGCGATTCATGTGGACGCTCACAGTTATATTCTGAAAGCCACCGCTCTGTGATTTCTCGTACTTCGTTCAGCGTCCTGAACAGATAGAAATCCAGTATTTCAGTGCGGTATGTCCGGTTAAAGCGTTCAATAAATGCATTCTGAGTCGGTTTACCCGGTTTGATAAATTCCAGCCTCACTGCGTGCATTTCTGCCCACTCAGCCAGAGTCAGTGAAATAAATTCCGGGCCGTTATCCATGCGAAGCATCGCGGGATATCCCCGGTTTGCTGCGATCCTGTCGAGCACTCGAACCACTCGTTGGGCCGGCAGGTTCAGGTCTATTTCGATCGACAAAGCCTCGCGATTAAAATCATCGACGACATTGAATGTGCGAAAGCGACGGCCGCAAATCAGCGCGTCATGCATGAAATCAACAGACCAGCTCTGGTTCAGAGCTTCAGGTGTGGTCAGCGGCGATGGGTTACGTACCGGCAGACGCTGTTTGCCTTTGCGACGAAAATTCAGTTTCAGCAGACAGTAAATACGGTGGATCCGTTTATGGTTCCACTGGTATCCCTGCCGCCGCAGAACCTGAAACAGCTTCGGGAAGCCGTATCGTGGATATCTTTCCGCAGCCGTCTGCAATGCGAAAATAACGGGTTCGTCACGCGTGTTGTCCGGACGGTAATGGAAAACCGTTCTGCTCAGGTTCATGCTCCTGCAGGCCTGACGGATACTCAGTCCGAACGTTGTTATCAGGTGCGTCACCAGCTCACGCTTAAAGGCTGGCTTCAGAGCTTTTTTTCGATAACATCTTTCAATGCCCGATTCTCAAGACTGAGGTCGGCAAACATCTGCTTGAGCCGACGGTTCTCGTCCTCAAGATCCTTTATTTTTTTAATATCAGATGCTTCCATGCCACCGTATTTAGACTTCCAGTTGTAATAAGTGGCTTCAGAGATTCCGGCCTCGCGGCAGACATCTTTCACTGTTCGTCCAGCTTCAACTGACTTAATCACCGTGATGATCTGATGCTCAGTAAAACGGGCTTTACGCATAGCGATCTCCTTCGTTGGCAAAATGAGTATGCCGGAAGATCTCTAAATGTGAATGGCACGATTATGCGGGATACTTACATTCCCTTTAGAAAATTTAGCCGACGCTTAGGCTTATCTTCCGTGTAAGCCACGACCCTTACCAAACTCTCACCATCACGCGCAATCAGGAATAGCTCTCCTGTTTTCACTACATTATCAAGTAGTTTGGAAAGATTCGTTTTTGCCCCGTAGATTTTACATAACATCCTCAACGGGCCAACCGCAAGCATTTTAATCATAGCCCTGTCTGCAATTTTTATTCAAGTTAACCTAACCAGACCAATGTGCGTTATGCGTTATGATTATTCGCTAACCAGAAAGCACCATCAAATGCTTTTATCTAACGTTTTAATCGGACGTACCGGACGGAAATACTGGGTTTATACCTGTTTAGAACACTGAATGAAGTTAGGGGGATCACGGCGCGCTGGCTATATGAATATCACAGCGTGTGTCCCCATGAATCACATGAATAATGTGACGCAGGAAGAATATCCGCTGATGGCTGAAAAAAACCGGAAATCTCAAAAAGCGAAGGGTTCGGTTTGCCGTGATATTTAAAGAGGAAAACGCGTCAGCTCTGGTTTAAAAATATTGGGATTGTAATGATATTGTCATAGTTTTAGTTTTAATCTAATTTGTCGCCGATGATCGTGAACGGCGCACATCTGGCTGAAGCTGGAAACGCACTACGTCTTCTGAAATGCTAAACTCAACTATTTTTACCGACCTGCTTATGAGCGGTGCAATGGAATAAATCATTGAGTTTAGATTCATCTTTACAAATATAACTATCTGTATTAACAATATAAAGGATGTATATCTTCATCTTACTTCAAGTTGCAGGTGCGCTGGCTTTCCTCATAACTCGGTCCTTTCCTGAGTCTCGTTTCTGAGGGGCTTCGCCTTCCTACAATTCAAATTATTTAGAAAACAACTTAATAGAGACTAATTTATATAATTATCAGAATAATTATATAGTTCAGGTAAAATTAAAATGCAGGCGGATGCATCTGGGCTGTTAAGTGCGCATATCGCCTTTTACCGCGTCGTGACCAGCATCGGCACTGTAAATAGTTACCGGACACAGATTGGGTATTATCTATATTTATCAGACCACTAGGGAAATGTTGTGATGATTTTATTCTTTGAGGTTTTTATTTTTCTTTGAGATTCTTTGAGAGGTAGTTATGAGGAATCATGGAATAGATTTGATCAAAATGCTCGCAATTTATTTTGTGATATGTTCACATGTCGCACCTTATTATATGCATATGTACCCTCAAGACTTTGGTATGTATTTTATTAGTGAGTTTGGTATGCTGGGGGTGGTGCTTTTTTTTACCGCCAGTGGATATTTCATTTTAAATAATAATAAGCAAGATCTGTTCGCTTACATGTTTGAAAAAATCAAAAATGTGGCTAAGGTCTTTCTGATATGGGTGATTATATATTATTTGTATGATAAATATGTTGTTTCTGCTTTTACAGATGTAGGAATAGTTGACTTCTCTCGTTATTTGAATGTGATGGGCCATTTCAGCGAAGCAAGCCACTTGTGGTTTCTGCCTTGTATGATCGGTCTTTATCTCCTTGTCCCATTGATACGGCCAGCATTTATTGAAGAAAACCGATCAGCAATAAAAAAGACGCTTATTTTATTTTTATTAGTGTCGAACCTAAGCATTCTGGAAAAGGTATTAAATAGCCTGTTCGGTGTTTCACCATTTATCACACCATCGCTGCTTCTTTCAACTCAAGTAACAGGGCTTTTTAATTTTATTCTCGGTGGTTACTTGGGGTTAATATATTCTGGCAAGCGTGCATCGAGAGAAAAAGTCTTCATGGTTATTATAATTGCTTTTATTGGTTATCTAGCGCTTACCTATTTTCGTCGATATTGGGGGCACAATTTCTATTATATGAAATTTTATATTTTCCCATTGCAGTTAGTCTGTTTTGCATTCTTTTATTCGCTGGCTAATGTAGAGCTTCACAGTGATTTTGTTAAAGACTTTATCGCTAAAATAAGCGATAAAGTCTTCGGTATCTATCTGATTCACAATATTTTTGTTATTGAAATATATCCTGAGGTCATTCATGACAGGATTGCTAAATACTTTACTTTTCTCACGCCCTACGGTTATACCTTGATATATTCTTTCGTGGTGCTTATTGTCGCTTATTTGTTATGTCGCCTTCTTGAAAATATTAAATATGTGGGAAGCATTATTCGTCTATAAATACGAGAAATGCTTGATCCTTTAGATAATTCGAGTGGCGAGAAGGCGGCCGAAATCAGCCGGGTATAAATATTATTTTGATTTTATGGTTTTCGTTTTTGGCATGCAGGCACAGGGTGTGGATAACCCTGTGCCTGACCATAATGATTGAAAGACGATAACTAAACGGATTCTTTTTCGTCGATGTAGCGCTGTGCTTTATAGGCCGGATGCATCAGGTTTTGGATAGAGAAGATGTCGTCCAGTTGCTCTTCGGTGAGCAAACCGCGCTCCAGCACCACGTCACGCACGCTCTTGCCGGTTTCGGCGCAGATTTTCCCCACGATATCGCCGTTATGGTGACCGATGAACGGGTTCAGGTAGGTCACGATACCGATGGAATTGAAGACATACGCCTCGCATACCGCTTTATTGGCGGTAATGCCATTGACGCATTTTTCCAGCAGGTTGTAACACGCGTTCGACAGAATCTGGATGGACTCAAACATGGCTTGCCCAATCACCGGCTCCATGACGTTTAGCTGGAGCTGGCCTGCTTCTGCCGCCATTGTCACGCAGGTGTCATTGCCGATGACCTTGAAGCAGACCTGATTCACCACTTCCGGTACCACCGGGTTAACCTTCGCCGGCATGATGGATGAGCCTGCCTGCAACTCCGGCAGGTTGATTTCGTTCAGGCCGGTACGCGGGCCGGAAGAAAGCAGGCGCAAATCGTTGCAAATCTTGGATAGTTTCACCGCCAGACGTTTAAGGGCGCTGTGTACCATCACGTAGGCGCCGCAGTCGGCGGTGGCTTCGATCAGATCCTCGGCGGGTACGCACGGCAGGCCGCTGACTTGCGCCAGGTACTGTACGGCCAGATGCTGATATTCATCAGGTGTGTTTAGACGCGTCCCGATCGCGGTCGCCCCCAAATTCACTTCCAGCAACAGTTCCGCATTGCGCAGCAGGTTACGGTTTTCTTCTTTTAGCAGGATGTTGAACGCATGGAACTCCTGGCCCAACGTCATAGGAACCGCATCCTGCAACTGGGTGCGGCCCATTTTCAGAATCGATTCAAACTCTTTGGCTTTGCGCTCAAAGCCCTGACCCAACTGAGTGATTGCATCCACCAATTTCAGGATGGCGCTGTACACCGCCAAACGGAAACCAGTCGGATAGGCATCGTTGGTTGACTGGCATTTGTTCAGATGGTCGTTTGGGTTAAGGTATTGATATTCGCCTTTTTGATGCCCCATCAGTTCCAGACCGATGTTCGCCAGTACCTCGTTGGTGTTCATGTTGACCGACGTACCCGCGCCTCCTTGATAGACGTCCACAGGAAACTGGTCCAGACATTTGCCGTTATGCAGCACTTCGTCACAAGCCAGAATAATCGTATCGGCAATTTTACGTGGAATGGTTTGCAGTTCACGGTTAGCCAGCGCCGCCGCTTTTTTCACCATAACCATGGCGCGTACGAATTCTGGAATATCACTGATTGTATGGTCACTGATATAAAAGTTTTCCATAGCACGAAGCGTATGAATGCCGTAATACGCATTAGCGGGAACGTCACGCGCGCCTAACAAATCTTCTTCGATACGAATGTTATTTGACATAATCCTTATTCCTTTCTCATGCTCGGTAGTATCTGACCATATTTAAAAAAAACGGCTCACTGAATGAATGAGGCGATAGGTGACCATCACGATTTTATCCAATCAGGATGGAATAATGAGTTAAGGATGACGCGTTCGCGATCCGCACGCGGTAACGCGTTTATCTCACCGTACCGCTCTTTATTTTGGCGGTGATTCGGCCATAGCTGAAATTTTGCAGGCCCACTATTCCGTGTAATCTGAATTAATGGAAACCAGTTTTGCTACTCCTCGATTAAGATTCTCCAGTTTTGGAATAAATAGGGTTTTGATGATTTCACGCGTTACATCGCTCGCTTCATCGAAAAACGCGCTGTATTCATCACGGTGGCCGACAATATAAAGTGAACGTTTAATATTCAGTTGTTCGGGAATGTGGGTCAAAACTTGCCGGGAATGGGTTTCCGATTGCAGAAAGCTGATGGGACTGGTCATGGCCCAGCCGATCCCCGCCGCGACCATGGAGGTTAACGTATCCGCATTATCAAACTCGAGCATATTCGGGACGCGGATATCTATCCTGCGCAGGTAGCGTTCGATCTGCATGCCAATCTGCGAGTTGCGATTGAACCTTACCAACGGTAACGCGGCGGACAGCTCGCGAATATCGTCGACCGTCCTGATGCATTTGCGATATTCCGGCGGCGTGATGATGAAATAGCCTTCGGAAAACAGGCGGTAACGCACCACACTATCCGTATCCATCAACGGATCGCTGGTCACGATCAGATCCAGTTCACGCCGCATCAGCGCTTCGCCTTGCTGTGGGCTTAACCCCGTGCGGATCAACAACTGCGATGAACTTTTCAACAGGCGCTTGGTGAACACTGAACCACAGGTAATGGCGAAGGAGTCAACCAGACCGATCCGCAGGTCGGGCTTGATGCCTTTTCCCGCCTCCAGCACTTGCGCTTTGAGGTTCGCGATCTCCTCGGTCAGCACGTCCCCGCGGTTTTTTAAGGCGATGCCATAGGGCGTCAGCACAAAAGGGCGTCTTGCCCGATTAACCAGCACGACGCCGAAATCGTCCTCCAATAACCTGATCGTTTGTGAGACAGCGGATGGCGTCAGGCCCAGCCGCGCCGCGGCTGCGGTCATGCTTCCTGCCTCCGCCATCGTCACGAAGACGTGGACGGCATACATATCAATTAATTTATTGGCTGACATTGTTCGTTTAACCATAGGGTGTTGCCTGCGTTGCAAGGATGCCGGGTTATTGAGCACTCAAATAGGCGGACAGTTTAACCCATAATGCCTTGTCGGCAGGCGCGGTAACTGACGCCAGCTTAGTGAGTCAATCTCAGAAAAAATATAGGGCGTGACACTGATTAATGTTTTCTTATAACTAGCTGTAGCTAAGCTGAAATTAGCCGGGGAATAGGGCGCTCTTTGACTGTTCACCGATGACCATCAGCACCGTTATTCGCATCGGCAGCCTAATCCCGAACCCGATACCTAAGCGAGTCATTCATGACAAGCCAATCAGAGCCACTGCACTACGGAGGGGCAAATGCGGCGGTTATACGCACTATAAATGCTCGCCTTTCTCATCAGCCCGATAAAATCGTTATGAATTCAAAGCAGTAAAAATTGGCATAACTTCTGCTATCTCTCCAGGCTTGTATACAAGTTTGAATTCACTTTTTTTAGTTGCTGTACAACTTTCGGTTTTTTATTTGGTGTGGCCGCCGGGCGCACCCTCTGGAGGATTAACGATGAAACGCGTCACTCATAAAGCCATATCCGCTCCCGCCAATCCCCACCGCCGGCGCTTGATCAGATTATCCGCGCTGGCATTTGGGGCGGTCGTCGCTGGCGACATGTTGGGGCTTTCCCCGGCGCAGGCGGCTGAGGATGATGAGATCCGCATCGGCTACTGGCCTATCGTCGGCGGGTTGCCGCTGTATGTCGCCGTTGAGCGCGGCTTTTTCAAGGCGGCGGGACTGAACGTGCGGGCGGTGAAGTTCGCCAGCCCGCAGCAGATTGTTGAAGGCATGATCACTAACCGGATTCATGGCTGCGCCAATGGCACTGCGACGGGCGCGCTGGGGCTGGGGGCGCAAACCATGCCTGAACTGTTCAAATTTATTTGTACCAATCCGTCCAATCATAAATGGGTACTGGACGAGTTTTTGGTGCCGCTGAATAGCCCGGTAAAAAGCATTGCTGAGCTACAGGGCAAACGTATCGCCACCGGTCCCGGCATCCAGAATGTGACGCTGGCTAAAATCATTCTGGAGAAAAACGGCTTTACCGATCCCCAGGTGATTGAACTGCCTGTGGGACAACATGTTCCTTCCCTCGCCGCCGGACAGATTGACGGCGTCTATACGCTGGAGCCGACCGGCACCGTCGGCAGGATGAAAAATCTGACGCGTACGCTGGAAACCGGCGTGATTTCAAAATATGTGCTCGACGATGCAGACGCCCCCTGGTTTGGCGGCGCGGCGGCGCTGACCAGCAGCTTTATCGGCGCCAATCAAGATAAAGCCAAGCGTTTTATCGACGCCTATGCCCGCGCCGTCGAATTTATTCAAAACCAGCCGGATGCCGCGCGGGAAAATATCGGCAATTTTACCGGTATCGACAGCGCACTGTTGAAAGAGGTGCCGCTGCCGAACTTTGTAATGCACAACACTATGAGCGCTCAGGATATCGGTTACTTCCAGAAGTACTACGATATTTTTACCGAGCGTAAGATTTTCCGTGACCGCATTTCCGTCGCGGCGCTGATGTATTCAGCTTAACCCCCAGGAGACACTATGAGCCGTAAGCTGTTGCCTTTTCTTGGCCCCATTCTGCTGTTTCTGCTATGGCAACTTGCCGTCAGCGCGAAATGGTTGAATCCGGTGTTGCTTCCTTCACCGACGGAGACGCTGAGTTATCTGTTCCACGCCTTTGGCGACGCGGGGATGCGACAGGATATCGCCTCGACGCTTTACCGTACCCTGATGGCGTTTGCCTTTGCCGCGGCGATCGGCGTACCGCTCGGCATCATTCTCGGCAGTAGCGAGACGGTGTATCGCAGCGTGGAGTTTCTGATTGATTTTTTCCGCTCAACGCCTTCTTCCGCGCTTATACCGTTATTTTTGCTGATTTTCGGTATTACCGACGCGAATAAAATCGCCATTGCCGCCTTTGCCGCGGTACTGGTGATCCTGTTTAACAGCGCCTATGGCGTGATGAACGCCAAGAAGACGCGGGTAATGGCCGCACAGGTGATGGGCGTTTCCCGCTGGCATATTTTTAAGGACATCATGTTGATGGAAAGCCTGGCGCAAACGTTCGTCGGCCTGCGCACCGGCGTGTCAATGGCGCTGGTGATTGTGATCGTCGCGGAAATGTTTATCGGTTCGGAAAACGGGCTGGGTCACCGCATTATCGACGCCCAGCAAATTTTTAATATCCGGGATATGTATGCCTCGATCCTGATTACCGGCGCGTTGGGTTATCTTTTGAACCTGCTTTTTTTACTGATCGAGAAGAGAATTGTTCACTGGAGCGGCAAAGCATGACGACATCTAACGTATTACAGCCCGACTACCGCGGGCCGCAGTTGGAGCAGTATCCGCCGGCGGATACGCACGTTACCCTGCGCGGGCTTTATAAGTCGTTTGCCGGGCAGCCACTCTACAGCAACCTGAATCTGGATTTGCCCCGCGGTAAAATTGTTTCGATATTCGGTCCTAACGGCTGCGGTAAATCGACGCTGATGAATATGATCGCCGGGCTGATACCGTTGGATAAAGGTGAAATCCTGTTTGACGGTAAACTGCTGTCGGAAACCACCATTGGTTATGTGTTTCAGAACTACCGCGACGCACTGTTTCCGTGGATGAGCGCGTACGAGAATATCGCTTATCCTCTGGTACGCCGCGGGATGAAGAAAGCGGAGGTGAAACAGCGGGTAGAAGAACTGATCGCCATGTTCGAGATCCGCTTCGATCTACAGCGTTACCCTTACGAGCTTTCCGGCGGCCAGCAGCAGACCGTGTGCATTATGCGCGCGCTGGGGCCGAAGCCGGAAGTGATGTTCCTTGATGAGCCTTTTTCGGCGCTGGATTTTGAGATGACGCTGTTTATCCGCGATAAGTTGCAGGAAGTGCAGCTTGCCACCGGGGTAAGCATGCTGATTGTCTCACACGATTTGGAGGACGCGGTATTTCTGGCGGACGAGATCCTGCTACTGACCCGGCGGCCGACGCAGGTCGCTGAGGTGGTTCCCTTCAATCTGCCGCGGCCGCGCGGTGCCGAGGCGATGAGCGACCCTGAGTTTATCCGGGTCAAAGCCCATACGCTGGCGGTATTCAAACGCGAAATGGCGTCGTAAACCCGGCTCCTTCCTCCCTGTGGCCGGGGAGGATGGGGGGAACCCGTCGGTTTTGTCATCAAACTCAAGCATATCGCGTTAGCCGTGCGTCGCCGTCGAGCGCCTGGCCTGCTGCAACATATGCAGGGTGATTTTTCTCACCTCGGCCTTACTTTCGGCAATATGCGCGGTCAAAATACGTTGCGCCTCCTCCGTCTGCTGTTGTAATACCAGCAGCAATATGCGGGCGTGTTCGTTATAGGTCGCATCAATACGATCCTCGCGGGTGAAATCGAGGCGGCGAATGATGCGGATCTTCTCCGTCAGTTCGGTATGAACGCGTTCTATTTCACGATTTCCGGCTGCTGCCACCATTTTCATATGAAAGGCTTCGTCATAGCGGGAGACGATTTTTCCGTCTGCCAGACGCGGATCATCAATCCAGAATTGCTTCAATTCGGTCAGCAGGGCGCTGCTGCGTTCGACGGGCAGGCTGCACAGGCGGCGGACGGCTTCCCGCTCCAGCACGGTGCGAAAATCGTAAAGCTCTTCAAAATATTCAAAATCGAACGGCCTGACCTGCCAGCCACTGCGGAAGTAAACTTCGACATAGCCTTCCCGCTCCAGCCAGAACAGTGCCTGACGCACCGGTGTACGGCTGACGCTCATGCGTTCGGCAATCTCGCTCTCGCTGAAACGATCGCCTGGCATCAGGCGAAAATCAAAGATGTCGTTTTTAAGCGTTTGATAGACGCGCTCGGCCAGCGCTTCAGGGCGATCTTTGCGCTTGCTTTTTTTCTGAGAACCTTCCTGCATGTTATCTCTCCTGTTCCAACCGTAGCAGCGTATCGCCGGACGATCCGGCAGGCGGCGAATATGCCTCATCCGACACAATGACTCGTCTATCCGCCGCCAACGACTTCCACATGATGTGCGCGATCGCGGCAACGTTCAAGAAGTCCGCGCTGTGATTGATACGGCGGCCGGTGTCAGCCGCAGTGCGTTTATTGGCGGGCAAGCCAGTTGCGCCAGCCGCCAAATTCAGTGATATCCGTGGCGTCCCGCAACGCAAGGGGTTCACAGATAAAACCTTTCACCCATCGGCCATCGCACAGTTCTAATGTACCGATCCCCAGCGGCGTGGGAATTTCAGCGACAAATTCGCCAAAACGCGCCAGTGGGATATCCCATAGCTCGACGGTAATGGCGGCGCCATTATCGCTTTTCGCCAGACCGGGTTTCGCCGGATGGGTGTTGGACAGAGCATAAAGGCGATAGCAGGCGGCGGTTTTTGTTTCTTCAACCCAGACCGCATCGCGGCTGGTTAACTGATGGTTGAGCGGCATGCCCGTTAGATGTGCGCCCACTACCGCCAGACGAACGTGCAGCGATGAAGCGGGCAGCGGCTGTTGCTGTGATAGCGGCGACTTGCCGGTCGCGCCCAAGCTGAGCGCCTGCCGCGCCTGCCAGCGCTGTCCGAAGGTCGCCAGCGCCCGGTCATGCCAGGCGGGCGCAATCAGCGTGATCCCGGCAGGCAAACCGTCATCGCGAAACGGGCCGGGCAACGCCAGTGCCGACAGATCCGCCAGATTGGTGAAGTTGGTGTAAGTCCCGAGCCGTGAGTTATAGCGAATCGGCTCCTGTTTAATTTCTTCAAGGGTGTGAATGGTTGGTGAAGTCGGCACCACCAGCGCATCAAACTGGCTGAGTGTCTGCTGAATCCGGCGGGTTAATTCCGCGCGCAGATACTCTGCCTTGAAAGTATCGACCGCGCTATAGCGCTCACCGCTGGCGATAATGCGGTAGACCACCTGATCCATGCGTTCCGGCGATTGCAGCATGTCACCGATGGCCGCTGTACGCTCGGCAACCCAGGGGCCGGAATAGAGCTGTTCGGCAAGCTGTTGGAAGACGCTGAAATCAATCGGGCGCAGCGTCGCCCCTTCCGCTTCCAGCGCGTCGAGGGCTTTTAGCCATGCCTGCTGCGCCAGCCTGTCGCCAAAAAAAGTGGGCTGGGCGGGAACGGCAAAGCATGGGGATTGCGGTAATGCCGCGGGCGCCAGACCCGGATTAATGCGCGAATAGGCATCCGTGGCGTCGTATCCGCCCGCGAGACAGGCAACGGTGAACGCGTCTTCCACGGTTAAGGCAAAGATGGAAATCGTGTCATTCAGACGGCACGCGGGCACCACGCCACCGGTAGACAGCCATCCTTTGGTTGGCTTCAGACCCACGATGTTGTTAAAGCCAGCCGGCACGCGGCCAGAACCCGCGGTATCCGTGCCGAGCGAGAAACCGACCAGACCGCGGGCGAGCACGGAGGCGGAGCCTGAGCTTGAGCCGCCGCTGACATAGTCGGCATTGAAGGTATTGGGAACCACACCGAATGGCGAGCGCGTGCCGACCAGCCCCGTGGCGTACTGATCGAGGTTGGTTTTGCCGATGACCACCGCGCCTGCCGCTTTCAGCTTTGCTACCGCGGTGGCATCGTTTTCCGCCACATAGGTTAACGCCGGACAGGCGGCGCTGGTGGGCCAGCCCGCCACATCGATATTGTCTTTTACCGCAAAAGGCACGCCAAATAACGGCAATGTTTCAAGGGGGGCGTCATGTTTTGTCCGCAACGCCTCGACCTGTTCGCGTAACTGTGCGGGCGTCGCCAGATAAATCCAGGCCGGATCGTTTGTAGACAAACTGGCGCGCAGATTTTCCAATATTTCGCCGATCGTATCAGCATGCAACCGAGCGTGTTGCTGCCATTCCTGAACAGTAAAGCCTGCCACTGATAACATGAGTTGAATCCTATTTTGTATACAAGATTGAACTCCATAAAGCGAAGAGCATGCCATTTTTTAATTTATTGTTTTTAATGGCTTTTCAATCTATTACCTGCATGAAGGTGCACGACGAGCGGGCAGTGCTGCGCCAATATGGGGCAGTTACCCCACGCGGAGCCGGGTGGGATGCGAAGCGGGCATGATGACAGGCGTAGGATAAAAAGCGTGCCAGCGTCTCTGGGTTTGCTGGATCATCTTCCCTGCCTGAGCTAACGTCTTGGCTGTTTGTAGTGAGAATAGCCAGAGGTGAGATGTCACATTATCCAATTTTCGGGGTTCGCCCGCTGTGTCTGGCAGCCCTATTGGCGTTGGCTGGCTGCGCCAGTGAAACTTCGCAGACGCCGGAACCGCGTCCGGCGGATGTCCGTGCGCAACTGTTGAAGCTATTGCCCGCCAATGTCAGCGATCGTCAGGGATGGGCGACGGACATTGCCGCTGCCTTTACCGCGCAGGGCATCGATCCCAGCAACGAAAACCTGTGTTCGGTGTTGGCGGTGACGGAGCAGGAATCCACGTTTAAAGCCGATCCCCAGGTGGCGGGCTTGTCAAAAATTGCCTGGCAGGAGATTGAACGCCGGGCAGAAAAGGTACATGTCCCGGCTTTTCTGGTGCGCACCGCGCTGCTGATTAAATCTCCTAACGGTAAGCGTTATAGCGAGCGACTGGACAAGGTGCGTACCGAGAAAGCGCTGAGCGCGATCTTTGATGATTTCATCAATATGGCCCCAATGGGTCAAAGGCTGTTTGGCCGTCTGAATCCCGTGCATACCGGCGGGCCGATGCAGGTGAGCATTGCGTTCGCCGAGGCCAACGCCAAAGGCTATCCGTACAGCGTTGACGGCACCATCCGGCGTGAAGTGTTCAGCCGACGCGGGGGAATGTACTTCGGGATTATGCATTTGCTTGGCTATCGTGCGAATTACACGCAGTCCCTCTACCGTTTTGCGGACTTTAACGCTGGCTGGTACGCCAGCCGTAATGCGGCGTTCCAGCGTGCCGTCAGTCGGTTGAGCGGCATTTCGCTGGCGCTGGATGGCGATTTGATCAATTACGCTTCTGATAAGCCGGGTTCGACCGAACTGGCGGTGCGTTCGCTGGGTAAGCCTCTGAATATAAGCAATGCGGCGATCCGGCGCGCGCTGGAAAAAGGAGACAGTCTGGATTTTGAAGAAACCGCGCTGTACGAACGGGTTTATGCGTTGGCTGATCAATCGACGGGCGGTAAAGCGCCGCGCGAAATTTTGCCGGGTATTGCCCTGGAAAGCCCGAAGATCACCCGTAAATTAACCACGGCGTGGTTTGCCAAGCGGGTTGACGAGCGTCGCAAGCGGTGCATGGCCAGCGCGCAATAGTCGGGGTAAGGGGTCAGTGACCGGCGTTGTGGATGGTCTGGCCTATGGTCGTGTGGCCAACCTAATTGCAAAACAGATTGGTTTTTGACAGATACACGCAAGGAATCCGCCCTGGAGAAATGCGTCATTCGCCAAGGTGTACTCACATGTGACGCATTTTGTTTACTGGAAAAAGAGTTAAAACGTGATCCTGTAATTACAACGGGAATATGGTCCGACAATGGAACTCGGATAGCGGCGCGGAACGCCATATGCAGACGTGTTGATAAACGGAACCTTTCACCGCTCAACGCTACTCACCATAAAAAGCGACTAGCAAGGAATGGTCAATCATGGCCTTGAATCTCACGTCCCGCCAACTTTTTGACGAACTCAGCCAAAGCGGACACGGCGGCACGGGGGTACACGCCGTTCAATCGCATGACGGCATCACCCTTACGCTTTATGTGAATGGTTCGACCGTTACGTTTCTGGCCGAGATCCTGCCGTTGCGAAATGACCCGGAGGACGACAAGCTGCTGCGCAAAATGCTGGCTTATGCTTTCCCCGGTCTGAGGTTGCGAGGCGGCGCTTTGACGATCAATTCCGAAGAAAATAATCTGGTTTTTTCCTACGAACAGAACCTGACCATGCTGACCAAAACGCGGTTTGAAAGCCTGCTGGCCAATTTCGCAGAGACGGCAACGGAACTCTGCCTGGCGGCGCAACGGCTGAGATTGGGCTAAAGGGCGACCGTGCTGAACAAACTCGATTCAACCGCCAAAATAACGTCCCCGGATGCCATTAAAGATGCCGGTCCGACGCCGATGTGTATGAATGCAGCCCGCGGCCAGCGGGCACAGCCACCGATGGACGCACCGTCAACGGTGCGGTTGCAGGCCGCCGCCAATGTGCCGGAAACATCGGCCCGGCAGTCCGTTGCCAGCGTTTCGCCCCCGTCTTCCCGTGAGTCTGACTCACTGCCCATCAACCCAATCACACTCAGCATCAAGATAATGACAGGTATTTTGACGCTTTCCGCCGGACATCGGCTATTGACCCATCCGGGGGATTTCCTTAAAGATCCCGGCGGCACGTTGTGGGGGGTAATGAATCTGGCGCAGCGTGCGACGCCGGATAACTTACGGGCAGGCAACCATTCCGTTCTCGAACACTACGGCAAATATATCCCTGACAATAGCCCCTGTTTTGGCGCCAGGGCGGAGATATCGCACAATCTTCCGTCTATCGTTCAGGGCCGCTGGACCTATAAGACATCGCTGGTTGAGTTGGGCGCCAACATCCAGCTTTTAAATCACCCATCCGACGTGGCGAAGCATGAATTCGTCCATTGCTATACCCACCCGGATTTTAAAACGCGCAACGAAAAGCACCCCTTCTGGAGAGCGATGAACGAAGGGCTTACCACCCACCTGACGGAAAAGATGCCGAGCGCGGCCAGGTTCTGGAATTTTGGTAAAGACGCATACCACCGTTTCAAACTGCCTTCGGGGGATTCATGGCCTCAGGCGGCGCAGCGTGTGGAAAGTAAAGTGGGTGAAGACACGCTGCTGCGTGCGTTTTTCGGCGGCGACAGCAGCGCCATCAGTAAGGTATCGACCGCCGCCGCTCAGGTTTATCCCCAGGTCGCCTCGCAGCGTACGGAGTCTCAGATTTGGCTGGCCGGGCAGTTGCGTGGTTCTCAACAGTTGGCGGAATGTTACGCCGGGGCGTTGCTCGCAGCCGATCAGCCTCTGCCGGATAGTTGGACCCGCAATATGCTGCCGGTGTTCAGTTTTTCGGATATCAAGCCGGAACAGGCAAAACTGATGCAAGAACAGGCGCAGGCCAGTCGGCAACGTATGGGCGAGGTGTTCGACGCCGCTTTTTTCTCTGCCGACACCAAAACACAGCAACAGTCACTGGGCGCCTTGCGCGAAGATCTGCTGATGTACTGGAAACCGGTGCTGTAGACCCTCGGCGCGCGTTCATTTCTTTTCCCCTTAATTTTCTATTTCTAAAATTTCTTCCGTATCGCCGAGGGTAATGTTGCGATCTGCCGAGCGGATAGTCGACTGGCGATGAGCAATGATGCCCCGCGCGTAATAGCGAATCGCAATCCCGCGTCAGACCGGCCACTGGCTGAGTTTGATACCGCGTTCTTCCGCGTTTTCCCGGAAATCTTCCAGCACCGTGCGCACATCGGGATCGATATAGTCCGCGTTGTCGTGCTCAACTATCACGACGCTGTTAGCCGGAATTTTGTTCAGCAGACCTTGTAGACGCGGGTTATGCACAAATGTCAGATTTTGCTGGAAGCTCAGCACAAAATGGTCGCTGTAGCGCGTCAGTTGCATCGCGTTGCGGTGGCTTTTATAGATGCTAAATGCCAACTGAGTGGCGATCCCGATCCCAATACCCGCCAGCATGCCGAAGACGATAATGCCGAAGACGGTGGCGGCAAAAGGAACAAACTGTTGCAGACCCTGACGCCACAGCAGCAGGAATTGCCGGGGAGAGGCCAGTTTATAGCCGGTATAGAGCAGGACCGCCGCGAGGCTGGCGAGTGGGATGACATTCAATAAGTCCGCCATAAACAGGCCGCATAGAAGAAGCAGAGCGCCGTGGAGCAGGATAGAAAATTTGGTGCGCGCGCCGGCGTTCACGTTGACCGAACTGCGAACAATCACCGCGGTAATCGGTAAGCCGCCGAGGAAGCCGCTGAGCAGGTTACCGATGCCTTGTGCACGCATCTCTTTATTCGGTGACGGGGCGGGGTGTTGCGGCCGGATTTTCTTGAGCGCTTCCTGACTGAGTAAGGTTTCCAGACTGGCAACCAGCGCGAGCGTGACGGCGACGACATAGACCGCCGGGTTTTTCCACGCCTGCCAGTCGGGACGTACCATTTCTCCCATCATCAGTTCCATGCTGCTAAATTCCGGCAGGGTGATGCGCGGCAGGTTGTTGACCATGTCGGCGGACAGACGGTCACCATAGACCGTAAATAATCCGCCAAACAGCACGGCGACCAGCGGACCGGGCAGCCAACTGATCGCACTGATTTTCTGCACCGGCTTCGTGGTCCAAAGCCACAGAATCGCTAACCCAACCAGACACACCGTCAGCGCACCGGCTGAGAATCTGGACTCGGATGAGCCGAAGAGTGATTTCAGGTCATCTTCGCCATCGGAGCCAAAGGCCAGCGGTATTTGCTGAATAATCAAAAGAATACCGATGGCGGAAAGCATCCCTTTGATCACCGTACCGGGGATTAGGGTAATAAAACGCCCGGCGCGCAGCGCGCCTAGAATGCATTGCAGTACCCCCGCAAGCATTATCGCCAGCAGCAATGCCGAAAACGATCCCAGGCTGGTGATGGCGCCGGAAACGATAGTAACCAGACCCGCGGCGGGGCCGCTAACCGCATAACGTGACGGGCTGAACAAGGTAACGACGATACCGCCGATTACGCCGGTCAGTAAGCCGACAAAAGGGGGAAGACCGCTGGCCTGCGCAATGCCGAGGCTCAGCGGCAGGGCGACGAGGAAGACTACCAGCCCTGCGGGGATATCATGCCGAAGTGTGCTCAGGTTCATGGGTGTTCCTCCTGTTCCTGTGCGTGACGGTGAATGAGTTCTTTCAGGTGGCCGGTGTGCAGGTCGTATACGCAGCCGAAAACGTCAAGCTCGACGTCATTTCTCCAGGCTTTCTGCACGGGCGCACTGGCGATCAGATGAGCGAACTGCGCCAGCACGTTTGCTTCGACCAGTTGGTTCTGGCGTGTGTTTTCATCGGCGCCGCTGGCCTGCGACGCGGCAATATGCGGCGAAAGCGCCTGACGAAGCGCGGCGATACGGCGGGAAAGCGCCGAATCTTCATTGACAAGCCCCATCTCGGGGAGGCTTACGGCCGCCTGTACGCCGCCGCATCCGTAGTGACCGCATAGGACGATACGGGAGACTTGCAGGTATTCGAGGGCGTATTGCAGAACGCTCATGAAGTTATCGTCGTCAGTCAGCACCATATTAGCGATATTACGGTGGACAAAGAGTTCACCGGGGTTGGAACCAGTCAACACTTCGGCAGGTACGCGGCTATCTGAGCAGCCGATCCACAGAGAATGCGGCTGCTGTCCTTGTGCGTGTTTTCTGAAATAGTGCGGGTGGCGTTGGCGACGCAGAGTGGCCCAACTGCGGTTTTTAGCTAACAGGGGTTTTAAAGTCGTCAAATCAAAACTCTCTCTTTAGAAAACACAGTGGTCTTTTCCTCTCAATTTCGATTTCCAATTTAAGAGGGTATGGGAACTATTCATTTTAGCCTTCACTTAATTAGGTTCAGCGCAATTAAATTTAGTTCTGGTCTTTTCTAAAAAATGGCGTGTATTAGGATAATTCTTATTATTTATGGTATTTGCTATGAAACGTTTAATCTTTTTTTTGATTTAAAATCAATGTCATGCATGTTTTCTTATTCATGATCAGAAAAACTATGCCAATGGGTTCTATAAGCCTTTGGTTATTTAATGTTGCACTTATATTGTGTTTATCGACCGTTTCATTGTCTGACAGCACTTCTTCCAATAATACATTGCTTGCTATTCATTCAGTTAAATTAGTTAATTAAATAGACGCATGTACCGTTATTCTTTTTTAACACAGCGGGTAAGGCGTTGTTCTCTTTCGGCGGATCGAGAAAGGCAGCAGATCGCTCAGGCTGTCCAATAACGCTATCCTCAGCAAAAAACCGGTGTGAGCTATCACCCTGATCCCGTGCGGCTTTCGCCTGCAAACCCGGCTTCCTAAACGTGATCTCAACGCGCCAAACCTGGCTGTCGCAGCAGGAACGAGGGCGAGTGCATCACTATTTTCTGTTTTCTCTGCGCCAGGTCATGGCTTTATAAACGATAATTATTATCACTTCTGATTTTTTTGCTAAAATAACCACCGGTTTCAGGTCGTTTTTTCTTCATGCTTACGATTTTAAGTAAATGGAAAATTACTATGTTCATGTTAAAGATGATGTCCGCATTACCAGATATAGCGCAGGGCCGGAAAAAAAACTGCCGTTTCCTTCTCTCTCTGCTGTTGTGCCTTTCCCCATTATTAATCAGCCCGGCGATAGCGCAGGCGCCAGCGTCGCTGACCTTCGCCAATTTCCGTGATACCCGCGATCTCAACCCGCATATCTATTCTGGCGAGATCTGGGCGCAGAACATGCTGTATGAATCGCTGGTGAAAGTGACGCCGCAAGGCATTGAGCCCTGGTTGGCTGAAAAATGGGAAACCTCCGCCGATGGCAAGGTATACACCTTTACATTGCGCGACGGCGTGAAGTTCAGTGACGGCGTGCCGTTTAACGCTCAGGCGGCGAAACAGAATATCGATGCGGTGCTGGCTAACCGTGAACGCCACGGCTGGCTGGAAATGGTGCGCGTCATTGATAAGGTCGAAGCGCTGAATGAACGACAACTGCGCTTTACGCTGAAAGAGCCTTACTATCCTTTCCTGATTGAACTGGCGGTGACCCGGCCGATGCGTTTTATTTCACCGGCGGCGATGAAAGACGGCGGAACGAAACAGGGCGTAACGGCCTATATCGGCACCGGCCCTTACGTGATGAGCGAGCATAAAACCGATGAATATGCGGTGTTCACCTTAAATCCCCATTACTGGGGCGAGAAACCGCGGCTGGAACGCGTGGTGATGAAAGTGATACCGGACAATCAGACGCGTTTGCTGGCGCTACAAAAAGGCGAAATCGAGTTGATCTACGGTAAAAACATGATCGATGCCGATGCGTTTGCCCGTCTGGGTCAGGATAAAAAATTCGCCGCGCAACTCTCTGAGCCGGTTTCAACCCGGATGCTGTTAATCAATACGCAGTCGGAAAACCTGAAGGATGTGCGCGTGCGTCAGGCGTTGCAGCATGCGGTCAATAAAATCGATATTGCGGAAGGGATTTTCAACGGCAGCGAGATACCGGCGGATACGTTGCTGGCAAAGAACGTGCCCTACAGCAATATTGACCTGAAACCCTATGCTTATGATGTGGCGCAGGCGGGAAAGCTGCTGGATGCGGCGGGCTGGGAGCGGAAAAGCGGTGAAATGTGGCGTCAGAAAGATGGCAAACCGCTCTCCATTGACATTTACTACGACAGCAATACCGCTTCGCAGAAGGTGATCGCCGAATATCTGCAAAATGAACTGGCCGGGCTGGGGGTTGAACTCAAACTGAACGGCGAGGAGGAGCAGGCTTACCGTGACCGCCAGAAAGCCGGCAAATTCGATATTGTGTTTAACATCTCCTGGGGCACCCCTTACGATCCGCAGTCATTCCTGTCTGGCATGAAATTGCCGGTTTACGGCGACTATGCCGCCCAGCAAGGCCTGGCGCAGAAAAAGCGGATTGATGACAGCATCGCACGGGCGCTGATCACCACGGATGAAAAAGAGCGGCAGGAATTGTACCGCTATGTCCTAACGACGCTGCATCAAGAGGCGGTTTATATTCCGCTGACCTATGAGCGTAATCGGGCGATTTATGTGGGGAGTCTGAAAGGTGTGGGCTTTAATCCGTCGCAGTTTGAGATCCCGTTTGATCGCATGTATCGCGAGTAATGCTGCCGCTGATCAGATAATTGGCGCGCCTGTGGCGTTAACGCACTGATGTTAGCCTCCGCTTTTCCTTGCGGGTAAGCCGGAGGCAGTCGCTCAAGCGTGTGTTTTGTTCTCTGTTTCATGCTTTCCGCGTCGCGGATGGAGCTGCGTAATTACAGGTAGTGATGTGAAAAAATATATTTGCCGCCGTCTGTTGCTGACGTTGCCGATCCTGTTTGGGATCTCGTTTCTGTCGTTTTTGTTATTAAACCTGGTGCCTGCCGATCCGGCGGAGGTGGCGTTACGGGTAAATGAAATTATTCCGACGCCGGAATCCATCGCCGAGATGCGTCAGCAACTGGGGCTGGATCGTCCCTTTCTGCTCCGCTATGTCTATTGGTTGTTCGATGCCGTGCGCCTGAACTTTGGTTACTCGTACGTCAACAACCGGCTGGTGCTCGATGAAATCGCCCGCTGTCTGCCTGCGACGCTGGCGCTGGCCGGGACCGCGCTGCTGCTGATCCTGTGTATCAGTATCCCGCTGGGGGTGCTGAGCGCGGTGTATAAAAACAGTCTGTTTGACCGTCTGGTTCGTACGCTGGTCTTTTTGGGGACCGCCATGCCCAGCTACTGGCTGGGGCTGCTGCTGATCTGGTGGTTCGCGCTGGCGTGGGATTGGCTGCCGACCAGCGGCAGCGGCACCTTCGCCCACCTCATTTTGCCTGCCGTGACGCTGGCGATGGTCTATATCTCTATCTATATCCGTTTGATACGTAACAACATGTTGGAAAATATGCAGCAGTATTACGTCTATTACGCCCGTGCCCGCGGCCTATCGGAAAAAAGCATAATTCTGCGCCACGTACTGAAAAACTCGCTGCACAGCAGCATTACCGCGTTGGGCATGAGTATTCCGCAACTGTTGGCCGGCACGGTGATTATCGAAAACATTTTTGCCTGGCCGGGCGTGGGACGGCTGTGTATTTCGGCGATTTTCAGCCGCGATTACCCGGTGATTCAGGCGTATATCCTGATGATGGCGGTGCTGTTCGTGATGTGCAATCTGCTGGTGGATATCCTTCAGCGCTGGATGGACCCTGCGTTAAGGCAAGAGGGATAATATGAGTTTTTCACACAAGCTGCTGCGCGATAAGGTCGCACTGCTCTGTCTGCTGTTGATTGCCAGCGTTGTGGCTATCGGTATCTTCGCCCCGTGGCTGGCGCCTAACGATCCAAACAAAATCAATATTGCCCGTAAATTTGCCGATTTCAGCGCGCGTTTCCCGCTGGGGTCGGATCATCTGGGGCGCTGTGTGTTATCGCGCCTGATGTTCGGCGTTCAGACCACGCTGTTTCTGGCGTTGCTTACGATGACGATCACTATCGCGATTGGCTGCCTGTTTGGTTTTCTCTCCGGCTATTTTCGCGGCCGGCTGGATGAAATCATGATGCGCTGTTGTGACGTCATGTTGTCCTTCCCCAGCCAGATTATGATTCTGGCGATTGTCGGTATCCTCGGCGTGGGCATCATGAATGTGATACTGGCGAATATCCTGGTGAAGTGGGCGTGGTATACCCGCATGATCCGCGGCATTGTGATCAAACACAGTCAAAAAAACTACATTCTGTTTTCACGGGCCAGCGGTACGCCGCTGTGGTTTATTCTGCGGCGTCATTTGCTGCCGAATACGCTGTCCGAGATTGTGGTGCTGGCCACGCTGGATACCGGCTGGGTCATTCTGAATATTTCTGCGTTGTCGTTCCTCGGTCTTGGCGTTCAGGCGCCGACAGCCGAGTGGGGGACGATGTTAAGCGAGGCGCAGAAAGTCATGATGAGCCACCCGACGCAAATGCTGGCCCCCGGACTGGCTATTTTGCTGGTGGTGGCCGCCTTCAATTTACTGGGTGACTGTCTGCGCGATGCGCTGGACCCACGGGAGTCTCACCAATGAGCGAGTTATTACGCGTTGAGAATTTGCAGGTTGCGCTAAAAGCCGGGGAACGGACGCTGCTGAGCGATATCGCATTTTCGCTGCCTCGTCACGCTTGTCTTGGCGTGGTCGGCGAAAGCGGCAGCGGAAAAAGCCTGACCTGCCGTGCGTTGGTGGGGCTGTTGGGCGGGCAGTTTACCTGTGCGGGGCAAGCCTGGTTGAACGGAACCGATTTGCTGGCGCAGCGGCCGGAGGCGATGCGTCGGCTACGTGGGAAAACCATCGGTATGATACTGCAACATCCGATGAGCGCGTTTGATCCTTTACAACCCGTCGGCAGTCAAATGATGGAGACGTTTGCGGCGCATTTGCCCTTGAACCGGCGTGAGGCGCGCGAGCTGGCGCTGGCGATGATGCAACGCGTGCGGTTGCGTGATGCCGCGGCGCTGTTTGATAAATACCCTGGCCAGATCAGCGGAGGGATGCTGCAACGCATTATGATTGCCATTGCGCTGGCGCTGGAACCGCAATTGCTGATTGCCGATGAGCCGACCACGGCGCTCGATTCGGTTACCCAGCACGATATCATGCGGGAATTCAGCGCCATCCGCGAACGTCTGGGCACCACAATGATTTTTATTTCCCATGATTTCGGGGTGGTGAATCGCATTGCCGACCAGGTGCTGGTGATGCATCAGGGGCGAGCGGTCGAGCAGGGCGAGGTGCGGCAGGTACTGCGCCATCCCCAGCATGAACATACGCGCTATCTGGTGGCGTCCCGTCAGGCGTTACAGCATCGCTATCAGGCGTTAGTGGGCGCCCCGGCGCATGAGCGCGACGATGAATACCGGGAGGTGGCGTATGGCTGTGTTGGTTGACGTCGAACGGGTGAGCCACGGCTACCGTGCGGAGAACGGCGGGAAGTGGTTGCCGGTGCTGCATGATGTTTCGTTTAGCGTGCGCGAGGGCGAGTGTCTGGGCATTATCGGCGAGAGCGGCAGCGGGAAAAGTACGCTGGGGCGCATTCTGTTGGGGCTGGAGGCGCCGAAAAGCGGGCAGGTTCGGCTGGCTGGGCGGCCACTCTATACGCCGCTGCGTTTCTGGCAGAGCAGGCGAAAAAAGCAGACGCGCGTCAGTGCGGTTTTTCAGGATTACACCTCGTCAGCCAACCCCTGTATGAGCGTAGTGCAGATTGTGTCTGAACCGCTGCTGGCGCAGGGGGCAATCCGTCGCGACACGCTGCGCCGGCAGGTGGCGGCGTTGCTGGAGCAGGTCGGACTGACGGAGGATCTGTGCGAACGTTTTCCCCATCAGTTGAGCGGCGGCCAAATGCAGCGCGTCTGTATTGCCAGAGCCATCGCCAGCCAGCCTCAGTTCATCGTGTTGGATGAAGCGGTCAGCGCGCTGGATATGTCTGTTCAGGTACAAGTGCTGGATTTACTGGCGCGGCTGCGTGAACGTCTGGGGTTGACCTACCTGTTTATCAGCCACGATTTGGCCGCCGTCGCCTATCTGTGCCAGCGGGTGATCTTCTTGCAGGCAGGCAGCGTGATTGAACGGGTGGACGAGATGGCTGAACTGGGGCGGGTTAAGCAACCTTACGCCCAGCAGTTGTTACAGTCGGTGATGACGTTTTGAAGCGCGCCCGCGTAATAAGATTATTCATGCATCTTTCTCCGGCTGTGGGGGAGGGCGGATAGATGAAGGTCGGGAAGCAGGGCGGTCTACTCTATAATTGTTTAACACTGCGGAGAGACTTTTCGCTATTATTCCCGGCTATTTCACCTGAGTCTAATGAGTTATGGAACGTTTTATTGAAAATATGATGTATACGTCGCGCTGGTTGCTGGCGCCCATTTATATGGGGTTGTCGCTGGGGCTGCTTGCGCTGCTGATCAAGTTTTTCCAGGAGGTGTACCACGTCCTGCCCAATATTTTTGCCCTTGCCGAATCCGATTTGATTTTGACATTGTTGTCGCTGATCGATATGACGCTGGTGGGCGGCCTGCTCGTCATGGTGATGCTTTCTGGCTATGAGAATTTTGTTTCGGCATTGGATATCTCCAGCGACAGGGAAAAACTGAACTGGCTTGGCAAGATGGACTCGGGATCGCTGAAGAACAAAGTTGCCGCATCGATTGTCGCCATCTCTTCTATCCATCTGCTGCGTGTTTTTATGGATGCGCGTAATATCCCGGATAACAAGCTGATGTGGTATGTGATAATCCACCTGACATTTGTGCTGTCTGCTTTTGTTATGGGTTATCTGGATAGCGTGTCACGCCATGAGAAGGTTAAACCGTAACGTTCGCGCCATGACTCTGACGTTCTCCACGGCGGATTTAAGCCAGCGGCGGAGCCGGAAGTTCCGCTGCGTGGACTATGCTTAGTTCAGTATAGTGGTGTGAACGCCTTGAAAGGAGAAAACTATGTCGCAAACCGATCGCTACAATCGGCGCATCGTGCTGGCGCAACGTCCGCATGGTGTTCCTACGCAAGATAATTTTCGCCTGGAACAGCAGGCCATTCCCAAGATTGAAGCGGGTGAAGTGCTGCTGCGCTCAGTCTTTCTTTCCCTTGATCCTTATATGCGCGGCCGTATGAGCGATGCCCCTTCTTATGCCAAACCGGTAGCGCTGGGGGAGGTGATGGTTGGCGCGACCGTCAGCCGAGTCGTGCAGTCAAAACACCCGGATTATCAGGTCGGTGACTGGGTTCTGGGCTATGGTGGCTGGCAGGATTACGCTGTCTCCGACGGCAAGGAATTAAGAAGTCTGGGACAGTCCCCGTCCAATCCCTCCCATGCGCTAGGGATTCTGGGGATGCCGGGGTTTACTGCCTATATGGGATTGATGGATATCGGTCAGCCTAAAGTGGGTGAAACGCTGGTCGTGGCGTCCGCCACGGGGCCGGTGGGGGCGACGGTCGGGCAGATCGCTAAGCTGAAGGGATGTTATGCCGTGGGTGTCGCCGGCGGCGCGGAGAAATGCCGCTACGCGGTTGAGGTGTTGGGATTTGATCTCTGTCTCGATCATCATGCGGCGGATTTTGCCGATCAGTTGCAAAGAGCCTGCCCGAAAGGGATTGATATCTATTTTGAAAACGTCGGTGGGAAAGTGTTTGATGCGGTATTGCCGTTGTTGAATACATCCGCGCGTATTCCGGTCTGCGGGTTAATCTCCGGTTACAACGCGACCGGCTTGCCTGACGGCCCGGATCGTCTGCCGTTACTGACCGCGATCATTTTGCAAAAACGCATCCGGATGCAGGGGTTCATTATTTTTGATGACTACGGCCATCGTTTTGACGAATTCAGGCAAGCCGTCTCCCCATGGGTGGCGGAAGGGAAGATTAAATACCGGGAACACCTTGTCGAAGGCCTGGAAAATGCGCCAGCGGCGTTTATCGGCCAACTGCAAGGACGCAACTTCGGCAAATTAGTGGTACGGGTAGGAGAGGATTCGTAGCCCGCCGGACTCGCCGCGCCAGCGGCGAGTTTAAAGGCGAAGGTTCTGGATTTGTCCGGTTGAAAAAAAGGATCCCGACGGATAACAAGGCATTACTGAGGAAGAAAAAATCACTGGTATTGGATTTGAAAATGTCGAGTCAGAGAAATATTTAACATCTATAAAATCTGATTGAAACTCGCTATAAGAAAATAACAACAGCAGTGATTACTCTGAAATTGTTTTTGCTTACTATCCGCCAAACAGATTTTTCGCGTTAACACTTCCGCAAATATAGCCACTTACAACCCCATTATTGTTATCAATATCTGGAGAGAACCAGAGGCCTTCGAACCTAGCGCTATCTGGGTCTTTTAATCCAGAAGAAATTTCCTTTTTCGTTTAACTGATAGCATCATCTTGAGATGGATTACACCCGACTAATAAAAATGGAATAGCCACAACTACATAGATACCTGGCATTTTCATATCGGTTTACCTTCAGCACTGTTAATGGAGCGCGTATTCATGGCATTGATCACCGTGAGTCCATATGCCGTAATCGTGTAAGGTTTTGTGAATACATTAATCATGCTGTGAAGGTGCCGCTGCGGATCTTTCAACGGTTCATTTTCTGGAAGTTTCTTCGAGTTGTAATGAACAACGCCAGCCAAACCGAAAGTTAACTGTTCGAGCGTTACGTGCTATGACACCCCGCCAATAGTGACAATATCGGAGCCAGTTTCTTGCTTCAGGTGGCGCAAGTCGGCTTTAGCCACTTCTTCCGCCAGTGCGTTTACACCATCCATTATTTATTTCCTATCATTGATAATTAGCCTGCGTTATGACCCGTTTTTTGTCTGGATCTGAGCATGAAACGGTTATGGCACCATCATTTGTCCATAGTTTGACCATGTACAGGAGGCCGGTATCAACAACAACCCTTGCAGGATAGTTGGCAGCAACTTGACTGTACATTGAAAGAGCACCTGATTTGCATTGTTCAAACGACATCGTTTCTGCACTTTTTGTTATTGCCGCCTCCTGTTCTGGATATGTCCCAGATGAAGCCATGTCGTTTAACTGCTCTTTGGTGTAAGTGGTGGCAGCGTCGGACACACCAGAAACCAGAAACAACGCCGCAAAAATTATCTTCTTCATGTCTATCTCCACAAAGTTACAGGTGGAAACATCCTACCGCCAGTTTACGGGGTGATCATTATCGGCGGGCGCGATTTTGCGTTTTCCATAGTGAACACGGCGCATCGAAAAACGTAGAGTCTGATTATGCTTCTACGGACGAACGACCGTTCACTTAGCCTCACTCAGCCAGTCGGGTAGATCGTGTAGCCCCATTGCCTGACGTACCAGCGTCGGTTTCACGCCGGGGAGCGAGTCTGCCAGCACCAGGCCCAGGTCGCGCAACAGTTTTTTCGCCGGGTTTTGACCCGCGAAAAGTTCGCGGAAGCCCTGCATGCTGGCAAGCATGACGGCGGCGCTGTGTTTTCGCTTGCGTTCATAGCGCCTGAGATACAGATGCTGGCCGATGTCTTTGCCCTGTGCCTGTAGGCGCTTCAGTTCCGCAATCAGATCCGCCACGTCCATAAAGCCGAGGTTCACGCCCTGACCCGCCAAAGGATGAATCGTGTGAGCCGCATCGCCGGCCAACACCAGACGATGCGCCGCGAAACTGCGGGCATAGCGTCCCGTCAGCGGGAACGTTTGTCGTTCACTTTCTACTTTGCATAACCCCAGGCGCAAATCGAAAGTCATTGACAACTGTTGGTTAAACGCGTCTTCGGGTAACGTCTGCATGGCCTGAGCCTGCTGCGGAGAGAGCGACCAGACAATCGAACTGAGATGCGGGTCGCTCAGCGGCAGAAACGCCAGAATTCCGTCGCCGTGGAACACCTGACGCGCCACGGCGTGGTGGGGAGACGCGGTGCGGATGTTGGCGATCAACGCATGATGATCGTAATCCCAGAAGGTCAGGGGAATATCCGCGTGCTGGCGCAGCCAGGAGTGCGCGCCGTCGGCAGCGACGACCAAACGAGCGGTCAGCATGCTGTCATCCTGCAATGTGATAAAGGCTTCGTTTTCACCCCATGCGACCTGTTTTAACCCCGCTGGCGCCAGCAGAGTAATGTCGCCGGATCTGCTTGCTTTCTGCCACAGCGCCTGCTGAATAAGCGTATTCTCGATAATATGGCCGAGATGTGAAAAGCCAAACTCTTCACCGCTGAAGCGGATTTTGCCAAAGCTGTCTTTATCCCAGACCTCCATGACGTTATAGGGGCTGACGCGCTGTGCGGCCAGGCTTTCCCAGACGCCCAGATGACGAAGCAGACTCTCGCTGGCGGCGTTGATGGCGGAAACCCGCAATGCAGGCGCGTTTTCGGGCGGTCGTATGTCAACCGGCTGTTTTTCGAGGACGGCGATGCGCAGACCATTGCCTTGCAGACCGCAAGCGAGCGCCAGGCCTACCATACCGCCACCGGCAATAACCACATCGAATGATTGCATACACGTATTTTCCTGTTTTGTCCTGCTGCCGAATGCGATTAACGCTCGACCCAGCCCAGCGTGCGGCGGGCAAACGCATCACGCATCAACGGCAGATTATTCATGGCCATCAGCCCCAGATTGCGGCCGATTTCCAATGCGGTATAGCGGTTGGCAAAAAGCCTGACCAGCCCGTCGGTAATCGCCACGGTGGTCTGCTGATCGGGTCGGCGGCGCTGCTGGTAACGGCTGAGTACGCTGTAGTGACCCGGGTCCCGATGATGTTGAACGGCTTCGACCACCGTTTCCGCCAGCGACATGACATCCCGCAGGCCCAGATTAAAGCCTTGCCCGGCGATTGGGTGTAATGTCTGCGCCGCGTTGCCCACCAGCGCCAGACGATGGCTGATATGCTGGCTGGCAGTCAGTAATCGTAACGGATAGCTGTGGCGTTCACCGACGTGAGCGATCGCGCCCAGACGCCAGCCAAACGCCCGCTGTAACTGCCGGCGAAATTCGTCTTCACGCCAGTTATCAACCTGAGTTTGCTGGCGGCGATCGTGGCACCAGACCAGCGAACTGCGCCCTTTGCTCATGGGTAACATCGCCAGCGGGCCGTGCGGCGTAAAACGTTCGAATGCGCGCCCCTGATGCGTTTCGGCCGTCGTCACGTTGGCGATAACGGCGATTTGGCCGTAGTCGCGCTGTTGCCACCGAATCCCGCAGGATTCCGCCAGCGTTGAGCTGGAACCATCGGCGGCCACCATGAGTTGTCCGGTCAGTACCGCACCGTTATCCAACGTCAGCCTCGCCTCGCTTTGCGTACGGACAACGGCAACCACGCTTGCCGGACAGTGCAGATGTACGCCCGGAGCCTGTTTCAGCAGAGAGAACAGCCGCTGGCCCGCTTCATGCAGTTCCACAACGTGCCCCAACGCGGGCACGTGATAGTCCGAGGCAGTCAGCTTAACAAAGCAGGCATGGCCGCGATCGCTGACGTGAATGTCGGTTATCGCGCTGGCGCAACTGGCCAGCGTTTGCCAGATGCCGATGGTTTCCAACTGCTGGCGGGTGCCTTCCGACAAGGCAATCGCTCTGGCGTCAAAGCCCGGATGTTGGCGTTCGAGCGGCGATTTCGCTTCGATCAGCGCTACGGGAACGCCTCCTTGTGAAAGTGTGGATATCGCCAGCGCCAGCGTTGCGCCTGCCATCCCTCCGCCGACAATCATTATCGTCATGGTTTTATCCTGATACTTAATTTCGGGCGGCGGCTAGGCAGAATGTCTTTGCGCCATGATCGCTTCAATTTCGTCGGCGTCTTTCACCACGCCGGCCGTCAGGTTTTCGTTGCCAGCCTCGGTGATCAGAATGTCATCTTCAATACGCACCCCAATTCCCCGATATTGCTGCGGCACTTTGGCATCGGGCGAGATATACAGGCCGGGTTCGACCGTCAGCACCATGCCGGGTTCGAGCGGGCGGCCGCGATCGGAGCAACCGTAATCGCCGACATCGTGTACGTCCAGCCCCAGCCAGTGGCCAAGCCCGTGCATGAAGAACTGACGGTGCGCCTGTTCAGCAATCAACGCATCGACTTCACCGTGCAGAATACCCAGTTTGACCAGCCCGCTGACCATGACGCGCACCACTTCATCATTGACGTCACGGATGCTGCGGCCGGGAGCAAACAGCGCCAGCGCCTTGAGTTGCGAGCGCAGTACGATGTCGTAAATGGCGCGTTGTGGTTTGGTGAATTTGCCATTGACCGGAAAGGTACGGGTGATATCCCCGGCGTAGCTGCGGTATTCACATCCGGCGTCGATGAGCACCAAATCGCCGTCGCGCATTTGGGATTCATTTTCAGTGTAGTGCAGAATACAGGCGTTATTGCCGCTGCCGACAATGGTGTTGTAAGAGGGATAGCGCGCGCCATGACGGGTAAATTCATGATGAATCTCCCCTTCAAGCTGGTATTCAAACATGCCGGGGCGACAAATCTGCATAGCGCGGGTATGCGCCAGCGCGGTGATTTCCCCGGCGCGGCGCATCACATCAATTTCCGCCTGTGATTTAAACAGCCGCATTTCGTGCACCCATGGACGCCAGTCGGTGAGGGTGGGCGGCGCGGAAAAGTTCTTACGGGCGCCGCCGCGCAATGTCTCCAGCGAGGCGAAGAGCAGCTTGTCGGCGTAGTCATATTGTCCCTGCGCATGATAAATCACGTCCAGACCGTTGAGCAGCAGATGTAGCTGGGCGTCAATTTCATTAAACGGCAGCGCCCGGTCGACGCCCAGTTTGGCGGGCGCGTCGTTCTGACCCAGACGCCGGCCGAACCAGATCTCGGCCTTCAGATCGCGCACACGGTTGAATAGCACGCTATGGTGATGTTTTTCGTCGCTTTTAATCAGCAACAGCACCGCTTCCGGCTCGTTAAATCCGGTAAAATACCAAAAGTCGCTATTCTGACGATAAGGATAGACACTGTCCGCATTGCGCGTCGTTTCGGGTGCGGCAAAAATGATCGCGGCGCTGGCGGGCGCCATTTTCTCCAGCAGTGTCCGACGACGACGAAGGAATTCTTGTGGATTCATCACCTGCTCCTGAAAATATACCGTGCAGCCTTGCGATACCTGTTTTTGTACCGCAGCGAATTAATGCAGCGTCGGTTTCTTCTGAACCGGCGCGACAACTTGTTGGCTGGTAAATCCGTTATGACACAAAATGGCCGATACACGAACATACTCAATCACTTCTTCAAGTGATTGTTCCAGCTCTTCCTGATCTTCATCTTCGTCATAGCCTAATTGGGCGATGTTGCGTAAATCATCAATGGCTTCTTTCAGTTCACCCTCGGCTTTGTTCAGACGCGGTTGAACCACCCCCAACCCCAGCAAAAAGTGGTTTACCCAGCCCGCCAGCGCATCGGCACGGTCAAATACCGTGTTCGCCTTGTCGCCGTCGTCAGGCAGGAATAGCTGAAACATGAAACCTTCGTCTTCGAGCGTTTCACGCGTCACCTGATACAGGTGCTGGATCGGTTGAGACAGCGTGTGCGGAAAGGCCATCCCTTCGTTCGTCAGTTCAAAAACCAGCGTACGCCAGCTGTCATCGTGGTTGCCGCCGCACAGCATGCCGCAGATCAAGCCATGCATTTCTGCGGCGGTTAGGGCGATTTGCTGCTGGTGGAGCAGTTGGTCGAGGGCTTCATAGCCAGGAAACGTATTCTCTATAGACATGCGGATTCGTCATCGTTGGCAGGATTAGTTCGTGTTATGCTACCACCAAGCCCGGTGGGGATACCAGAAAGGGCTTGTATCTTATATTAGGGGTATATATAGTGGCGCCCGCTTTAACTGGCCCGACGCCAGAGAGCTCAGGATCTATTCCATGCGGGCGCGAAAACGAAATAAGGCAGGAAGGTGGCATGTCTGCACAACCCGTAGATATTCAGATTTTTGGCCGTTCGTTAAGAGTCAACTGTCCGCCAGAACAACAGGATGCATTGAATCAGGCTGCGGAAGATCTTAACCAGCGGTTGCAAGATCTCAAAGTACGCACTAGAGTCACAAATACGGAGCAACTGGTGTTTATCGCCGCGCTGAACGTGTGTCATGAACTGGCGCAGGAGCGGGGTAAAACCCGGGATTACGCGGCGAACATGGAACAGCGTATTCGTATGCTGCAACAGACGATTGAACAGGCGCTGTTGGAGCAAGGACGTATTACGGAACGCCAGGGACCGCAGTTTGAGTAACATTGAATTTTGACAAAAGTCCGGTGTTTTTGCGCAATAAGACGTGATAAGGTCTTTAACGAGTAACGAATTAAAATTTCTCTGAGGTGTTCGTCAGCGGGCCAGTCCCCTGAGCCGATATTTCAAACCAACAGAATGTAGCGCTCCGTGGTTGGTGAGCATGCTCGGTTCGTCCGAGAAGCCTTAAGACTGCGACGCTATATTCACCTTGAACCAAGGGTTCAAGGGTTACAGCCTGCGGCGGCATCTCGGAGATTCCCTTTCTTTCACGCACGATCGTCTTGGCTATCGTTTCCGTTTTCGTATGCAGCCTACATCATCATTCGTATCGTCCCTTTCATCCGCTCGACATCGTCAGCAAATCCGCCAGGATATGCGCCAGCGCCGTCGTCAGATCACGCCGGAACAGCAGATGCTATTCGCTCAACAGGCGGCGGATCGGGCTTCTCTTCATCCTAAAATACAACAAGCGCAGCGCGTGGCGGCATTTCTTTCGTTCGATGGCGAACTGGATACACAGCCGCTGATTCAGCAATTTTGGCTGTTGGGGAAGCAGGTTTATTTGCCGGTACTCCATCCGTTCAGCGCCGGGCATTTGCTGTTCCTGCGTTACGCGCCGGATACCGAACTGGTGATGAATCGCCTGAAGATTCTGGAACCGCGGCTGGATGTGCGGCAGGTGCTGCCGACGCAACAGCTGGATGTGCTGCTGACGCCGCTGGTGGCGTTTGACCATCTGGGACAACGGCTGGGGATGGGCGGCGGTTTCTATGATCGCACCTTACAGCATTGGCCGCGGCGCGGGCCTTATCCGATAGGTCTGGCCCATGATTGCCAGCAGGTTGATGGCTTACCCAGCGAGCATTGGGACATTCCGTTGCCGGAAATCATTACGCCTTCACGTTGTTGGCGATGGTGATTTGGTTTGTTTGAGCGCCTGTTAAAGAAACACAACAAGGAGAAGAGAATATCAAAGTGCGTAATATTTTTAATGGATCGATTGAATTGGCGTATGCATGAAGAAAAATGAATACGTGGGAAAATATTAAAAGCATAATAAAAAATACAGATAATGATTGCCTAATAATAAATTAGATAATCATTATCTGTTAAATGATTTAGTATTAAAAACAAGTTAATTTGAAATATATGTTCTTTCATCAAGAAATTTCTATCGTAAAAGTTCAATGTATTAAGCATGTTAATTAACATGCCTGGTAAAAAGGATAAATAAAATTGACAAATATAAAAGCCAGATATATCTTTTTCTTATCTTACTAATTAAATCATTATACTGCCAACCATACTCTTATTCACTTAGGGAAACTTTTATGTCTATAATTTAATTGTCCACAAGGAGATGATGATGAAGTGGTGTAAAAATATATCTGCTGATATTATCGGAAAGAGTCAAGAAAATGTAATAAATATCCAAGCTGGTTTCGGTCCTACAGGGCTACCCCATATTGGTACATTATGTGAAGTGTTAAGAACGGACATTATAAATAAATATTTTACTGACTTAGGGTACAAGGTTAATTTTTTCCTAATATCTGATGATCTCGACCCCTTTAGAAAGGTTCCTTCTAATATTCCTGAAGCAGATACATTCACACCTTTTCTTGGTAAGCCTATTTGCATGGTTCCTGATCCATTTCATGAATTTAATTCATTCTCGAATATGGCTGAAGACCGACTCATGAAACTGGTAAAAGACTACGGTATAGAATGTCAACTTATCAGAAGTTCAGATGCATATCGTAGTGGATTTTATAATAAAACCATTAAATTTTTTTTAGAAAAATACGATGAGATAAATGAGTTGTGCCGTATGTCTACTGGAGCGTTAAGGCAGAGAACTTACAGCATGATAATGCCATTATCTAAAATAACAGGTAATGTTCTTGAGCACATAAAAATTACTGAAATTGATCACAAACGAGGTGAGATTACTTACTTCATACCTTCAGATGAAGTGGTTAACAAACCAGGTTTTGAGTATGGTGTTTCTCTGGCTGAATTTTATAAAGACGAAGTCCTGGATCGTGAAATGAAAATTTCGGCGCTTAATGGTGAATGTAAACTTCAGTGGAAAGCGGATTGGGCCATGCGACAACTTGTAAGAAATATTGATTTCGAAATGCATGGTGAGGATTTACGCGCTTCAGCATCTGTGGTCAGAAAAATAGCGGAAACCCTCAACTACAAACCTCCCATATTATATTCATATGGCCTTTTTCTAGATGTAAAAGGAAAGAAAATATCAAAATCAAAAGGTAATGGATTCTCTCTGGAAGAGGCTCAACTACTGCTTTCTCATGCCGCTATCAATAAATTTCTTTCTACCGACCCAAAGCGTTCTCGTCGCTTTTATCCCGCGATGTCCCCCCGTCTTAATGATATCGCTGATCATAACAACCAAAATATAATTAGTCATCATAAGTTATCTCGTATTCTTACTGCCTTTAACCCTCTGAGCAAAACCGCGGCAAGAACATTTCTAGAAAGCAAAGTGCCTTTATTACTCAACGACAAAGACAAAGTCGAACGTTGTATTGAATTATTTTTCAGAGTTAATATAAATAATAAACCGGTTTTCGGACTTACCGAAGATGAAGTTTATATTTTTTACAGGTTAGCGCAGCGAATTGAGGCTTTACATAATCAACCCCGTTGCGAAATTTGTGATTCGATACTCGAAACGCTATCAGAAAACCTTCCCGGAAAATCGCGTCATGAACGCTATCAACTTCTATACCGTGGCCTTTTAGGTACTGATAGCGGACCACGACTCAAAACCTGGATAACAATGCACTCACACAAAGAGATAGTATTTCGGCTAAATAATCCATATAGAGCGGAGCATGCTAATCCAGAAAAAAATTTCTTTCCATCTCTTAGAAGCAACGCAGTTATTAAAGGAGAAAAAAGAATGCGTAAGCCTGCCTTAACAACAGAGATAAGAATGGATGAAGTTCAGAATCATTGTAATATTCTGGTGTCTTCACTTCGAGAGAGAAAAGAGAGTATTGTGAAGTCACTTTCCGGTTACCAGTGCAAGAACGTTACGTTGGATGAAATTTCACGTTCTTGTGATTTTCTTGAAAATATTTCTGCGAACAAAGAATATTTCGTCAAAAGAATAAATGGAGTAACATCATTCCTTCCCCTTAATCAGCCCATTTATGCTTCTGTGTGCTTTGGATTCATTCCGTCTTTGATGGCGGATGATGTTTGTATTCGCCCACCGACAGCGATGCATGAACACTACAGATATCTGATGAACGCATTAGATCTACCGAGTTTTTCAAGTGCTTTACAAATATCATTTGAAGATAAAGATATTTTTCTCAGTAAGCGGGTAAATGTTACTGATGCGGTGATTTTTACCGGAACGCCTGAGAACGCCCGAAAGGTCAGAAAACATTTCAGGCGAGATGCGCTCTTCATCCTGAATGGTGCGGGTCATAATCCGCTGATAATTTCCGATGACGCAGACCTTAACAATGCTCTGGATTCCACTTTAAGGGTAGTACTTTACAATCAGGGACAAGATTGCGCAGGACCGAACGCTATCCTTGTTCATCATGATATACATAAACAATTTACTGACATGCTGATAGCGGCACTGAAGGCCCGCCAGCATCAAGTTGGACACTATAGAGAAAACAATGTGATTGTGGGCCCTAACAGTGATATAGACCACTGCATAAAAATGGCTTATGAGTTTCGTACCCATCGTCAATACTGTATCTATGGAGGAGAAACCAACCCCGTTACTGGAATGATTAAACCCACTGTATTTTCGAAGCCGTTAATGGAAGGCGGTAATTACCGTGAGTTTTTCGCACCAGTATTTTTTATACAGAAATATGACCATGATGATGAGCTTGAAACATACTTTTCTCACTCACAATATTCTGGTAATGCGATGTACATTTCACTGTTTGGTTCGAGCAGGTTTATTGATAATGGGCTCAGTGGTACGCTACATCGCCCGGAAAGCATACTACGTAATACAGACCTGCATATTGAAGAGCGTGGTTTTCTTCCCTATGGTGGGCAAGGAACGGCAGCCTCATGCCTTTGGATAAACGGCCAAAGAATCAACGGCAGTACGCTTCCTCAAAGAGATATTTTTAACTACCTGGTTAAACCCGTACTGGAAGCGCAATGACAGAAAACGCTTGGAGATCCCGCTTTACGACCCTGAACATGATAATTGCAGCATCCCTGGTAGGGCTGGTCACTGGGTACACATTGCCTTTGATCAGTCTGAAGCTTGCGGAACAAGGACACAACACCGCGACGCTCGGTATTCTGGCAGCGCTACCCGCCGCTGGAATGATGTTATCTTCTTTTATTACGCCATTGCTCAGTCGTCGCCTACATGCAAGATACCTTTTATCGGGTAGTCTTATTATCCTTGCAGCGTCAACCGTTGCTTCATACCTGCTGTCACACCCCATGCTATTAATCTTACCTCGATTGCTAACGGGGCTGGCGTCGGGGCTCCTGGTTGTACTGGGGGAAAGTTGGATCACCAGTTGCGCTTCAAATAAACACAGAGCGACATTGACTGGGTTGTATACCTCAGTTTTCACTGGATGTCAGTTGATGGGGCCGCTGCTTATTACCGCCGGGGAGAATATTCAAGCATATGCGCTATGGCTGATTTGCGGCGTGTCTGGCGCTTGTGCGCTCATGTTGAAAAATTGCGCTGATATGATCCGGGCGGAGGAAAAGTCTTCTGCCTCTTACAGGAGCCTTGTACCATTTCTACCTGCGATTGCTTCAGGCGTATTCTGCTTTGCTTTCTTTGATGCCAGCATACTCTCGCTCTTTCCTCTCTATGGCGTGGCGCAAGGTATAGACCAAAAGTCTGCGATATTAATGGTAACGCTTATCTTTCTGGGGGATGCTTTATTCCAGACGCCGATTGGATGGCTGGCGGACAAATGCGGCATCATAAAAACGCATATCGGCTGTGGCGTTCTTTTCTGTTTTATGCTGATTTTAATCACATTTTCATTCTCTTCCCCAGCGCTTCTGGCTTCAGTTTGTATCATTCTTGGTGCGGTGGCAGGGGGACTTTACACGCTTTCCCTTGTCCGGGCTGGTCAGATTTTTGCCGGTCAGCGACTGATTGTGATGAATTCACTGCTGGGATTGTTTTGGTCTGCTGGCAGTATCACCGGCCCTCTTCTTTCCGGTGCGGTCATTGCGTTTTATGGTTATGACGGGCTGATTGCGGTATTACTTTTAACGGGGGTTTTGTTTGTCAGCATGCAATGCATGTTAAGAAAAGCGTGTTATCAAGTCCGCTAGGGGAATAACTGACCTAATCTGTGACTGAAGATCAAACGGGGCTTTTTGAAGGTGTTGTTGAATCGGTCAGCGTCAATGCCCATTAAATTATGTTGATGGGCCAACAGATTCAACAACGATTAAACAGTGCGGTCTACGTGCCATTCCCCAGCATTTGCTGCACCAGTTCCACACAACGCAGAAAACGCGAGTCATAGTCTGATTCTGTGACGTGCACATACTGGATATGGTTTTCCGCCAGCATGGTTTTCAGCAGGTTCTGGAATTCCTGACGCGCGGAAGAACTGCCCAGGCTGCGTAGCCCGTCGGCCACCCACGGCGTATTGTTTTCCAGCAGAATGACCAGATCGAATCGGTATTCATCCACTAGCGCCTGAACAAACGGGTGTTCGCGCCCCTCGTACTTTTTGCAAAAGGCCTGCGTGGTCACGAAGTCGGTATCGATAAAAGCCACTTTGTTGGCGTACTTAACGGCAAAGTCGATGTATTGCGCCTGGCCCAGCGCGATTTTATCGTAGTCGGAATATTGCAACGCCATTTCGTCCCCGCCTAAATGGGAGAATACGTAGTCACGGCCATATTCCCAGGCGCTGGTGGTGTTGAAAATGTTGGCCAGCTTGTTCACCAGCGTGGATTTCCCGCTGGATTCCCCGCCCAAAATCGCCACCGTACGCACAAAGAACGGTTTGACTTCCGTGGGAATATATTCCCAATAGCGGAAAGGATCGTGGCGGATTTGCGTTCCGCTGATGCTCATGAACGAGCGCTGCGGGTCGATGAGAACGGTTTCGATACCTAAGTGTTTACGGTATTGCGGCGTGTCCTGCTCTTCGCTGGTATAGACGAAATTAGGCGCAATGTTTTTTTCCCGCATAAAATCATGAATGCCTTTGCTCCAAACGTCCCAGCCGTGCGGGTACGGCTCCATCCCTTGTTCATTGAACGCATGGATACGGATATTTTTCTGATATTTAAAGGTTTGCAACAGCCAGCGCAGGCGATCGCTGACGGTTGGCTGTTGCGACATGGAACTGTTTTCAAACAGCAGGCGGTCACGCGGTTCGTCATAACCCAGAATGACATGCAGCTCATCCACCTGACTGCACGCGCGCTGAATCAGATAGATATGACCGGTATGCAACGGATAAAACTTGCCGAAGACGACGCCCACTTTTTTTTCATGGCGGGGAAATTCCAGACCGAGAAAGCGGTGCAGCGCTTCCAATTTTTGCGCGCTGGGGCTTTTGATCTTGGCGTTGAGCAACTGGCTGAGGTAGCCCTTAGTCATATTCGTCGCATCCGCGACCTGTTGTAAGGTCCATCCCTTTTGCCGGATGGCGGATTTTAAATACTCGAATGGTGACATAATCCGACACTCTTGTTTAGCGTACTAAACAAGATAACACAGCGCGACGTTGAAAATCGCTCCCGGCGATTTTTTATTCGCCCCATCCCTGGGGCTCACCCTACGGGCCGTCGCTGTACGACGTTGAAAATCGCTCCCGGCGATTTTTTATAGATCGTTGAGAATATCTAGCGCGTCAGCCAGCTTTTTGACGCCGAAAACCTGCATATTGGCCGGTAGCTTTTTCGGCATATTGGCGTGGGGAACGATGGCCCGCTTGAAACCGTGTTTGGCGGCTTCAGCAATACGCTCCTGACCGCTTGGCACCGGACGGATTTCACCCGCCAGTCCGACCTCGCCGAACACCACCAGATCCTGCGGCAAAGGACGATCGCGCAGGCTGGACACCAGCGACAGCAGCAGCGCAAGATCGGCGCTGGTTTCCGTCACTTTGACGCCGCCCACCACGTTAACGAACACATCCTGATCCGACATCTGTAACCCGCCGTGGCGGTGCAGTACCGCCAGCAGGATCGCCAGACGATTCTGTTCCAGCCCCACCGCGACCCGGCGAGGGTTCGCCATCATTGACTGATCCACCAGCGCCTGAATTTCCACCAGCAGCGGACGGGTGCCTTCCCACACTACCATCACCGAACTGCCGGAAGTGATTTCGTCACCGCGGCTGAGGAAAATCGCCGAAGGGTTGCTGATTTCGCGCAGCCCCTGTTCGGTCATGGCGAAAACGCCCAGCTCATTGACTGCGCCGAAGCGGTTTTTATGGCTGCGCAGGGTGCGAAAACGTGAATCGGCGTCGCCATCCAGCAATACCGAGCAGTCGATACAGTGTTCCAGCACTTTCGGGCCCGCCAGCGAACCATCTTTGGTGACATGGCCGACCATAATAATGGCGACGCCGCGGGTTTTGGCAAAGCGGGTCAGGTAGGCCGCGGTTTCACGTACCTGCGCGACGCTGCCGGGGGAGGATTGAATTTCAGCCAGGTGCATAACCTGAATAGAGTCAATCACCATCAGCTTTGGTTGTTCCTGTTCGGCAATCAGGCAAATCTGTTCGATGCTGGTTTCAGACAGCATGTTCAGGTTGTGGGCGGGCAACCCGAGACGATGAGCCCGCATCGCCACCTGCTGCAACGACTCTTCCCCGGTGACGTAGAGGGTTTTCATGTGCTCGGATAGTTTGCACAGCGTTTGCAGCAGCAGGGTGCTTTTCCCGGCACCCGGATTACCGCCGATCAGGATCGCGCTGCCCGGCACCACGCCGCCGCCCAGCACGCGGTCGAACTCCTGAAAACCGGTAGAAAAACGGGGCAGCGCCTCAAGGCTGATTTCAGAGAGTTTTTGCACCCGGCTGACGCCCGCACTTTCACCGGCATAACCGGTCAGGCGATCGGCGCGTGAGGAGGAAGGGGACGCCGCCAGACGAACTTCGGTAATGGTATTCCAGGCATGACAGGCGCTGCATTGTCCCTGCCAGCGAGGATAATCTGCTCCACATTCATTACACACAAAGGCGCGTTTGACGGCTTTTGCCACGGATTACCTCAAGTCTGATTAGCGTTTTTCATGTCTCATGCTGCCGCTGAGGATACACAATACCCCGGTCAGGTCAGCATGACGGATCGTCACAGCGGACTGTTCGTTGACCTTTGGTTTGGCATGATAGGCGATGCCCAGACCAGAAGCTTTGATCATCAGCAGATCGTTGGCGCCATCACCGATGGCAACCGTCTGCTGTAAGGGAATATCCAGTTTTTCCGCCAGCGCACGCAACGTGGCGGCTTTGTATTTCGCATCGACAATCGGGCCGATGACTTCGCCAGTCAGTCTACCATCCCACATGCCCATTTCATTGGCGACGGCGGCAACCAGCCCTAGCTTTTCACGCAGATAATCGGCGAAATAGGTAAACCCGCCCGAGGCAATCGCCACATGCCAACCCGCCGCCTGAAGCTGGCTGACCATGTTGGTCAGACCCGGCATCAGCGGCAGATTTTTACGCACTTTATGAAGAATGTTGGCATCGGCGCCTTTTAAGGTGCCCACACGCTGACGCAGACTGGCGGAGAAATCCAGTTCCCCGCGCATCGCCCGTTCGGTGACTTCGGCGACCAACTCTCCCGTTCCCGCTAGTTTGGCAATTTCATCGATACATTCAATCTGAATCGCGGTGGAATCCATATCCATCACCAGCAGGCCGGGGGCGCGAAGGGTCGGGGCGTTACGTATCGGAGCGACATCCATCCCCAGCTCATGCGCCAGCTTTGATGCCCTGGGCGTGAGCGTACCCGCCAGCCGAACCACCTGATAATCGCCCACGGCCCAGGCGCTGACTATCACCATTGCCACGCCCAGTTCGCGCTGATAGCGGGAGAGCCGATTTTTGTCGAGTGTGCCGCTGTATAGCAGCCAGCCGGTGTCCCCGGCGCGATAATCGAGCGGCATCACTTCATCACCGCTCAGTGATAGCGGCAGTCCCGGCCAACAGTTAATCTCATTCGGGAGATCACAATAGGTCAGACTATTCGACATGGGGCAAATCCTCTAGTGGCGGTTATTACGTGGCATAGAATGGGGGAGCTGTCCGGGGTATCTGCCACTGCCACAGGATCGCAACCACAAACATATCCACCGAAAACTGGGCAACAAGCTATCCTATCGTCGGCGCTTCTGGCAACATTAAAGTATCCAAATCGCGTAAGGATTATCATGGTTCAGGCTCGGGTAAAATTCCGCCTTCATCGTACAGTCATTGTGCTCATTTGCCTGGCGCTGCTGGTGGCGCTAATGCAGGGCGCTTCCTATTTCAGTTTGAGCCACCAGGCGGCCCGTTCGGAACAGGTTGAGGAGTTGGCGCAAACCTTGACCAGACAGGTGGCTTACAGCGTTGCTCCGCTGATGGACGACACAGATGATAACAACCAGAAAATGAATGACATACTCCAGCAGCTCACGGAGTATAGCCGGATTCTGGATGCCGGGATTTATAAGCAGGATGGTTCGCTGGTCGCCCGTGCGGGGGAGCAGGTTCAACTGCGGGATCGGCTGGCGCTGGACGGCAATCGGGTCGGCAGCTATTACAATCATCAACGGGTGCAGCCCATTGAGGGCAAAGACGGCCCGATAGGATTCCTGCGCATCACCCTTGATACGCATGTGCTGGCGACCGAGGCCAGACAGGTGGATAACACCACCAATATTCTGCGCTTGATGATATTGCTGTCGCTGGCGATCGGCATCATCCTGACTCGAACGTTGTTGCAGAACCATCGCACCCACTGGCAGCAGTCGCCTTATTTACTCACGGCCGGAAAGCCGGTTAAAGAAGACGATGGCAGCGAAGAGAGCAGAAATGCATTTGCGGACGATACTGACGCGCGCAAGGCGGACAAAAAGAAGAAAATCTAGCCCGTTCGATCTTTCAGCCGCCAATTGTGTATGAACGCTAAATCAGGGAAAATACCCGGCTTACGATTTATTCCCGCTTTGCCTGACGCAGACATCGGTGTGTTTTTGACTCGATGCTGACGCCGGGTGGCTAACAGAAGAAACCTGAAAATCATGTCTCCAAGTGAATACGCCCGCGAAGTCTCGAAAAGAAGAACATTCGCCATCATCTCCCACCCTGACGCCGGTAAAACGACGATTACAGAAAAAGTATTGTTGTTCGGACAGGCAATCCAGACGGCCGGTACGGTTAAAGGGCGTGGTTCAAGTCAGCATGCGAAATCCGACTGGATGGAGATGGAGAAGCAGCGGGGTATCTCCATTACCACCTCGGTCATGCAGTTTCCTTATCGGGAATGTCTGGTCAACCTGCTGGATACCCCAGGGCATGAAGACTTCTCCGAAGATACCTACCGTACGCTGACGGCGGTGGACTGTTGTTTGATGGTCATCGATGCGGCGAAAGGGGTCGAGGATCGGACGCGCAAACTGATGGAGGTGACGCGCCTGCGTGATACGCCGATCCTGACGTTTATGAACAAGCTGGATCGTGATATCCGCGATCCGATGGAAGTGCTGGACGAAGTGGAAAACGAACTGAAGATTGCCTGCGCGCCCATCACCTGGCCGATTGGCTGCGGCAAGCTGTTCAAAGGGGTTTATCATCTTTATAAAGATGAAACCTACCTTTATCAAAGCGGTAAAGGGCACACGATTCAGGAAGTTCGTATCGTGAAAGGGCTGGATAACCCGGAGCTGGACATTGCCGTCGGCGAAGAGCTGGCGACGCAACTGCGCGAAGAACTGGAATTGGTGAAAGGCGCCTCGCACGAGTTTGAACGGGAACCGTTCCTGTCCGGCGAGCTGACGCCGGTATTCTTTGGTACGGCGCTGGGAAACTTCGGCGTTGATCATATGCTGGATGGGTTGGTTGCCTGGGCGCCCGCGCCGATGCCGCGTAGGACCGATAAGCGCGAAGTGGCGGCGGCCGAAGAGAAATTCACCGGTTTCGTCTTCAAGATTCAGGCCAATATGGACCCGAAACACCGTGACCGCGTGGCGTTTATGCGCGTGGTTTCCGGCAAATATGAGAAAGGGATGAAGCTGCGTCAGGTACGGACCGGCAAAGATGTGGTGATTTCCGATGCGCTGACCTTTATGGCGGGCGATCGTTCTCACGTCGAGGAAGCCTGGCCGGGCGATATCATTGGCTTGCACAACCACGGCACGATCCAGATTGGGGATACCTTTACCCAGGGTGAAGAGATGAAATTCACCGGTATTCCTAACTTTGCGCCTGAACTGTTCCGCCGTATCCGGTTGCGCGATCCGTTAAAACAGAAACAATTGCTGAAGGGGTTGGTACAGCTTTCTGAAGAAGGCGCGGTACAGGTCTTCCGCCCGCTGACCAACAACGATCTGATCGTTGGAGCCGTCGGTGTGTTGCAGTTTGATGTGGTTGTGGCGCGATTGAAGACCGAGTACAACGTGGAGGCCATCTACGAATCCGTTAACGTTTCCACTGCCCGCTGGGTTGAATGTCGTGATGTGAAGAAATTTGAAGAGTTCAAGCGCAAGAATGAACAGCATCTGGCGTTAGACGGTGGCGATAATCTGACCTATATAGCGCCGACGCTGGTCAACCTGAACCTGACGCGGGAACGTTATCCTGATATTGAGTTCCATAAAACGCGTGAGCATTAATTGCCATCGCTCAAATAACCGCCTTGTTTTTTAATATTTTTTTGCCTTTCAAATAACGCGAACCGATAAAGTTTTACCGTCTATGGGTTCGCGTTTTCTATGCTATATCAATCCATTGTATTTAAAGCGCTCAGCAAGACATGCTTGTTTTCTACCACAGACAAATCTGAATTCCCGCCAGTTCCAATGCTTTTCATCCAATCGCCCTGTGAATTTACAGTCAGTGGTCTATAGTTAACAACGTGTTAAGTGCTTAGTTTGTTTAACTGTTAACGTGATTATGGATAGTGTGTTGTTTTGACTTGCTTGTTTTCAAAGAGATAAAGCTCTAATGATCGCGTCATTTTGTGTCGTTATCATACGCGGCTTTATGGCGCTGATTGCAGGCTTGGAACGCACGCGTTATTTCCCTGCGTTAATGTGGTCCGAGGGTTTTTTTTCGGGCATTGAAAGAGAAAACATAAAGGAAGAAATGGATGAAAAAGACCAAACTCACACAATCGCTGATCGCTGTCATTCTGGGTTCAATCCTGGCCGGTGGTACCGCCATTGCTGAAGATTCAGTGGGGCAGAAAATGCAACGTATTGCAGATACCACAGGTGAGAAAGTAGATAGCTCGGTAAATAAAGCTTCAGGCTACGTGAGCGATAGCACAACCACAGCAAAAGTAAAAAGCGCCCTGCTGAAGGATAAAACCATTACCAGCGGCGACATTTCCGTCGAGACGTCCAACGGGGTGGTCACGTTAAGCGGTTTCATCGGTAGTCAGGAAATAGCGGCTCGTGCCGTGGAAATCGCCACCCAGGTTGAAGGCGTTACGTCCGTTAGTGACAAGCTACAGGTCAAAGACGGTGCATCACAGTCAGTCAGTGCTTATGCGGGTGATGCCATGACCACCAGTACCATCAAAGCCAAATTGCTGGCGGATGACATTGTTCCGTCCCGTAAGGTGAAAGTTGAAACACATGAAGGCATCGTGTTGTTGAGCGGTGAAGTCGATAATCAGGCTCAGTCGGCACGAGCTGAAAGTATTGCCAAAGCCGTTGATGGTGTAAAAAGCGTCAAGAATGATTTAACGATTAAAGGATAACAGTTTATAAAGGTGGGTTGTTCGCGCTGTCGGATAACCCTCTCTAACCTGCAAAACACAGCACCACCACGATTTTTAATTTTCGGGTAAGGAGAGTCTATGTTTCGTTGGGGAATTATCTTTTTAGTTATCGCATTGATCGCTGCGGCGCTGGGTTTTGGTGGTTTGGCTGGCACTGCGGCAAGTGCGGCTAAGATCGTTTTCGTTGTCGGGATTATTATCTTCCTGGTGAGCTTGTTTCTTGGCCGCAAGCGGCCTTAGATTTAAACCCTCGTAACGTAATATCACTTAATGTGGCGGCCATGCCGCATGGCTGTCATATTTAGCTGAAACACTGTCGGCGGTATTTGCTGAATTTCGATCTTTTATCAGGGGGTAGATGATGAATAGCGATATCGTTTTAGGCAAATGGAAACAATGGAAAGGAAACTTCTGGGCGCTGTGGGCTGAATGGTTTGACAGTGACTGCGCTTGGCTGGAAGGGAACAACGATTATTTATCCGGTGTGATGCAAGAAGGTTACGGAAAGGCCAATAAACAAGTATCCTCCGAAGAGAAAGTATTACACTGAGGAAGTAAGGAAGCGTGTCGATATTACCCTCTGTCGGAAGCCCCGCGCTTGCGACTTCATCCTCTTTTATCGATACCCATTGTCATTTTGATTTTCCGCTGTTTTACGATAATGCTTTCGCAAGTCTTCAATTGGCGGCGGCGGCTGGTGTGGAACGTATCATTATCCCTGCTGTGGCGGCACACTATTTTGAGCGTGTATTGACGCTGGTTCGTGCCCATTCTCCCCTTTATTGCGCCCTGGGGCTCCATCCGCTCTATATTTCACAGCATGCCGACGCCGATCTGACACGGTTGGAGGCGAACCTGCGTCAGAAACCTGAAAAGCTGGTGGCGGTGGGCGAGGTCGGGTTGGATCTTTATATGCAAGCGCCGCACTTTGAGCGCCAATGCCGGATGCTTGAGACGCAGTTGAAACTGGCGAAACGGTACGATCTCCCGGTTATCCTCCATTCGCGCCGTACCCACGATCAGCTGGCGCAGTTGTTGCGGCGCGTTGATGTGCCGCGTACCGGCGTCGTCCATGGGTTTGCCGGCAGTCTGGAACAGGCGCAGGCATTTATCCGGCTGGGTTACTACATTGGCGTCGGCGGAACGATCACCTATTCCAGAGCCAATAAAACACGTCAGGCGATTGCGCGCCTTCCCCTCGATCGCCTGCTGCTGGAAACTGACGCGCCGGATATGCCGGTCAGCGGCTATCAGGGACAACCCAATCGCCCGGAACGGGTTATCAACGTATTCCAGTCACTTTGTCAGTTGCGACCGGAGCCTGCCGAGAAACTGGCGGCGGCGATATATCAAAACACCCTCCGACTTTTTGCCCTCGGCTGAAAACATGATCGCGTTTTTCCCCAGCGAATCATGTGATTTAACTTGATTTTTCGTCCGTATCCTCGCGCGGGTGTCATTTTTTTTTCATATAATGGTAACAAAAGTGTGGTCCATGTCTCTATTTGCTATTTTGACTTATTCGATGTTGTATCTATTTGTGACATAAGTTGGCTACTGTCCAACGGCGGTTTCTATCATCAGCCCGGTTATCACACTTTTGCAAAAAAATGATTACTGACAGACGCACTATAGGGAATGACACATGCAACTTATCATGAGTCTTATCGGCATGATTGTACTGATATTGTTCGCGGTTATGCTTTCCAGTAATCGTAAAGCGATCAGATTACGCACTGTACTGGGTGCTTTTATTATTCAGATTGGTATTGGTGCGCTGGTGTTGTATGTGCCATTGGGACGCCGGGTTTTAGGGGGGATGACGCAAGGCGTGGCTAACATCATTTCCTACGGTAATCAGGGCGTATCTTTTATGTTTGGCGGCCTCACGTCCGACAAAATGTTTGAAGTGTTTGGCGGCGGCGGGTTTGTTTTCGCATTTCGCGTACTGCCGATTATTGTTTTTTTCTCATCACTGATTGCCGTGCTCTATTACATGGGGGTGATGCAATGGGTCATTCGGCTGCTTGGCGGCGGGTTACAGAAACTGCTGGGGACATCGCGCACGGAATCGCTTTCCGCTACGGCGAATATCTTCGTTGGACAGACAGAAGCGCCGCTGGTGGTCCGCCCGTATATCGCCAATATGACGCAGTCAGAATTGTTTGCCGTCATGTGTGGCGGACTGGCCTCTATCGCGGGTTCGGTCATGGCCGGCTATGCGCAGATGGGGGTGCCGCTGGAATACCTGATCGCAGCTTCCTTTATGGCCGCGCCCGGCGGGCTGTTGTTTGCCAAACTGATGGTGCCGGAAACCGAACAAACGCATGATCGCGAGAAGATCAGCGGATTTGTCGACGAAGAGGAACGACCGGCCAACGTTATTGATGCGGCGGCGAGCGGGGCGGCGTCCGGTATGCAACTGGCGCTGAACGTGGGCGCCATGCTGCTGGCGTTTATCGCGCTGATTGCTTTGCTTAACGGTATTCTCGGCGGGGTAGGCGGCTGGTTTGATTATCCTCAACTGTCGCTGGAGTTAATTTTAGGCTGGCTTTTCTCGCCAGTGGCGTTTTTGATTGGCGTTCCCTGGGATGAGGCCGCCATTGCCGGTTCGTTTATCGGCCAGAAGCTGATCGTCAATGAATTCGTTGCCTACATGAATTTTAGCGAGTATCTGAAAACGGACGATGAGGTTGCCGCCGCTGGCTTAGCGTTATTGTCCGAACATACCAAAGCCGTTATCTCATTCGCACTTTGTGGGTTTGCTAACCTGTCATCGATAGCTATTCTTATTGGGGGGCTGGGCAGTATGGCGCCGAATCGACGTCAGGATATTGCCCGGTTTGGTTTGAAAGCGGTAACGGCGGGCACGCTGTCAAACCTGATGAGCGCCAGTATTGCAGGCTTTTTTTTAGCGCTGTGATTAACGGCGAGTGATAATGGGCGGGAGTTTCCCATTATTTGTTGAAGGTTGAGGTGCTGGATTGCCCTGAGAATAATTTCTCCTTCAAGAGTAACACGACATGCTTTCTGCTTTTATTGATGATATTGAATGGATAACCTTTCCGCAGGCAATGGATGGCACCGTATATCCTGGTATTGGCGCTCGCTGTCATTTTCATTTGTCTGCTTATTCTGACGCCTTGTTCTCTCAGGCCGGTATCCCTTTTTGTGATGTCCTTGAACGCTCGGTGCCAAAACGCCGTGCCGAGTATCTGGCGGGGCGCTGTTTGGCCATGCAGGTATTGCGTAAACTGGGATACGCGGATTTCATTCTGAACGTCGGCGAGGACCGCTCTCCGGTGTGGCCTGACAATGTTGCCGGTTCGTTGAGCCACAATAGGGATAGCGTCTTGTGTGCTGCGCATCTTTGCAATGGCGCGCTGCCCTGTGTGGGGGTGGATATTGAGGCGTACATATCCGATGAGCGGGCGTATTCCCTCTGGCCGGGTATTATTGATGATGAGGAATATCAGTGGTTTCAAGAACGTGAGGAGACGTTTTGCTGTCTGTTGACGCTGAGCTTCTCTGCCAAAGAGAGCCTGTTTAAAGCACTCTATCCGCAGATTAAACGCTATTTTGATTTTCTCGATGCCAGAATGGTGGCGTTAGACTGCGCGAAACAGGTTTTTGAGCTGGAATTACTGACTGACCTGACGCCGCAGTTCTATGCCGGGCGTCGCTTCAAAGGCACCTATATGCTCAGGCCGCACGATGTCACGACGTTTATATATTGCTGAATTTTATGGCGGGCCTCCTGCCCGCCACCCTTCGGGCCGTTGCTATGCAACGTTGAAAAATGTGCGCGGCGTTTTTTTATGGCGGGCCTCCTGCCCGCCACCTTTCGGGCCGTTGCTATGCAACGTTGAAAAACGTGCGCGGCGTTTTTTTATGGCGGGCCTTCTACCCGCCACTCTTCGGGCGTTTTAGAACTTATAGCTGACACCGCCATAAAGGGTACGACCTGACAGAAAGTAATCATTAGCCGTTGCGACGTAATCCCGTTTCTCGTTGGTTACGTTGTTCACGCCCAGTTTCAGATTAACGTTCTTGATCGGCGCATAGGCTGCGCCGACATCGACGGTATTAAACCCGCGAGTTTTGCTGACTTCTTTATCAAACAGGTACTGATTGCCGGTGTACTGGTAGGAAACATAGGCCGACAGATTTTCCAGCGCCTGCCAGCTTAGCTGGGTATTAACGGTATTTTTCGGCGTTTGTTTCAGCCGCATTTTGGTGTCACGGTCTTCAGCATTCACAATCGTCCAGTTCGTCGTCCAGTTCAGGCTTTCTGTCAGATCCACCCAGAGAGAGGTTTCGAGTCCTTGAATTCGGGCCTTACTCACGTTCTCATACGTCAGCTCCCTGGCGACCCGGTCCCAGGTCTGAACCTGGATCATATCCTTGATATCATTATTAAACAGCATTACGCCTGCGCCGAAACGTGCTGTTTCATACGCGGTTCCCAGTTCATAGCTGACGGAGGTTTCGGCTTTCAGGTCGGGATTGCCCACGACCTGGCATCGGCCACGGCAGGCTGCAACGGCGTAACCCTTGTAGAACTGGGCAATGGTCGGGGCTTTAAACGCTTTGCTCACCCCGCCCTTTACCACCCAGTTGTCGGTGAGACTGTAGTTGGCGTAGGCGCGCGGGCTGAACTCCGTACCATAGGTTTCATGGCTGTCCACGCGGCCGCCAAATGTTAACGCCAGATCGCCCAGTTTAAATTCATCCTGGAGGAAAACGGCGCCCTGATTCACGTCGACCGTGCCGTCTGTCAGGTTCATACTGTGTTTTAACGAGGTCAGACGATATTCACCGCCGCCGGTCAGCAGGTGATCGCCGAGATAACCGGAAATCTGTCCGTCCACCGTGTGGTTATCCTGGGTAATATCGGCCGCTCCGCCGTTGAGCTGAGAATTGTCCATCAGTTCAATATCTTCGTAGTAGTAGCGCAGTCGGGTATCAATGTTGTCCCAACTGCCGTTATGCGTTAAACCTAATCCAAGACGTTCCAGTTCCTGGAGGTTGTGTGTGGCGCTGCCGTAGTTATTCCAGTAAACGTCGCGGTCATCTTTGGTATAAGTCGCATCGAAATCCAGACTCTGACGCCCGTCGATAAGCCAGGTCAGGTTACCTAATACGTTGACGTAGTCGCGTTGTTCCAGCGCATCCGTATTCTGATTGAGGGATTGGTCGGTGCGCCAGGCGTCGCGTTTTCCGCCATCGACAATCAGGCTGCCCAGTAACTTATTTTCCAGTAACGGGCCGCTGACATAACCGTTTAACCGGTTGTGATCGCCGCCTGAGCCCTCTGTCGGGACTTCAAAGTTATAGCCAATCTCACCTTCGGCATCATTCCCCGGCTGGCGCAGGATGACATTCACCACGCCGCCCAGCGCATCGGCGCCGTATAAAGATGACATCGGGCCACGGATAACTTCAATGCGATCGATGGCGGATACCGGGACCGAGCTGAGATCGAAATCGTTGCCCATATTGCTGGCCAGCGTTTCCCGCGCATTGATGCGGCGGCCGTTAACCAGCAGCAGGGTATAGTCGGCCCTCATGCCGCGGATTTTGATCTCTTGACGGCCGTAGGTGGTTGACGGATTGAGATTAATCCCCGGCAGCTTTTTGACCGCATCGGAAATATTATTGACCGCCATTTTTTCCAGATCGGCGCGTGTCACCACGGACACGCTGGCTGGCGCGCTGAGCGCGGTATGTTTGGTCTGGGTAGCGGTGACCACAATGGTTTCATCATCCGTTGCGTTTTCCGCCGGCGCTACGGCGGGGAGCGCCAGAAGGCCCGTCAGCATCACTGAGCGATAAAGCTTATTGAGTGGCGCGTGTTTTTTTTGTTTTTGCTGCATATCAAAAACTCCGTCAGAATAGTGGAAAAAGGAAACAACCCCTAAATTTCTTACTGTGTTACCCGTCTGGCGGCTTCATCCGTTGAGACGAAACGTCATCGGTTCAGTTCTCTGCCGTCTGGCGGAGTCGCCATGAGGCAAGCAGACGGTTGCGAGCGGCCAACCGCGGTATCAGCCGCATTGTCAGCAGCATGGCGCACAGCGCGAAGGTGGTGCTGACGAGCGCCAGATGCTCAAATCCCAGAATTTTTCCCTGTGCCGATGTACTCAAATAACCCGCCGATGCAATGCTGGCGATCCCGGATGCCACGTTGGCTGCGGTTCCCTGATATGACATAAATGCCGCCCGCTGATGGGGGAAGGGAATACCTGCGGTAATCGCCAGCGTGCTGCTGGAACGAGCCGCGCTCAACGCCATGAACAAGGTAAAAATCAAATACAGCGAAAAGGAAAAAGGCAGCACAAAACCGCCGATAATCACCCCCGTCAGCAGCAGCGTGGTGGTAACAATCGTCTGATAGGCATAACCCCGGTCAATCAGATGCCCGCATAACTGAATGGACGCCATGCTCCCCAACCCGCCGCATAGATAGAGCAGGGAAATGTCATCCCGTGGGAAAGCGAGGTTGAACTGGAAATAGTTGGAAAAGTGGGGAATGAGCAGGAAATGCCCGAACATTTGCAGTGATATAGCAGCCAGTCCCATCCAAAACAGTGGTGAAGGCAGGCGGGCTTTCAGTACGTTCGATTCTGGGCGCTGCTTCTGCGGAGCATCCCGGCCGCACACGATTGCCGGCATTGATGGGAATCGCCAGACAACCAGCAGTGCGGTCAATAACCCGCTGATCCCCAGGATATAAAAAGGCGCCTGCCAGTTGATGTGGTGAGCCAGTTCCAACGACAGAGGCATGATGACAATCGCCGCCAGTGAAAAACTCATGCCGACATAAGCCAGCCGTTTGCCGCGTTCCTTGACGGGCACAATATCGACCACGGCCGCCATGAGAACGCCGGCGGCCGGTCCCGCGATGCAGCCGGCCAGAATGAATATCAGCAGCAACTGCGTTTGATTGGTCGCCAGCACGCAAGCAATTGTCAGACCGAAGCGTAATGTCAGCAGCAGCGCCAGCGCATATTTACGGTTGAATTGGTCCAGATAAGGGGCGGCGAGAAAGCCGACGATGGCGGACGCAAAGGTTGCGCCGCCGCTGATGTAGCCGATATTTTTGGCATCCATCCCCAGTTCCCGAACGAAGTCAGGTCCCAGAGGCATAACCATCATCAGGCTGCCGATGGAGAGCATATTGATTAGCAGCGCCAGATGCACAACGAGATTGAGGTGCCGGCGGGAGGCGCCCATGCTTTCTTCCATAGCAAGCTCACATTCAGAAATGGTTGGAAAAATATTCGCGCAGTTTAGTGCGGCTTAAAAACATTGACAACAAATGATAAGCATTTTTATTATCATTTGTAATGTCTATTTTATGTTCAATACATTCCTGATGTTAATTGTTTTTCCGTATGGAAAAGAGAGGTTAAATTTGATTTAAATCAATTTATCTACCTCTTTAATCAGGATTAATTGGTATGCATGGATAAAGATTGACCGCGAGAAAAAGTTCATTATAATTTAACTCTAAAATGTGCGAATAACAATTATTATGATAATAATTATTATTCAACATATAAGCGAAGGAGTTGTTTTGTGGACACATTGATCATAGAAACAGACACGTTTAGCGGCCTTTCCTATGCAGAACAGTCCACATTTTTGTATGCGTCGGAGCATCGAAGTTTGTTGGCTTCCGGTTTCTTTGAGCGCCTCTCTTCTCCCGTCAGCGGAGAGGAGGATCAGGAAAAGCGATTGCATTCGACGTTGGCACAGGCTTTTGAACGGGCGCGCAGCGCAGGACAGACATTACCTGTTGTAGTGGGGGCGATCCCCTTTGATACCCGCCGGCCTTCCTGCCTCTATATCCCTGAGCATTACCGGGTCACCACGAAGTCGAACTTGATGAGTCAAGCGCGGCGACAGGAGAATGCGCCATCACGCGTCGTGGGGATCAAAAGCGTGCCCGATGAAGCGCAGTTCAAGGCTGCGGTGGCGGAAGCGGTCGCGCACTTTCAGGCCGGCAAGTTGAGCAAAGCGGTACTGTCCCGCATTCTGGATATCGAACTGGCTGAGCCGATAAACGCCCATAAAATTATGAATAATCTTATGGTGCAGAATCCCGGCGGTTACCATTTTTCTCTGCCGCTGCCTGATGGTTCGATATTGCTGGGCGCCAGCCCGGAACTGCTGCTGCGCAAACAGGGCAAGATGATATATTCCAACCCGCTGGCGGGTTCGGCCTGTCGGATGAATGATCCGCATCTGGATCACCTGAACAGCCAGCAATTGCTGCGTTCGAGCAAAGACCGGCATGAGCATCGACTGGTGGTTGATGATATCCGCCAGCGCCTGATGCCGCTGTGCTTGGCCTTGACCATTCCCGACGCACCCTCGCTGATGAGTACGGCATCAATGTGGCATCTTTCGACCGCCATCAACGGCGAACTGGCCCGGCCGGATATGACGGCGCTCCAGGTTGCCTGTCAGCTTCATCCCACGCCGGCGCTGTGCGGTTTCCCCACCGAAGAGGCGCGGCGGCTTATCGCCGATCTTGAACCGCATGAACGCGGTGTGTTCAGCGGTATTGTCGGCTGGTGCGACGCCAATGGCGATGGCGAATGGGCGATCGTTATCCGTTGTGGAACGATTCGCCGGCAGCATGTTCGCTTGTTTGCGGGGGCGGGCATTGTTGCCGCGTCGGTGCCTGAAGAAGAGTGGGGAGAAACGGCGGCGAAGTTAAATACCATGTTGAATGCCTTTGGGCTGAATTCAGGCGTGAACGCGTTATGAGCATAGAATTTACCCGTTGGCCAGACGATCTGGCGCAGCGCTATCGGAAAAAGGGCTATTGGATTGGGCTACCGTTGACCGATGTACTGCAAAGACACGCCATGACGCGGCCTGACGCCATTGCGCTTATATGCGGCGAGCGTCATTGGAGCTATCGGCAACTGGACGAGCAATCGTCAGCGTTAGCCGCGCATCTGACGCAGGCGGGCATCCGACGCGGCGATACCGCGCTGGTGCAGTTGCCCAATGTGGCGGAGTTCTATCTGTCGTTTTTCGCCCTGCTGAAAATGGGTGTGGTGCCGGTAAATGCGCTGTTCAGCCACAGTAAACTGGAACTGCTTTCCTATGCGGCGCAAATCTCGCCGCGTCTGCTGATTGCCTCGGCCCAGCATCCCTTGTTCGGTTCGGCGGCGTTTCTCGATCAGCTACAAACGCAGACACCCGGCCTGACCACCGTCGTGATGGAGGGGGAGAGTCAGCTTGGAAACGCCCTGGGGTTGTGGTTGCAGCCACCCGACAAGCCGCAGCAATTTCAACCTTCGGCGGCCGACGAGGTGGCGTTTTTCCAGCTTTCCGGCGGCAGCACCGGTACGCCTAAACTGATCCCCCGTACCCATGATGATTACTACTACAGCGTACGTCTTAGTGCTGAAATTTGTCAGCTGACGCCGCGGACCCGCTATTTGTGCGCACTCCCCGCGCCGCACAATTTCCCGCTGAGCTCACCGGGCGCGCTGGGCGTGTTTTATGCCGGCGGTCGCGTTGTAATGGCCACCGATCCCGGCGCGATGACTTGCTTCCCGTTGATCGAACGTCATCAAATTGATATCACGTCGCTGGTGCCGCCCGCCGCGGCACTGTGGCTACAGGCGGCCGGGCAGTTTGGCGAGGCGCTGCGCAGTCTGAAAGTGCTTCAGGTCGGCGGCGCCAAGCTGAGCGAGAGCATCGCAAGGCGTATTCCTCTGGCGCTGGGCTGCCGTTTGCAACAGGTGCTGGGCATGGCGGAAGGGTTGCTCAATTACACCCGTCTGGATGACGACGACGAGCACATTTTTACCACTCAGGGCCGGCCAATGAGCCCGGACGATGAAGTTCGGATCGTCGATAAGCAGGGAAATGCGGTGGCGCCGGGAGAAGCCGGCCTGATGCTGACCCGCGGCCCTTATACCATCCGCGGCTATTATCGTAGCCCGGAACACAACGCCAGCGCCTTTGATCGCGACGGTTTTTACCATTCGGGCGATGTGGTGCGGATGACGCATGACGGCTACCTGAAAGTGGTCGGGCGTGAAAAAGATCAGATTAATCGCGGTGGCGAGAAAATTGCCGCCGAGGAGATCGAAAACCTGCTGCTCAAACATGAGGGCATTATCCATGCCGCGTTGGTTTCCATGCCCGATCCGGTCATGGGCGAAAAAAGCTGTGCTTTTCTGGTCGTCAGCGATCCCTCTCTGAAAGCCGTGGGTTTGAGAAAATATCTGCGCAGTCAGGGTATTGCTGAATTCAAACTCCCGGATCGCTTCGAGATGATCGACCTCCTGCCCGTTACCCCCGTCGGCAAAATCGATAAAAAACATCTCCGTTTGCGCATCCAGAATCAACTTAGCATCCACGACGAATAAGGACTTTGTTATGGCAATCCCTCCAATCGTTTCTTATCCCATGCCCCAGACGCACGATTTTCCCGCCGGTAAGGTCGCCTGGGCTTTTGACCCGTCACGTGCCGTGCTGCTGATTCATGATATGCAGGATTACTTTGTGAATTTTTATGGCGCTGACAGTCCGCTTGTTCGTCAGTTGATTGAGAACATCGCCGCGCTGCGGACGTATTGTCAACGGCATGAGATTCCGGTGGTCTATAGCGTCCAGCCGAAAAAACAAAGTCCGGCCGATCGCGCGCTGCTGAACGACATATGGGGTGCCGGACTAAATGCCTGCCCGGAGCAACAGGGGGTCGTCAGCGCCCTGGCGCCGGATGAACATGACACCGTACTGGTGAAATGGCGCTACAGTGCGTTCCATCGCTCGCCGCTGGAGTCGATGATGAAAGAAATGGATAAAGATCAGCTTGTTATCTGCGGGGTGTATGGTCATATCGGCTGCATGATCACGGCGACGGACGCCTTCATGCGTGACATCAAGGCTTTTGTGGTGGGCGATGCCATTGCCGATTTCTCCGCGCAGGATCATCTCATGGCGTTGAAGTACGTGGCGACGCGCGCCGGACGCGTGGTGAGTACCGCAGACCTGATCGGCGCGGCAGAAAAATCGGCGCCGTTAACCAGGGCCGCGCTGAAAGCGCATCTGCTGACGCTGATTGATGAAGACGCCGATCGGTTCGACGACAATGAAAACCTGATCGACTATGGGTTGGATTCGGTGCGGATGATGGCGTTGCTCACTGAATGGCGTCACCAGGGGATCGCGCTGAGTTTCGTCGACCTGGCCCGCAATCCGACTCTGAATGGCTGGTGGGCGCAAATTGAAAAACAGCAGGGGAGCCACGCATGATGAAACCGTTAAGTGTCACTCAGCGGGGATTGTGGCTGGGCCATGTCCTGAATGATGACAAATCGACCTTCAATACGGCGGAGTGCATCGCATTCAGCGGTAAAGTGGACCTGGCGTCGATGCTGACGGCCATTCGCCAGGCGGTCATGGAATGCGAATGCCTGTATTGCCAGTTTGTGGAGAAGCCGGGCCAGCGTTCGGGGCCACCCGAGGTCGGATTCATTGCATCGCGGCTTCCCGTGCCGATAAGCGTCTTACCGATTAAGGAACTGTTGCCGGCCGCATATGAGGATGAAGAGCGCACCCTGCGGCAGTGGGCGCGTGAGGAAATCGCGCAGCCGCTGGATCTGATCAAGGGTCTGCCCTGCCGTTTCGCGTTGCTGCGCGGGGAAAAAAACGATTTTCTGTATAGCTGCGTCCATCACATCGCGCTGGATGGTTTCGGCACCACCCTGCTGTTTCAGCGTATCGCGCAGATCTACACGGATCTGACGGCAGGCGCGCCCGTGGCCGAGGCGGAATTCGGGGCGTTCAGCGAGGTGTTGGCTGAAGAACAATGGCGTGAACAAACGGGTCAGAACCAACAGGCGCGGGATTACTGGCTGGAAACGCTGAGTTCCCGGCCCGAACCGGTCAGCTTTAGCGATAAAAAAGCGCCAATCACCGCCCGTTTTTTGCGGCAGAGCGGCGATATGCCAACCGATATCTGGCAGCGGCTCAATACGCTGTGCGAAGGCAACAAAATCAACTGGCCGGACTTATTTCTGGCTGCGCTGGCGACGCATCTGAAGCTGGTTTCCGCCTGCGACAGCCTGACGTTCGGCATGATGGTGATGAACCGCATCGGTTCGGCTTCGCTGACGGTGCCCTCCATGCAAATGAATATTGTCCCGCTCTGCATCCAGGTGGCGGATCGGGATGATCTTATCTCCGTCGCACGGCAGGTGGCGCGAACCAAACGCACGTTGCGCCGCCATCAGCACTATCGTTACGAACATTTGCGCCGCGATTTGAACCGCGTGGGCGGTGAACAGCGTCTGTTTGGGCCGCTGATTAATATTATGCCGTTCGACCATCCGCTGAATTATGGGGCGCTCTCCTCCCGTACGCTAAACCTCAGCGCGGGGCCGGTCGAAGATTTGACCATTGAGATCCATTTCAAGCCGGACGGCACGCCGGTATTGGATTTTGACGCCAACCCTGGCTGTTACAGCGCGGAACAACTGGCCGAACTGCAACAAACGCTGTTTGCGCTGCTGCGCCGCTGGCTGGCTGAGCCCTGGCAAACCAGCGCACAACTTTTACAGCAGTGGCTGAGTGAACAGCGTGAACAGGCGTTGATCGCCGGTTATGAACCTGAATGTGCGATCACATCCGTATTGACGGCGATTGACGCACAGGCGCGGCACTCCCCGGACAACATCGCCCTGTCGCAACGCAATCGGCACTACAGCTATCAGCAGGTGGTTGAACAGAGCGTTCAGATGGCGGCGGCGCTGCGCAAACTGGGGGTGCGGCCTGGCGAGCCGGTCGGGGTGATGATGAACCGTTGCCCGCAAACGCTTTTCTGCCTGTTGGCGGTGATGCGCTGCGGGGCGGTTTATGTGCCGCTTGATCCCGAACAGCCGCATGCGCGTCAGCAACACATTATTCAGATTGCCGAACTGCATCACATCATTACCCAAGCGGATTATCAGCATCGGCTGGCGGCGCTCTTTTCCGGCAACATCATACTGGCGGGCCACCTTCAGTCGATGGAAACGGCCCCGGCGGACCGGCAAGCCATTGATGAGCAAACCCTTCCTGAACAGACCGCTTACGTGATGTTTACCTCCGGCTCTACCGGAGCGCCGAAGGGCGTGGCGATCGGTCGTCGGGCGCTGGATCATTTTGTGGCGGCGGCCCGGCAGCGTTACGGCGTGACGGAGAACGATCGCGTTTTGCAGTTTGCGCCGTTCAACTTCGACGCCAGCATTGAGGAGATCTTTGTCACGCTGACCAGCGGCGCGACGTTGATCTTGCGCACCGACGACATGCTGGCGTCGATCCCGACCTTTGTGGAGCAGATCGAAAATAGCCGTATCACGCTGCTCGATCTGCCAACGGCGTTTTGGAACGAGTGGGTCGTGGGGATGAAATCCGGCGCGCTGATCATGCCGTCCGCACTGCGCGCCGTCATCATCGGCGGCGAGGCGATTTATCCCGAACAACTGGCGCAGTGGCAGCGCCACGCGCCGGACACGCTGCGTTTAATCAACACCTATGGCCCTACCGAAACCACGGTTGTCGCCACCAGTTGCGATTTGCAAATGCAGCCGGGCAATGTGGCGCAGCTTCCCATTGGCCTGCCGCTGGCCGGCGTTGGGGCGCTGGTTTTGACGGCGGGCGATCGTCCGGCGCAGGAGGGAGAGCTGGTGCTGCTGGGGCCGACGCTGGCTGACGGTTACATCGGCCTTGAGCATGGCGCCTTCAGCATGCTGGATGTGGGAGCCCGGCGCTTACCGGTTTATCGCACCGGCGATCGCGTTTGTCTGAAGCAGGGACAGTTGGTCTATCTGGGACGCATGGACAACGAGTTCAAGGTCAGCGGTTACCGGATTCAGCCGGGCGAGGTGGAAGCCCATCTGCTGACCATGGCGAAGGTGGATGAAGCCTGCGTTCAGGGGGTGGTTTATCCCCATGGCGTGCGCCGTCTGGTGGCGTTTGTCGCTACCGCTGATGGAACGATTGAACCGCGCGAAGTGAAGCAATATCTGGGCAAGGTCTTGCCCGCGGCGATGATCCCAACCGATTACCGCGCTTTTCCGCAACTGCCGAAGACCAGCGCCAACAAAGTGGATCGCAAACGTCTGCTGGCGGAATATCAGGATGCCGCGTCCACGCAGGCATTAGCCAGCGAAACCGAAAACCGCGTCAGCGCCATCTGGCGACAGATCCTCGGCGTGTCGGTTATCCAGTCAGAGGATAACTTTTTTGAACTGGGCGGGCAGTCGTTGCAGACCATTCAGATCGTTAACCGTCTGACGGTGGAGTTCGACATCAGCATCAAGGTATCCGATGTGTTCGATCATCCGAGGCTCAGTGATTTCTGTCGTTATCTGGACAACAGGCTGTTGCAGGATGAAAGCAGCGTCGAAATGGTGTGGTAGGGCGAGCGGACATGATGAGTTCCCCGCAGTTGCAGCTTGATTTCAGCGGTCAATGCGTCTGGGTGACCGGCGCCGCCCGCGGCATTGGCGAACAGATTGCCCGTCATTTTGTCGTGCTTGGCGCTCAGGTTATCGGTTTCGACCGTGAATTCCACCGTCAGGATTATCCCTTTGCCTGCGTCACGCTGGATATCAGCCAGCCCGAGCGGGTTGCGGCGGTTTGCCGACAGCAACTGGCGCAGTCGGCGGCGCTTGATGTTCTGGTCAATGCGGCGGGGATTTTGCGGCTGGGAGAGATTGACGCGCTAAGCGTGGAGGACTGGCATCAATGTATCAACGTCAATGCGTCCGGCGCGTTTTACCTGCTGCACGCGCTGCTTCCGCATTTCAAACGGCAGCGCCGCGGCGCGATTGTCTGCGTAGGATCGAATGCGGCCCATGTTCCCCGGATGCAAATGGCGGCGTATTGCGCATCGAAGGCGGCGTTGACCAGCCTGACGTACTGTGCCGGGCTGGAACTGGCGCCGTTCGGCGTGCGCTGTAATCTGGTTTCGCCGGGGTCGACGGACACGCCCATGCAGCGCGGCATGTGGCAAAGCGAGGACGCGGAACAGCGCACCATCGAAGGCTTTCCCCGCCAGTACAAACTGGGTATCCCGTTGGGCAAGATTGCCCGGCCGGAAGAGGTTGCCAATACCGTGGTTTTTCTGGCTTCCGATTTGGCCAGCCATATCACCATGCAGGATCTGGTGGTGGATGGCGGCGCGACCCTAACGGCCTGATTTGCTTAAGGGAGTGACAAATGATGAAAGATATCGTAACGCTGTTGAAGCAGTTGGAACGGCAAGGGATCAGGCTGGCGCTGAATGCGCAGGGGCAACTGGTTTCACAATCCAGCAAAGAGGCTGTCACGGCGGAAATCGGCCGGCTTATCAAAGAAAACAAGAAGGCGATTGTCCGTTGTTTAACCGCTCAGCAGGCGTTTGAACGCCCGATTGCGCCGCTGGGAAAAACGCGGGGACCGCTCTCTTCATCGCAAAGCGGCCTGTGGTTTATCGAACAATACCAAGCGCGTTCTCATCTCTACAATATGCCGGTCTATTTTCGGCTGACCGGTCAACTCGATGTGGCGGCGTTGGCGTTTGCCTTTGATGCGCTGGCGCAAAAACATGCCAGCCTGCGCACCCGTTTTATCGTCAACGAACAGGGCAAAGGCGAGCAGTGTATTGCCGCGCACCGCCCGTTTGTCATCGAACATGAGGATCTCTCCGCGCTGCCGGAAAGTCAGCGCGAGGCACAGTTGAAACAGCGGTTACGCGATGACATCGGCCGCCCGTTCGACCTCGCCGAGGGGGATTTGACCCGCGTGAAACTGATACGGATGAGCGAACAGGTGCATGTGCTGATGATTACGCAGCACCATATTATTTCCGACGGCTGGTCGGTGAAAAACCTGTTCGCGGACTTAAGACAGGCTTTTCTGGCCTATCAGAATCGCCAACCCTATCAGGCGACGCGGCCCCGGTTGAACTACATCGATTATGCCAGTTGGTTCAACTCTCCGGCATTTCTTGATTACCACAATGAGTTCAAGCCGTTTTGGGCAGCGCGGCTGGCGGGTATTCCCGAAGTGCACAGCCTGCCGCTGGACAAGCCCCGCCCCGCGCATCAAAACAGCGATGGCGAGGTGATTTCCTCCGCCATCAACAATGCGCTGTGGGATAAATTCAAACGCCTGTGTCAGCGTTATAACACCTCCAGCTTTATCGGGCTGCATGCGGTGTTTTCCCTGCTGCTGGCGCGGATCAGCGGCGAGAAGGACATTGTTATCGGTTCGCCGCTGGCCTACCGGGAACGGCCGGAAATTGAAGATGTGGTCGGGTTTTTTGTTAACACCATTGTGTTGCGCACCCAGCTACAGGATCAACAGACCTTTGTCGATTACCTGCAATATTGTCGCGAGCAGGATCTCTCGGCGTTTGATCATCAACTCTATCGTTTTGAAGCGTTGAGCGAGGCGATCGGTTCCGATCGCAGCACGGCGATCAACCCGATCTTCCAGATAATGCTGGTGTATCAGGCGAAAGTCGATTTTAACGACCTGATCCCAGGTTGCGGCGCCGTTGAGGAAACCTCTTCGGTACTGCCTGCAATCACGGATTTTTCGGTCAAAGCGACAGAGCTTATCGGCGAAGTTCGGCTTGATTGGCTGTTTGCCACCGCCTTGTTCGAGCGAGCGACCATTCAGGACTACGCCGATCGCTTTATTCGCCTGATTGAAGCGGTGGTGGAAAAACCTGACGCCGATATCTGGCATCTGCCGCTGATGGACGCGGACAGTTTTGCCGCCACGCTTGCCGAGACTCTGGCGCTGCCAGGCCGTTATCCCCAATCACTGACCTGCACCGATCTGATCGAACGGATGGCGCAACGCTATCCGCAGCACCAGGCGATTGCCTTTGACGGCGAACGGCAGTCGGTGTCTTTAACCTATGCCGAGTTGGATCGGCAGGCGAACCAGTTGGCCCACTGGCTGCATCGGCAGGGTATTGGCGAGCAGTCGCTGGCTGGCGTGCTGGCGAAGCGTGATCGGTATTTTGTCATTGCGCTGCTGGCGGTGTGGAAAGCCGGCGCCGCCTATGTTCCGCTGGACCCTGACTATCCGCCGGAGCGGTTGCGACACATTATGACGGATGCCGGTCTGTCGGTTATCCTCGGCGGCGATGCTAAACAACTGGCCGCCTGGCCTGCCGCGCGTCTCGTTGATATCTCAGCCCCGGCGTTGACCGAATCACTGCATTCTCTGCCGGGTGAGACGCCACCGGCGATACCCCGCCACGCTCAGCAACTGGCGCAGGTAATTTATACCTCAGGTTCGACCGGTCAACCGAAGGGCGTGATGATTGAGCAGGGTTCGCTGGTGAATCTGTTGGACGACCATCGCAAGCGCATCGGATTCAGTGCGAAAAGCACCATGTTTAACTGTATGTCGCTTTCGTTCGATGCCGGGAACATGACTGCGCTGCTGCCGTTAAGCAGCGGCGGCACGCTGGTGTTCGGCGATCCTAACGATCGGGCGATAATGCAGGCGGAGCAGGCGTCGGCAACGCATCTGATTCTGCCGACGGCGCTGATGTCGATTCTTGATCCGCGGCAGGTCGAGGGGATCAGGGTGATAGGCATAGGCGGCGAGGCTTGTCCGGACGGAGTGGTTGAAAACTGGGCCGACATCGTTGAATTGCACAACTTGTATGGCCCGACCGAATGCACGGTGGTCGCGCTCAGTACCCGCTTGCGTAAAGGACAGCCGGTGACGATTGGTCGGCCGATTGCCAATATGCAGGCATTGATTCTCGACGAAGCCGGTCAACTCTGTCCGGTCGGCGTGCCGGGCGAACTGTGTCTGGCCGGTCTTGGGCTGGCGCGTGGCTATCTCAACCAGCCGGAGGTGACCGCCGATCGCTTTGTGGAGATCGTACTCAATCAGCCTGTCTCGGGGATGCGCCAGGATGATCAACGGCTGAAAACGCCGCTCTCCCTGCGGGTTTACCGTACCGGCGACAAAGCCAGACGCTTGCATAATGGTAACTATGAATATTGCGGTCGTATCGATGAGCAAATCAAACTGCGCGGTTACCGTATTGAACCGGGCGAAATCGAATCCCAGTTGGCGCGGGTTTACCCTGGATTCAAGCAGGTGAAAGCGGTGGTCGCCAACATCGGCGGCAGCCAGGCGCTGACCGCCTATGCCACGCTGAAACCGGGGGCTGAGCGCCCGGACCCGGCGGCGGTCCTGATTGATGTGGCGAAACATTTGCCGGAATACATGGTGCCTTTCCGGCTGATAGTACTGGATGAGATGCCGTTGACGCCGAATGGCAAACTGGATAGCAAAAAACTGCCGACGGTGATTGAACATCAGACCGGCAGCGGCGAAGCCGAAAATCCGCGGGAAGCGGAGGTGCTGGCGATCTGGCGCAGCGTACTGAATAGGCCGCTGGGCGTCGAAGATGATTTCTTCCGGCTGGGGGGCGATTCCATCCTCAGTATTCAATTGACGACCCGCCTGCGCGATGCGGGTTATGCCTGTGCGGTGAAGGATGTCTTTGAGGCGAAAAGCGTGCGCCGTCTGTGTCGGGTATGGGATCAGCAGAAAACGGCGCCGACGCTTATCGCTGAACAGGGCGTACTGGAAGGCCGTTTTCCCTTGCTGCCCATTCAGCAGTGGTTCTTTGAGCAGCAACTGGCGCGGCAGGAATACTGGAATCAGGCTGCGGTCATTCAACTGCCTGCGCTGGATATCGCGCAACTGCCTCCGTTGCTACAGGCGCTGGCCGAACACCATGACGCGCTGCGCCTGCGCTGTGATGCTAACGGACAGGCGTATCAATCCAGACTGATGCTGCCGGTATTGCGCCAGTTGGATTACCGTGCGTTGGGCGATGAGGGGTTGCAACAGGCTTTCAGCGAATTGCAAAGCGGCATGGAGCCTGCCGCCGGGAAAACAATGGCTTATGCGCTGGTGCGTCATCATCCCCAGGCCGATTACGCGCTGTTTCTGGCCTTCCATCATCTGGTGATCGATGCGGTTTCCTGGCGGGTGATCGCTGACGATCTGGCTCGTCTGTTTCGTGGCGAAACGCTGCCTCGGAAAACGTCCAGCTACCGCCAATGGGGGGCGGCGCTACAAGCTTACGCCGCCGCGCATCACGATCAACTGGGTTACTGGCTGAAACAGAACCACGGGGATAACGGCGCGCTGCTGGCGGCGCGAGATCCCCAGGGGCGCGCCAGCGCGGTCGCTATGACGCTGGATGAAGACACCACCCGCCAACTGGTGAGCGAAGTGAACGGGGCATTCAACACCGAAGTCAACGATTTGCTGCTGTCGGCGTTGACCCGCACCCTGAGCGAGCTCGGCTGGGGGCGACAGTCGCGTATCATGCTGGAAGGACACGGCCGCGAAGCGATTGATCCACGCCTGGATGTCAGCCGTACGGTCGGCTGGTTCACCAGCGCCTATCCGGTCTGTCTGGCGGATCAGGCTGACTGGGCGGCACTGATCAAACATTGTAAGGAGCAATTGCGGCGGGTGCCGGACAAGGGCGTGGGGTTCAATCCGCTGCGCTATTATCATGCACAGGGTTCCCGCCTTACGCTGTCGCCCATCGTCTTCAATTATCTGGGATCGTCATCCGGCGGCGGCGCTGGGGAGTGGCATCCGCTGGATATCGCGCCCGGTTGTTGTGTCGCGCCGGACAACCAGCCTGCCGAACTCATCAGTATTCACGGCGGCGTCTCTGGCGGCCGGCTTACCTTGCGTCAGGTCGGCTGCCTGAACCCCCAGGATAGCGAACGGCTAATGGTCAGGTTGGCCGATAACCTGAAAATGCTTATCCTCGCCTGCCAGCGGCAGTTACGGCAGGGAACGGCCTTTACGCCCAGTGATTTCCCGGCGGTAACCCTCAATCAGCAACAGCTCGATCGGCTGGCGCAGCGCTATCAGATAGAGACACTGTTACCGCTTTCGTCGCTGCAACAATCGATGCTGTATCACCGTCTGCGCTGCCCGCAGGATGATGCCTATCATTTGCAAACGTCTGCCCGTTATATGCATGCGATGGATATCAACGCTTATCAGCGGGCCTGGCAGCGACAGGTACAGCGCTTCCCGGCGCTTCGCGCCGCGTTGGATGATTCGGTCGCGGGCGTGCAGGTCATTCAACAGCATGCTGAATTACCGTTCACCTACCGCGATCTGAGGCAGGAAACGCGTCCGCAAACGGTTATCGATCAGTATCGACAACATGATTTGAGCCACGGTTTTGATTTATCTTGTGCGCCTTTGTTGCGAATCGCTTGTTTCAGGATTGATGAACAAGAATATCAGGTGGTGTTTAGCTGTCATCATAGTGTGATTGATGGCTGGAGCGGCCCGCAACTGCTGGGAGCGGTGCATCGGGATTATGCGGCGTTGGTGAGTGGAGAACAGCCCGTCGTGCAGGTGGACCGCGCCTATGTGGATTATGCTTTGCATGCGGTACGGCATCAGCAGGATGTCGAGGCGTTCTGGCGGCAGCGGCAGCCGCTGCTCGGCAAACCCAACGATCTGGCCGTGCTGTTCGCCACGGCCGACACGCGCCCTGATTTCAGCCGGTCTGTGACGCAGACGCAGCCGCAGGTGAGCAGCATCAGTTTGGATGAAGTTCAGCAGGCGCGGCTTACGGCGTTTGCCCGTGAAATCGGCGTCACCAGCAGCATCATTGCGCAGTATGCCTGGCACCGGCTGGTGATCCGCGCCACGCGAGAGACGGTCAGCATTGTGGGTAATGTGTTGTCCGGGCGGGAAAGCCCGATCGCCGAGGTGGACAACAGCGTCGGTTTGTATATCAACAGCCTGCCGCTGGCGCTTAGCTGGCAAGAGCCTGTTTCACTGCGACAGCATCTGTTGCAGTTGCAGGGGGAACTGATGGCGATGAATCAGCATGCAACGCAGTCGTTGAGCACCCTGACCGCCGGACGTTCGCGTTTGTTTGACAGCCTGTTTGTCTATGAAAATTATCCGGGCGCGAAAGAGGGCGCGGCAGCGGGCAACCCGCAGTCGTTGCAGCCGCAGTTCGGACCAACCTATGAGAAAGTCGAACTGCCGCTGAATCTGGTGGTGCGAGAACAGGCGGGATGCATGTTGCTGCGTTTCGAGTTTGATGCCGATGTGCTGGACAGCGCTCAGGTTCGTCACGTACTGCAACGCTGGCATGACGAGGTGGTGAGCATTGTCAACAGCGAACCGCACCAGCCTGCGGAACTGACGGGGCGGCAGGCTGTCTTGCCTGAACAGCCGGTCGTTGAACGTGCGGCGGCCGCTCGCCACAGCCCGCCGGATAGCGCCTTTGACCGCCAGTTGGTTAAGGTATGGACGCAGACGCTGGGCGTTGCGGAAACGGGCGTCTGGGGGCAGACGCTGAGTGACGCGGGGGTGGACTCATTACGAAGGATGGCGCTGGCACGCGCATTGACCCAGCAATTGCAACAGCCGGTAACATTGGCGCAACTGCTGCAATATCCCTCTCCCTGTTTACTGAGCCAGCATCTGGCGCAGCACGCTGTGGTGGTCGATGAGGAAACCCCCACATGACGATGTGCGCCGATGAATTCAACCGGCAACGGGAGGATATCCAACAACCAACGGCGTTTGGACAGCGGACGGGCGCGGCCGATGGGACGCAGCGCTACGCCTGCGGGTTGTATCGGGCTTATCCGGTGTCGTTGCTGGCCGCTGCATGGAGTTGGCTGCTGTACAAATACAGTGGGGAAGAGCAGGTTGGCGCCATCTTACAGACGCGGGATGCGCCGCGGGAGATATCGCCGTTAATCGTAGATTTCCGGCAGCGTGAAATACCGGTCAGCCAATGGCTGTCGTCGGTTGGCAACGCCGCCGGGCGGCCTGTGTCGCAACGCGTTGACCCGGATTTGTTCAGTAGTCTGCTGACAGTGGGAAAAGTGCGGCCGCTGCCCGAAGTAACGCAGAAAATGGCGCTGGTGTTGGACGTGCAGGACGATCGGCTAACGCTGACGGCCACGAATGGGCAACTGGATATCCACCAGCTTTGGCGGATCGCACGCGATCTCGCTTCGCTGCTGGAAGGATTGACGACCGGGCGTTGGGAACGGTTAAAACAGATTAGGCTTAGCGCGCCAGTGGAGCCGTTGCCGGATGAGATATTCACCGCCCCGTTCAATGATGAACTGTTAAATCAACTGATGCGCCCATCCCGGCAGGAACAGATAGCCGTCCGATTTCAACGGCAAACGTTACGCTATCGGGAGTTGATGCAGCGTGTAGCCGGTATTCAGCGTTTTATGGATGAGAACGGAATTGAGGCGGGGCAGCGTGTGGGTCTGCATCTGAGCCGCCATCCCGATACCCTTGCCGCTATTCTCGCCTGTCTGTTTTCACAAGTGGCCTTCGTTCCGCTGGAGCCCGATTTCCCGGCCGAGCGTTTACAAGCCATCCAGCAGGAAGCGCAACTCGCCGCCGTGTTACAGGATGAAAAAACCGTTGATACGCTGACATTTTCCTGTCCGGGCTTGTTGCTTTCGGCCCTGCCGACGGGCAGAAACATTCGGCTGGTGCGCGAGCGCGGCCCTGAGACACCGGCGTACATGATGTTTACGTCGGGATCGACCGGCAAACCTAAAGGCGTGGTGATCGGCCAGCGGGCGCTGCAAACGTTTTTGCATGCCAGCGTATCAAGACTGGCGCTGAGCTCGAAGGTTCACTGGCTACTGGTCACCACGCTGGCGTTTGATATCTCCATGCTGGAGTTGCTTGCGCCGCTGTGGGTTGGCGGCGTTCTGCATCTGACGACGCATCAAGAGTATAAAGATCCGCAGGCGGTGTTGAGCTACCTGCAACAGCACCCGGAAATCAATCACATGCAGGCGACGCCTGCATTCTGGCGTATGTTGTTCAAGGCCGGTTGGCAAGGCAAACGGGATCTGGTGGCGCTGTGCGGCGGCGAAGCGCTGGATTTCAGTCTGGCGCAGCGCTTAAGCCAGCACAGTCAATCGCTGTGGAACTGTTATGGGCCTACAGAAGCGACCGTGTGGTCGCAAATGGCCCGGATAGACGAATTGGCGCTGGAAAACCAACATATTGTGCCGCTTGGACATACGCTGTTTGGTTATCGGCATCTGGTCGTCGATGCAGATTTGCACCCGCTCGGCGAAGGCATGGTCGGCGAACTGTGTATTCTGGGCGGCGCGCTGAGCAGCGGGTACTGGCTGCGTGACGACCTGACCGCCGATCGCTTTATTGTGCAGGCGGAATCGGGCCAGCGCATGTATCGCACCGGGGATAAGGTTCGTCTGCTTTCCGGCGATCGCTACCAGTATCTGGGACGATTCGACGATCAGGTAAAATTGCGAGGCTTTCGTATTGAACTGGGGGAAATCGAGGCGCAGCTAAAACGGGTTGAGCAGGTGCAGGATGCGGCGGTAAAACTGCAAGGGGAGGGCGATGAGGCGGTGCTGGTGGGTTATATCGAACTGAAACCGGGAACGGATGTTTCCAAGTTGATCCTGCGTAAACAACTGCATCGGTTCTTGCCCGCTTATATGGTGCCCGGTCGTCTGGTGATGCTGGATCGGTTGCCGAAAACCGGCAGCGGCAAAGTGGATCGTAAGCGGCTGGCCGACGTTTGATCGGCTGAGGGAACCCCCTGCGCAGAGGGATAATCCGCCTCTATCCCCGTCATACTTCAAGTTGCGTGTGCGTTGGCTTCCTTGCCCACCCCAATCATTTACTGATGTAAACGGCCTGGATCCGCTGTGTCGCTGCTTTGCTGCAATACAGAGGAATTAGGTTATATCTATTATTTTCTAAATATTTTGCTGTTTATAAAATAATTCGGTTTATAAAATATTCTTACGTCAATATTATCCCCTGAAAATTAATACCCGCAGTATAAAATAAGCAAACTTTCTTTTATAAAATGTCTTATTCATGCCAAAAGTTGCCATCTTATTAATTTTTATATTCATTTAATCTTCTTGCCTGCTGGAATTTGTTGGATTTATTTGCATGGTCTACGCTTTATTCAACAATAAAACGGATAATTATTTCTATAATTTAATTTTAGGTGAATAGCAATGTCGATAAAAAAAACCACGTCTGAAAAAAAAAGTAAAAAATCGCCCTATAAACAGTCTGATGCTGTGAAAGGCAACATAAATGACTCACTTCATTTGGGCGATACCGCACCGGAGGATGGGTCCCATCTGGCGGAGCGTAAGCCCTCTCCGCCGGGAGCCTATCCCACTGTGCCCGGCAGCGATAAAGATACCGGCGCGCCAACCGCAAAAAGCAAGGATCTGGATACCAATCGCAAGCGTGTATCCGCTGAACAGCCATTAACCACCAATCAGGGAACCCGGATTGCCGACGATCAGAATTCTCTGCGAGCCAGCAGCCGTGGGCCGACGCTGTTGGAAGATTTCATTATGCGTGAAAAGATTACGCATTTTGATCATGAGCGCATACCGGAAAGAATCGTTCATGCCAGGGGATCGGCAGCTCACGGTTATTTTGAGGCGTATAAAAGTTTATCCCAGGTGACGAAAGCGGATTTTTTACAGCATCCTGGTGAGAAAATACCGGTTTTCGTACGCTTTTCCACGGTGCAGGGCGCGAAGGGATCGGCAGATACCGTGCGCGATATTCGCGGTTTCGCCACTAAATTCTATACCAACGAAGGTATTTTCGATCTGGTTGGTAATAATACGCCCGTTTTCTTTATTCAGGATGCACATAAGTTCCCTGATTTCGTCCATGCCGTTAAACCCGAACCCCACAATGAAATACCACAGGGCGCGTCCGCGCATGATACATTTTGGGATTTCGTGTCTTTACAGCCGGAAACGCTGCATAACGTGATATGGGCGATGTCCGATCGGGGCATCCCGCGTAGTTTCCGCACGATGGAAGGGTTTGGCATTCATACTTTTCGCTTTATTAATGCGGAAGGTAAATCGACTTTTGTTCGTTTCCACTGGAAGCCTGTCGCGGGAAAAGCGTCGTTATTGTGGGATGAGGCACAAAAACTGGCGGGTAAAGAGGCTGACTTCCATCGCCGTGATCTGTGGGAGTCCATTGAAGCGGGCGACTATCCTGAATTCGAGCTAGGGATTCAACGGGTGGCGGAAGAGGACGAATTCGCCTTTGATTTTGATCTGCTGGACGCCACGAAACTGATCCCCGAAGAGTTGGTGCCGGTTGAGCGAATAGGCAAAATGGTACTCAACCGCAACCCGGATAATTTTTTTGCTGAAACGGAGCAGGTGGCTTTTCATCCGGGTCACCTTGTTCCTGGTATTGATTTCAGTAACGACCCTTTATTGCAAGGCCGTCTGTTTTCTTATACCGATACGCAAATCAGTCGCCTCGGCGGGCCTAATTTTCATGAGATCCCGATTAATCGTCCGACATGCCCTTACCACAATTTTCAACGAGATGGTATGCACCGGCAGGAAATCGATAGTAATCCGGCCAGTTACGGGCCCAATTCCATCAGTAATAACTGGCCGCGAGAAACGCCCCCGTCACCCTCTGGCGGCGGTTTTGAAAGTTATGCCGAACGGATTGACGGCCATAAAATCCGCGAGCGTAGTGAATCTTTTGCCGATTACTATTCTCAACCACGTCTGTTCTGGCTGAGTCAGACAGCCACAGAGCAGCAGCATATCGTTGATGCTTTCAGCTTTGAGCTGGCGAAAGTCGCCCGGCCTTATATCCGTGAACGAGTGGTCGACAAGCTCGCCAGTATTGATGTTTCCCTGGCGACAAAGGTGGCGGAGAATCTTGGCATCGAACTGTCCGCTGACGTACGTAATACGCCGCCGCCCCATGCGGTGAACGGCTTATCGTCTGCGCCCAGCCTGAGTTTATATGCGGACTCTGAGGGCGTGGTAAAAGGACGTATTGTCGCCATTCTGCTAAGCGACGGCGCGAAGGCGGATGATGTGTTGTTGATGATGAAAGCGCTACGCAAAAGGGGCATTCATACCAAATTATTGGCGCAAAAAATGGGCATGATTCAAGCAGATGACGGTTCGAAAGTTAAAATTGACGCCACCTTTGCCGGTGCGCCTTCCATTACGGTCGATGCGGTTATTGTTCCGGCGGGGACTTACACGGCATTGTCTGGCTGCGGTGAAGCAAAACACTATTTGCTGGAAGCCTATAAGCATTTGAAAGTGATTGGATTAAGCGGGGATGCCAGACAGTGGCAGACGCTTTGGCAACAGGAAGACTCGGCGCAGGCAGGCATCGTGAGCGGAGATGTCGTCAGTAAAAAAATGCTGGAGGACTTTATTCAACAGCTTGGCAAACATCGTGTGTGGTCACGGAGCCAGTATGCCGGGAAGATTCCCGCTTGACAAAACATAACAACGGTACGCCGTTGTGTGTTTTGTCACGTTCTTTATCCTGCCATGCGGATCTGGCATACGTATTAATTAACCGGAATAAATCACCGCGAGATTTATTCCGGTTAAGTTTTTAGGAAGGACATCCCAACGTCTAAATTAGCCAGGACCGATTAATACCGGCTTCCATGACTTATACCAGCGCGGATACCCACCATACCCGCCCGATCACGGCCAGTTCACCATTGATAATCTGCTCTTTGGTGACAATCTCATCGCCGTATGCCTGATTGTAGGAACGCACAATGATGCTGCCGTCAGGACGTCTGATGAGCGCTTTAACGCGCTGCAATTCTCCCATACGAATGGCGTACATTTTGCCGTCCCGGATTTGGCGATCCGCGAGATTGACGGCGACTTTATCGCCATCCGACAGTTTAGGTTCCATGCTATCGCCCATGACCGTCACCACCCGGGTATCTTCGACCCGTATTCCCAGCCGCCGCAAAGTATGCGCGCGAAAAGGCAGGGCGTAGACTTCATCCTCATCAATATCATACGCGCCGCCGCCAGCGGAAAGTCGAACGCCCAGTAACGAGACTTCGACAAACTCGTCGTCATCGTTGTCTGTGGTTTCCCATTCAGTCACATGCAAGCGGGAAGCTTTGATATTACTGCTTTCCGGTTTCGGCTGACCGGTGCCGTTAAGCAGCCAGTCCAGTGAATAGCCGGTTTTTTCATTGATGGCCTGTGCGGATTCACGACTCAGCGCGCCGCGTTTTAGCCAGTTGTTCACCGTCTGCGGTGAGGTTCCGATCATTTCCGCCAAATCCTTTTGCTTCATCTTCTCTTCGCGCATCAGGTAGCGCAGGCGTTCGGTAAGCTCTGTCATTTTATATCAACCTAAAAATAAACATGATGTTGATTTATTCATTGCAGTGTTGATTTTCCTTGTCTATAGTCGACTTTAAAGAGAATAAAATCAACAAAAATTACCTGTTCTCTGACTGTGACAGTAAAGATACATAAGCGGAATCGCCCCCCTGTGAGCGATTCCGCATGATTCAACCGCAAGACATAAAGGAATGATGCTATGGAATGTCAATCAACAACACTTCCGTTGCCACTCCAAACCGGCATAACGTGCCCGGCAGGAACGGCGTCGCGCCTGTTCCGGCGGTACGGAACCGAAGGGACGGCAATGCGGTCGGCCTATTCGCGGCGTTCGGGCCGCTTATCGGAGATGGCAGTATCGGTTATTACAGGAGGTTCGCACAATGGACATTGAATATGCGCTTAGCTTGTGCGGCCCTAAATCGGCATCGGCAGCGTTCACCTGCCGGGAAGCGGTACCAACTTATGGATACCGGCAGAGCGATGACCGAAAACCTGTCAGCCAGGCTCGAAGAGAAGGTGCGCCAACGGCTGCGGCGAAGAACCGCCACAGCGATATTCTGTTGGCGCTAGGAGTGGTGCAATCGCGCGAGGGGTTAGGTCTGAGCCTGATTCTGGCCCGTTACGACAAAGATCCTAAAGAGCGTAAAAAGGCGATAGAAGGCATCGCCCGGTTTGCGCTAAAACAGGCGCCGGCGTTGGTGGGGAAAGCGGCGGGCCGCCAGAAGGCGCATTGCATGGTTTTGCTGGCTAAAATGGCGGTGGAACAATATTGCAGAACCGCAGATGATCCGCAGTATCGTTGCCGCTGTGGTGGCAGAGGAGAGGTCACCGACCTAGCGGCGTCAAAAGCCCGCGGGGAGACCGTAAAAAAAATTTGCCCCCGCTGCGGGGGCTCAGGGTTAAAGCCACCGACATCGTCGACGGTATATAAAGTAATAAAAACGCTGATACCTGAATTAACCCAGCGTACCTGGTCGCGGAATTGGAAAGTGTTTTATGACGCGCTGGTTTCGCGCTGTCATCAGGAAGCTGGCGAGGCGGAACAGTTATTTTCAGCGATCACTTCATCGTCACGATAACGTATAAAAATAAGATCAATTTTTTTTAAATTAAGTCTTGCATTCGTGTCTGAAAATGGTTAGATTAATTTCCATGCTGGAGATTTACTGATTTGTTTCTCTCCGGCAGAGAGTAAAAAAACCTGCCATTGGCAGGTTTTTTTATTTGGGGCCCCGAAATTTTTTTTCGGGGCTTTTTTTTGGCTTAAATAACACTCTTAGTAAAAATTGTCTTATTACATTACTCGCTTTTCGGAAGGTAAGCATGCAAATCAATATCTTCAGCTGGGCAGACGCTTATGAGGTAATATTGTCCTGGTGGCGTGGAGATGTGCCCACTGGCGGCGTGTTGTTGGCTATTTTAATCGCGATACTACGTGTAGCCTACACGGGTGGAAGTTGGCGGAGAATGTTGCTGGAATCCGCGCTGTGTGGGGCATTGACGCTGACTTCGATTGCGTCGTTTGAATATTATTCCTTGCCAAAAACGCTGACGCCCGCGCTGGGAGGAATAATTGGCTTTATCGGCGTTAAGCAAATTCGTTACGGTATATTGAGATTTATTAATGGCCGTAGTGATAATGATAAGAAAATAAACAAATAATTTTAAACGTTTGACGCGTTTTTTCTTATAGGTTTATATCATCTTTAACCTGTTTTTAAAGGAGGGCATGTAGTAGTTAGAAAAGTAAGTTGTTTTTAATTGTTGTTTTCTGTTGTTCATTATTATGGCGATAGCATCTTTTTTACTAAAAAATAAGATGTTGCGTCTGTGTTTTATAAACGTAATTCTACCATCCAAATAACCCGAAACCGAGTAAATATTCTTATTTGCTCGGGCGGGTTTTATTTTTTTTATAAAGAGAGACATATTATGAGTACTATCAATCAAAGTAACAAACCTTCCATTAAATCTTCCCTTAAAGCTTCTCTGCCGCATAAACCCACTATTTGGACGCGAGCTGATGCGCTGAAGGTTAACGAAAATGATCCAACCACCACGCAGCCGTTGGTTCGTAGTGATTTCCCGATCATGAGCGATGAATATTTTATCTGGGATACCATGCCATTACGTGACATGGACGGTAATATCGCCTCCGTTAACGGCTGGTCGGTGATTTTCACATTAACGGCTAAACGTAATAAAACCGATCCTGCATTCCAGGACGAAAATGGTAACTACGACTTGACCCGCGACTGGGAAGAACGTCATAGACGGGCAAAAATATACTACTGGTTTTCCCGTACCGGCAAAGACTGGATTTTGGGCGGACGCGTAATGGAACCGAGCGTCTCGCCCACAGTGCGTGAATGGGCGGGAACGGCGATCCTGTTGAACGAACGCGGTGAAGTGGATCTTTATTACACGGCAGTGGCGTACGAATCGATGACGCCGAATGCGACCATTGCAAAAGTGCGAGGACGCGTGGAAACCACCGAAGATGGGGTGGAACTCGTGGGATTCAAGAAAGTCAAAATGCTATTCGATGCGGATGGGAAAATGTATCAGACCCAAAAGCAGAATTCGTTCTGGGCCTTCCGCGATCCCTGCCCGTTCCGCGATCCGAAAAGCGGCCAGTTGTATATGCTGTTTGAAGGCAATGTCGGCGGCGAGCGCGGTTCTCATGCCGTCGGCAAGGAAGAAATCGGCGATGTTCCTCCTGGTTATGAGGATGTCGGCGGCTCACGCTTCCAGGCAGGGTGTGTCGGGATCGCCATCTGTCGCGATGAGGATGGCGATGACTGGGAGATGTTGCCACCGCTGCTGACGGCGGTAGGGGTGAACGATCAGACTGAGCGGCCGCATTTTGTTTTTCAGGATGAAAAGTATTATCTGTTCACCATCAGTCACAAATATACCTATGGCGATGGGCTGACCGGGCCTGATGGCGTGTATGGCTTTGTAAGCGACGATCTGTTCGGGCCGTACGTGCCGCTAAATGGCTCCGGCCTGGTGCTGGGCAACCCGCCTTCCCAGCCTTACCAGACTTATTCGCACTTCGTTATGCCTAACGGTCTGGTGACGTCGTTCATTGACTCGGTTCCCATGGGGGATGAGGCCTTTCGTATCGGTGGTACGGAAGCCCCGACGGTAGAGATCAAACTGAAAGGGGCGCAGACATTTGTGGTCGGAGAGTATGACTACGGCTATATTCCTCCTATGATTGATGTGACGGTGGAATAATCATCATATGGGGCGGCTAATGCCGCCCCTCGATGTATCTTCCTGTGGTTAACCCTCTCGTTATTCCCGGAGTCGGGTCGACCTATAACGCTTAAAGCTCCACCTATAGCAGGTGTTAAGGTTTCCGTTCCTTCCCCATCAATAAGATCGAGATAGAACGCCCATTCTATGCCGGCAACGGCGTGTTACCTTGCATGTTGAACATCTTTTAAACGTAAATTTGATAGGTTGGATTGATGGGCTTTGAGATAACAAAACATCATGGCTCAATTTAATTACTTTGAACCAGAGCTTATGAATTCAAGCGTTGACTCCCTTTTTGCTGAGCGGCATCCGCCTTATACTGATCGTGTTTTTTCCAGTTGTAGAGCGTGTTCTCTTAGATATGAAGCTCCTGCGGCATACGGATAATGGATTTGCCGCTTCAGGCAGCAACGCCACGGCTCTGCGCTTGAACTCTGGAGTATATTGTTGTCTTGCCATAGTGACCTCATTTTCCTAACGCGCGTTTGCCGATTTTTATCTTTCCTATAAGAATTAACCCTAGCGAGTAGGCGCACTGTTTTGGCGTATATTTTCCAGCGGTTTCATCCGTTCGATTCATTGACGTTGCTGATTAATCCCTCTTTGCCAACCAGAGTCATTGCGTCTTGGCATTGGCGAAATGGTGGTTGTAATCTAAGTGTCATGTTAAATTAATATCCTGTTGGATCAGGAATTTCCCTCTCTTCACCCTCGGGCAAAAACCATGAAAATAAAATCACTTTCGCTATTGTTTGCTTCGCTGTCCCCCGTCTTTTCTCTTGCCGCAGATGTTGAGGTGGCGCGCTATGTCGTCAGCTTCCCCGACGGTGAGCGCGTCGCCTATCAGGGCAAGTTCGCCAACAACTTCCCGCAGGGGTTGCCGATGGGGATCGGCTCCGGCCTGACCTTCAACGGTAAACAGGGTGATGAACTGCTGTTTACCACGCTGACCGATCGCGGACCTAATGCCGACGCGCCCAGTGTGGGCGAGCAAGAGGCCAAAATTTTCGCCAATCCGCGGTTCGTCCCTCAGTTGATGGATATTCGCATCGGCGGCGGTAAGGCTGTCGCCGGTAATCCGCGGCCGCTGCATGACGAACAAGGGCCGATCAGCGGTCTACCGTTGCCAGGCGACTTGATTGGCTCCACTAACGAAGTGGCGTTGAATGACGCGTTGCAGCCCCTGTCCGGCGATCGTCGCGGATTGGATACCGAAGGCATTACCAGCGATGGCAACGGCGGCTATTGGCTATGCGACGAATACGGACCGTTCCTGATCCATATCGACGCCAAAGGCAAGATCCTCGCCAAATACGGCCCGACGCCGCAGGCGGGCGAACAGGCGGTGGCCAGCGGTCTGCCGAACATCATTAAATGGCGTCAGCCCAACCGCGGTTTCGAGGGGGTGACCCGGATGCCGGATGGTCGGCTACTGGCGGCGGTGCAGAGTACGCTGGACGTGGACGGCAAAAGCAAGAATAAGGCGCAGTTCACCCGGCTGGTGAGCTTTGATCCGAGCAACGGCAGAACCGTCATGTACGGCTACCCGATCGATGTCGACAGCTATAAAAAAGCCAAGGACGCCAAGGTCGGCGATATCGTGGCGCTGGATAACCAGCGCATCCTGCTGGTCGAGCAGGGTGGCGATAAAGACAAACGGATGATCAACAAGATCTACCTTGTGGATCTCGCGCAGGCCAGCGATCTGAGCGCGTTTGACGTTCAGGGCAAGGCGTTGGAGTTCTACGATGAGAAAGATCTCGCCAAACGCGGCGTGAAGCTGGCGCAGAAACGGGAAGTGGCGAATCTGCGTCAACTGGGCTGGCGTCAGGAAAAAGTCGAGGGACTTGCGTTGATCGACGATCGCACACTGGTGGTGATCAATGATAATGATTTCGGCTTGCAGGCCAAGCTGGTCGACGCGTCATCGAAGAGTAAGAAAATCAGCGACTACCGGTTGGAGAAGCAGGGCTGGTTGAGTTTGGACGGTGACAAGACCGATGCCCGCATCGAACTACAGCCGCTGCAACAGCCGGAGTCGCTGAGTGAGCTTTGGGTGCTGAGGTTGCCGCAGCCGTTAAAATGACCGCCCGACGGGACGGGATCTCCCCCGTCTCTATTTTCGCCAGGTCCAGGCTTCTACATGTTGTCAACGTTCCCTGTTATGCATGTACCTATCTGAAACTGTTCAAGCCGCCAGCGAATGATTTAGCAACACGCTGGCTACCGAGTTGATGAGGGCGACAGAACATAATCTTTAACTGGTCAAGGATTTGCTTGGGCATTGCAGTGTGAGCACGAGGATGAAATACATTGATCTGAATGTGAAGATAGTGGGAGGGACGTTGAAAAAAACTGGCGTTACATACAGATATATATCCAATCGGTTTACATGACTTGAATGAAATGTAGTGGATCACAAAATCAAGACACCGGAATAACCTGTTTCCATTTTTCTTCATGTAAGCAAGGCGATAAACCACCATTGTTCGTATGAGGGCGGTATGCGTTGTAATAACCATTTACCCACTGGTTTATATCGCGTACCGCATGGCTAAAATCACCATACCCGCCTTTTGGAAGCCATTCACTTTTAAGGCTACGAAAGACTCTTTCCATCGGCGAGTTATCCAGGCAATTCCCCCGGCGACTCATACTTTGCATTACCCCATAACGCCAGAGTAACTTTCTGTATTTATTGCTTTTATATTGAACCCCTTGATCTGAATGAAACAGCAGACGACCATCACGCGGTCGTGTTTCCAAAGCATTACACAACGCCCTGCACACCCAATCAGCATCAGCGGTTGATGAGAGGGCTGAACCGATAATCCGGCGTGAATATAAATCAACGACAAGCGCGAGATAGCACCATTTATCCTGCAGACGAATAAAACTGATGTCGCCGCACCAGACGCGATTTGGTGCGGCAGGGTTAAACTGCCGATTCAACAAGTTTGGCAATGGCGGACTGTTGTCTTCGTTTACCTGGTAGCGATGTTTAACCGGCTGGCGACTTGTCAGTCCGCATTCCTGCATCAGTCGTCGCGCCAGCCACCGGCCTGCATCAACGCCACTCTGGCGCAGCATCTGGCTGATTGCCCGACTACCCGCAGCGCCACGACTGAGAGGATGAAATGCTCTCACCCGACTTCGTAATTCAATTCTTTGCACATTAACAGGGCGCCTCACCTGCGCGTAATAAACGCTGCGGTGAACACCGAATAAATGACAAAGAACCAACACAGGCCACTTTGCTTTCAGCCGTGTGATTAGCGCGATAGTTTTCCGGGGACTTCGCTCATCAGCACGGCAGCCTGCTTTAGTATTTCTTTTTCCATCTCAAGACGCTTTATCTGCGCTTTAAGCTGCTGAATTTCACGTTGTTCAGGTGTAATAGCATTGCCAGTGGGCTCAATACCCTGAAGTTCCTGTTTATAAACCGTATCCATTTGCGCAAATGGTCAGGATTGAGCTCGAGCGCCTGGGCGACTTCCCGAACATCTCGCTGATACTTAACAACCTGTTCGATAGCTTCGAGTTTGAACTCTGGAGAAAATGTGCGTTTAGTCCGACGAGTTTTGATCATGCATCACCTCATATTCACTGATTTAACATTAACAGGATTTCGAGGTGTCCTGAATTACCGATCCACTACAGTAACTACTTCAGCCTGGCGTGTACTGGATATGATGGCAGGGCAGAGCATTAGTCGTCGGCAGAGTCTGGAAGGGATGCAGGGAATTACGCTTTGTGCGGGAAGGTAGTTCAGCATATGCGGTTATTGACTACTCTGCTCCAGGAAACTTCCTCAGGTCGGGCCATGCGTCGATGACAGAATGGGATTTAAGGAGGCGCTGTGGCGGTTGGTGATCAAGTCGCGGTTGACTTGACCGTTTTACGTTACGGTAGGGGGATATATCAGTGATTTGTATCCAGGTTAAGTCTGCAACCACTGTCGGCCTCGACATCCTTTAAAAAGCTGGTGACTATCCTTCTGCTCTCACTCAGGTCGCGCAGCTTTTCGTCCAGCTTCCCGACTTCCTGCCGCAATGCGGCCCGCACTTCCTGACAGGGTTCAAAGCGTGGCTGATTGTCCAGAATGCAGGGCAGCAGGATACGGATGGTCTCGATCTTCAGTCCGGCCGCACTCAGCATGCGTATGCGTTGTGCAACCTGCATTTCTGCATTGCCATAGTCTCGGTAGCCCGCATCCGTGCGCGCTGGTTGCAGCAGGCCTTCCTGCTCGTAGTACCTCAGCATCCGCTCGCTGACGCCGGTGCGGCGCGCCAATTCTCCAATCAACATGACAAACCTCGCATTTCCGCTTGACCTTAACAGCACTGTCAAAGTTTAGCCTAAAGCCTTCTTTGATGAAAGTGAGGTTTGAAATCATGGCAGTGGTTGAAGTAGATGGGGCGAAAGTCGCTTATCGGGTCGATGGAGATGGCCCTGGTCTGGTGTTGGTGCATGGTACGGGCGGCGACGGGGAAAGCAACTGGGGGCATCTGGTCGAACGCTTCACACCATACTGGAAAGTGGTACGACCCGACTACTCTGGGTCTGGAAAAACAGAGGATGCTGGGAAGCCGTTGCTCATCCAGGAGTTGGCCGCACAAGTGATCGCGGCTGCGCGGGACGCGAATGCAACACCATTCGACCTTGTCGGTTTCTCGCTGGGGGCGAGTCTGGCTGCATATATCGCAGCCGAATATCCAGGGGATGTGCGCGCCGTCGTCCTATTGGCTGGATTCGCGTCCGGTGAAGACGGTCGCATGCAACTGGAATTCGGCCTATGGCGAGATTTGATCCACAGTGATCGTCGAGCAATGGCCCGTCTCGTGCTGTTGACCGGCTTCCGTCCTGATTTCCTGGCCAGTCTTAGCCATCAACAGATCGAGGAAAACATCGAAGCGATCATCGCTGGTAACCAATGGGAAGGCATGGGGCGCCAGGTAGAGCTTGATCTCGCCTTGGATGTAGGCGAGCAAATCAAGAGCATCGCGAAGCCTACGCTGGTAATCGGCTGCACCCATGACCACATGGTGCCACCGGCCCATGCGCGTGCACTGGCGGCGGCGATCCCCGGTGCACGCTATGCGGAACTCGACAGCGGACATTTGGCCCCGCTGGAGCGCCCTGATGAGTTCGCTCAACTGGTGATAGATTTTCTGAGCACCGGAGAACGGTGAATGCACCGGCTTCTGGTATTGATGCTGGGAACTTTTGTTGCCCAGACCACAGAATATCTACCCATTGGGTTACTTCCACAAATTGCCGCGGACTTGGTGGTCTCCGAGGCCAGAGCTGGAGCACTGGTAACGGGATACGTCTGGATCGCGGCACTTACGGCAATACCGTTTACTATCGCCACGCAAAGAGTGCCCCGGCGAACCCTGTTTCTCGGGTTGCTTGGGATCATAAGTACAGCCAATACGCTGGCCGCATTCGCCACAACGTTTCCGATGCTGGTATTCCTGCGTCTGGTAACTGCCTCAACGCACGGCATGTCCTGGTCGATGATTGCCGCCTATGCAGTTCGTTTATGCCCCGACATGTCAACAAGTCGGGCGACTGCCTGGGCGCTGGGAGGTATTTCTCTGGCCCTTGTTGTCGGCGTCCCCATAGCAACAGCGATCGGTCAATGGTTTGGTTGGCACTTTGCGTTCTCCACCTACTTCTTATTGGGTGGTGCGACGTTGTGCTTCGGATATAGATTTTTGCCGAAATTGGAGAGCGATTTTTCACCTCGCCTGATGCAAGGATCAATGCAAGGTACGGCCATACTCTATATGGCCGCTCTTGTTTCCGTGGCGGCGGTGACAGCGCATTTCGTAGGGTACACCTATGTCGTGCCTGTCTTGAATGGGGTCTCCCATCTTCCAGAAGCGCATCATGCACTTGTATTGATGGTTTTTGGAGTTGCCGGGGCAATGGGAACATGGTTGGCTTTCATTGACGCCGTTCGTCATGGCCTTGCTTGCAACTGTAGGAGTTGCTTCTAGCCAGGCCGCCATACACAGCTTCTAAATTCAGCGGAGATTTGGACATGGCTGGAAATGGCCTTGTGGGGCATGTCCGTTGCTGTCTTGATAGTAGGTTTGCAGAGTTGGGTGATCGAAATAGCTCCCGACCGAGATGATGTGATCCTACCCACGTAGGCAGCCCGCACGCCGTTGCGCTCTTTGTGGCTCATCTGTCGCTCAATGGCATCCTTTTTGACCAGCGCCCGGACTCGTTCAGGGCGCTACAGGCCATGGTTCTGAAGCCATGGCCGCACACCTCGCTTTTGGTGTCATAGCCAATCACGCGCAGCGCTTTGTTGATGGTGTTTTCACTCATCGGCTTGTTCAGGGTATGTGCACCCGGAAAAACAAAGACCGACTCGCCGGAAATCGCCTGAATCTGTTTCAGCAGGGCGACTGCCTGCCGTGACAGCGGAACCAGATGTTCATCCTTCATCTTGGCACCGCGTTCTGAGAACCGCACGCCGTTTACGGCTTCGCGCTGGGCGGGCACACTCCAGATATGCGCTTTCAGGTTGAATTCATCCCAGCGGGCAAAACGTATCTCACTGGAGCGCAGGAAAACATGCAGGCTTAATTCCAGCGCCAGACGGGTCAGCGTCCGGCCTTTATAGCTATCCATCTTCTCCAGTAGTTCAGGCAGGCGTTTCAGCGGCAGGGCGGGGTGATGTTGGGTCACCACGGGGGTCACGACGCCATCCAAATCGTAAGCCGGATTATATTTAATCACGCCCTGCTGTACGGCGTGGCGCATGATTTTGGTCAGATGCTGACGCACCCGCCCGGCGACGTCATGCACGCCTTTGTCATCAATGGCCTTAACCAACTGCGCCAGATGCCGGGTCTCAATCAGAGCGATATCCATCGCACCAATAGTAGGGAAAACGTAGCGTTTCAGGCAGGTGAGGATTTTATCGGCGTGCGCGTCTGACCAGAGCTTAAGGCTACTGGTGTGCCACGACATCGCGACATACTGAAAAGTGCGGGATTCATCAACGGTGGGGTTGTTCGCCTTGCGAAGCTGAGAAGGGCTGATACCGGATGCCAGTAGCTTACGTGCCGCATCGCGCTTTTCACGGGTTTCCGCCAGCGTAGTCTGAGGTTAGGGGCCAAAGGCCAGACGGCTTTCTTTACCGCCGAGGCGATAGCGGAAATACCATAGCTTAGCGCCGCTGGCGGATACCGTCAGGTACAGACCTTGCGAATCGGAAAGTTTGTAGGATTTTGTGCGGGATTTGGCTGCGCGGATTTTGCTGTCATTCAGGACCATGTAAGGGTCTCCTTCGTTCATCGAACTGAATGACCCGCAATCTGACCCCAAATTTCCCGGATACGAAGGGATAAAGCAAAACGTATCTGGAAATATTTTCACGCCAACTTATTGAATTACAACAACATAGGGATTCATAGGGAGGCATAAAAAAAGAATGAGTGGTGCCGGACTCGGAATCGATAGTAATCGTAATGCGCTGTTTAATAATATAATTTAATGGTTAAGTGCGATATTAAGCCCCTCTTAAAGCCCCCAGGCCAGATGACTTCATTTTTGAGATATATCGCATAAATATCAGAATTTTTCATTACTCTTTCCAGAAGGTGGCTATTCATCAGAGCCACAGGTTGAATAATAAACGCTCTATTGACTCCGACAGAAATTATCCGAAGTCAGCAACTGGCTGCCGCCAGTATTGCACGCTGTAGGTCCTGCTGACAGGCATTATAACCCAGCGCGCACTCCACGTAGCTTTTGCCGCAACCACTCGGACCCGTTATCAGCCGGTCTTTGTTGCCCCCACTTGTTTTGACTCAGTTGGGCTATCTGGGAACGCTCCAGGTTTCCCGGCGTCTGGTAGTCGATAGAGCTCATTTATCAATGAATTAATTTGGGGCAGGTAAGCTAACGGGCAGGAACTCCGTCGCTAATTGCACGAACAGATAGGAGCATTCCAGTAGAGCCAAGCGCGCACAGTCCAATTCGGCATAGCGCACACCTTCAATTGTCTCAGCCACCGTGGAATTAATCGCCACTATCTTGGGGGATTATTAGCTGCCGTTGAGTCTTGGCTGATTGATTCTCATGCAATAAATTAATAAAAAACTAAAAAAGATAGCCATGCCTAAGAAGCCAAATGCAATAATCGAGTCCGTTGTGCTAAGAATATAACCCATAACGAATGGGCTCACGGCCGCACCCGCTGCTCCAAGGTTTTGTACCGAAAAATAGCTTCCACGAGCGTATGCTGGCGCTATCAGATCGGTTATTAAAAATAACGCAGGAACAAAAATAACCTCGCCCAGTGCAAAGAGGAACATGCCAGCGATCCAGGCTGGACGATACTCGTTAGCATGAAAAAAAATAATAAGGCCAACTACAAAGCAACCTGTTGCAATCATAAGAAACTTAAGCATATTGCTCTGAGTTATCTTACTGATAATATAATGCTGAAACAGCAACACGACTGCAGCATTAGTGAACATCATCAGTGCGACTATGCTGGATGCTGTCTGTGCACTGTAGTGCTGCACCAGATGTTGCGAAAGATAGGCAACGGGATTTCCGTATACGAATGCTCCAAAAAATGAAGCTAGGGTTAACAGAAACAGATTTCCTGAAGAGAGATCCTCCGGGCGGGGTATAGTTTTGCTATCAGTCGATAACGCATCATTATTTTCTGCTTGCTGGATACTAAACCCTCTGAGAACATCAGTCCGTATAATTAGCCAGACAAGCGGGAAAAGTGACGCAAATGCACCTGCGTAAAAAATCGCATTTAGTTGCCAACTCTGGACCAGAGCGCCAAGCAACGGCCCAAGAGCCCATCCCATATTAACTGCAAAATAATTGGCCGAAAAAATCTTCTTTTTATCGACGATATCCTTCTGACCGGAGATGTAAGTTCGAAGTAGGATTTCGATGCAGGAATAAGCGAAATTCATCACGATAAGTAAAATTGTAAGCGTGACAAACTCACCTGACAAAGCGCCCAAAAACACCGAGAGAAGAAACAATAGCAGCAGAACGAATACTGTCAGCCATGCGTTTTCAGCGCGGGCAAGCCTGCCCGCGTAAAGGCTTAAAACAATGCCAGCAATGGAGCTCAACGATAGTGCAAAACCGGCAGAAGTGATGCTTTCACCGAAGGCAGCAGTCATGTACACCGCCAAAAACGGGATGACCGCACCGCGAGCGATAGTAAGAAGAAACGAGGAAAAAAGGAAAAACGAAACAACCGGATTACCTCTTGTCACTGTTACGCTTAATTTCATCGATACCCACTTTATTGACTGTCAATTTATCGTTATCGCTCGATCTATTTTCGGGATAAAGATTAATGTTAATTCCGTCATGAAAACCGTAGATAATCCCGATGGAGTGAAGGAGTATTATTATGATTTCTTTAAAATAACTTTCATTATCTTTATTGGCAAGATCTGCGATTTTTTTCTTATTATCAGGATTATGCATAAAAAACCTCATCAATAGATACATTCGTTCTGAGAGATACTGTTTTTATAATGTAAATAAACAGGCCGGTACGAGAAGGCCAGGAGACATAATAATGAGTAGCGTGATCCTTAGGATTTCGCAATTTACTCTTTCCTTTGTTCGTAATTGCTTAAAAATAAAAGGTTTTTTATTAAATCTCATTTTATCAGTAAGATAAAATAAATAGCACAAATTGCTAAAGCCCATTTTCCTAACACAACAATTGGAGAGTAATCAATAAATCAAAATGTTACTGGTTCCATAATAAGAAAATTCTTAACATCAAAATTACAAATAAACAACAAAAATAAGAAATAGTGTTGACTTGAAACCTTTGTATGAGGTTAATTATTTGTGAACGAAGCAGGTCTAATACTAAGCAGACAGAATATTTTCCTATTCTGCCAGGGCATTATTTGTCTTGAAATAATCATCAAGGTAATACTGTAATAATAACTAATGGTTATTATTACTGTCAGCCATTTTATTTTATCTGCTTCGGTCCCACGATCTACGTCAGCAGTTCGTTATCCGAAAACATTATTTCCTAAGTGAACATACGTTCAGGAGAAGATTATGCAAAACGTTACCGGTCAATCAGCCATCTCCACACGCGTTCTCAATGCCGCCATTGTCAGCAAGAATGAGCTCAGCCGAATTTCTGAAAATGCAGATGCAATCCGAGCGAAAGCAATGGAACTCACTGATTCCTGGGAGGGAGTCATGTTTGCGCTTCCATCCGAAGATCTGGAGCGCATCGCGCTCGCTTTGGGGTTCACCCCCGAAGTGGCTGAGAACATCCATAATGAAATTCGCTCACTGGGTTATGCTAAAACCCAATCAATGGCAGGCCCCGCTTCAATTGCGACCTATCATGCATCGGATGTCAGCCTGCTGGCTCTGCGTGGCGTGACGGATTTCGATAATGCTCTTTCGCACGTCAATGACAGTAATCTCCAGCAACTGCTGAATGATAACCAAGATACCTTCCAGCGCATCCGCAACGCCCTGCCGGAGCATGCTGCGCGCATGAATTTCAAACCTGAAACCGCCGCCGCTGTATTGAAATCTCTCGGAGCAAATATCTCCCCCGATCTTCTCTATGAAATTTGCCCGAAATACGGTACTAGCTCCGTTATTGATCTTGAAGGGCGCCGCGGTGTGACCACTGAATTTATTCGCTGCGTGACACTGACTCTGGGCACCACCGTTTCCTGATCCTCATCCATGACAGCGTACTGGTAACGACAGTGATCGGTATGCTGTCTCTTTTTTATCAGGAGACTCGTTATGAACGATCCTGCATTTCTCCATGTCAATGATATCCGGAAACAACAGTACCTCCGGGATGGTTACCTGCTTGTAGAATCACTGCTGGACCCGACCTGGGTTAAGGACCTCAACAGTGTAATTCACCAGTTAACCGAGGATTCGCTGCGCTCCGGCAAGTATGAGCATGTACTTGAATTCGAAAAAGGTACGGTGGATGGCCATCAAGTCCCTCGTCGTATTTTCAATCCGTATGAGCAACATGAGTCTTTTCGTCTGGCGGCGGTTGATGACCGTATAATGGCATATGTGCAGGCGCTGATAGGCCCGGATATCGCCCTACAACACAGTAAGTTGAATATGAAACCGCGCAAAGTCGGCTCTGTTGTTGAATGGCATCAGGATTATACCTACTTCCCGCACACAAATGACAGCCTGACGGGTGTACTCATCTACCTGGATGACGCTACCGCTGAAAACGGTTGCCTCGAAGTGCTTCCGGGGTTGCATACCCGAACCTTTGATCATGCGCTTGCGGATGGCAGTTTTGCCGGCATGATAACTGAAGATATGAACGAGCGCATTTATGGCAGACCCGTGAGCCTGGCCGCTCCCGCAGGTAGTGTGATTTTTCTGCATCCGTTCACACCTCATCGCTCAGCACCAAATACGTCAGATGCTCCCCGGAGCACATTGATATTTGAATATCGTGCAACGGACGCTTTTCCGCTTTACACCGGGACTCAACTGATTTCTATGGAAGCCTGTGCCCATCATTTACGAGGTGAGCGAAAGAAAACAGCCCGCTTCGGCGGGCCAGCACCAGATATTTACACCCCGAAAGACATTCCCAAATCACTTTATGAACTCCAGGATGCATCCCGTGATGCACTGAGCCAGAGCTGAACCACACTAACCGACGGAGCTGATTTATGTCACAGACTGGTATTAACCGTATCGCTGCCGACTATCACGAAAACGGCTATGCGGTTCTAAAAAATGTCTTTTCGCCGGACGAGGTCTTAAACCCAGTCATGATTGCCTATGATGCATACTGCGACAGCCTGGCGGAAAAATGGCTGGCGGATGGCACCATCGGTACTTATGAACCGCATGATACAACTGAAAATAAGATGCTTTCACTGATGCGCCAGACGGATGGTAATTGCTTTCAGAGTCTCGATATTACACTGCCTGTTGAAGACACTATCCGTAAGGACTCACCACTTTATCTGGATGAAACCATTTTCCGATTGCTTCGCCATCCCCGGCTTTTGGATGCCATAGAGCAAATCATCGGGCCTGAGATTTATTCCGTCCCGGTGCAGCACATGCGAATCAAGCCACCCCAGAAAAATATCACCCAGGAAACGCGCAGCCATACACTCACACTAACCGGAAAAACATTTTGGCATCAGGACCTGGCAGTCGTAACCCCGGATGCAGACAGAACGTCCATGTTGGGTGTCTGGTTGCCTATCAACGAGGCGACCGAAGAGAACGGCTGCCTTATTGTGGTACCAGGCAGTCACAAAGGCGGATTGGTACATCACTGCGATAAACCACACCTCCAGGGGATACCTGACGAACTCGTCGGTGAAGATTTTGTCGCTCTTCCTGTCAGGCCGGGTGATGCGATTTTTCTTCACCCCTTGACCATGCATGCGTCTCTGGCCAATGCAAGTCGAGGAGGACGGTGGAGTTTCGACCTACGATATTGCCCGACTGGCCAACCAACGGGCAGAGAATGGTTCCCCGGGTTTGTGGCAAGAAGCCGAAATAATCCAGTGTCTGAGCTCAAAGATCATGCATCCTGGGTACAAGCTTGGCATAACGCCCGCTTCGCGCTGGCCGGTCAGCCACATCCCAAGTTTGATCGCTGGGATAAACATGATCGCAGCCCGCTTTGCGCCTAGGAGGTAAAGATGTTTGATATCTCTATGCTCGAAAAATCAGGTACTTTTTCTGTCTCAGAGGGTCCACCGAGGCTGGCACTGGTGCATCATGGATTTCGGACTACCCAACTAGGTGCGGCGGATAAACGTCAGGATAAATTTGCCGCTCGTTATGCCTCCCTGGGCCTGCTAAATCTAGCCCGCTCTGCCCAAGTGGACGCTGAGCACGGGCTAATCCCTTTCAAACCTTACATAAAATATTTTGATGAGGATAATTACAGCGGAGATGCGGAGCTGGCCACCGCTATTTCCGAGTGGCTGAGACCCGCCTGTGCTCGCTTTGTGCTTATTAGCCTCTATTCACTTGCGTTTGAACGTACTCGAGCCATGGTTTCCCTCATGGACCCCGAAGAATTTTGTATCATGGTTGGCGGCGCACATCCTACGGTTGCACCAGAAATAGATTTTGCCCATTTAGTGGTGAGAGGTGAAGGGGGCGGTGCTCTCAGGCATACACTCTCCACGTTTCTTAAGCCCGACTTTGGCGAAGGAGAAGAGGCCCGGGGCATTTGTTTTGTGCGTGATGGGAAAGTCACCATGGGCGCCACCGTTTTTGATAAATCGTTGGCTAGTATTCCCTCGCCAGCATTTGCCTATGAGCTTATCCAGGATGACACCACTCTGGCCGGCGAGTCTCGCGAGCGATGGTGGAAGGCCGTTGGTGAGTCCCAGCAGATTTATATCTGTACCCAAAGCTGTAGAGCTCGATGCACCTTTTGCTCAACCTATCTCATTCATGGCAAGCTTGTTTCACGACCGGTTGAATTAATCGAAGGTGACATCAGGTATCTCTTGCAATTCGGGAACGACTCTATTCAGTTTCATGATGATGATCTTCTTCAGCACGAGAGCCTGGATGAGCTGCTCGAAATGCTATCAAATTACAATATATTATGGACATGCAATGCCCGCTCGGAAGTGATGAATGCCAATCTCGCCGCGCGCATGTACCGCGCTGGTTGCCGCAAGGTCTTTCTGGGCCTGGAATCTATGGACCAGCGAAGCCTCGACTATTACAACAAGGCCACCACGGTGGAGATGAACATTAATGCGGTCACTGTCTTGGATGCCGCCGGCATAGGTGTTGTCTGCGGCTATATCATCGGTGCGCCTCATGACACTATAACCAGTATTTTGGATGACTTGGATCGGGTGCTGAAACTGCCTATTTTCTTCTTGGCAACAGCAATACTGACGCCGGATATCGGAACAACAGAGTACAAACGTGCATTGAGGCGAATCCCATTACTGCAGGAACTGGGTGACGGGGGAACAAAAATGAACATTCGGCCCCGGCCTGATCTCTTTGGCGCGTCTGCTCCCTACGGGCTTCCAACTGTTGCGGAGGCCGTAACCAAAGATCAGCTTAATGAACTGTATGCGATGGTCAATTGTGAGTTCATACTCCGGCCAGAACTGCTGGAAAGAGTCCACCGCTATGTTTATCCCACCCGCCTTAACGAAGCATTATCCTGGTGTTCCCTGCAGCGACAAAGAGTCAGGGAGCTTGCCAGTGGCGCTACTATTCCAGAGGTCAGGCAGCGAGCAAAGCGGCTTTCTCAATTTATCGAGAATAGAGGATTGTTATCTGAATATGAAATGAGGGATTCCGCATGAACACCAAGTCGTTCGCAAGTAGCTATGTTCCCTGCTTTCCTGAGCAGATACAGGCGATGCTGCGTGAAGGAAAAGATCCCCACAAGGATTTGGTTGAACTGTTTATGACAAATACCGCAATACATGCCACCAGTGAACAGCGACGCGCTATTGTGGAAAGTCACTATCATATCTCTAATGAACTCATCAGCCCACATAGTACGCAAGATATTCTTTCGTTCTGCACCGAAATTCTCTCGCTTACGCAAAGCCGTCCAGGATGTGTGGTTGAGGCGGGGTGTTTCAAAGGTTCAAGCACCGCCAAGTTCAGCTTGGCCGCCGCTATTGCTGGGAGACCGTTAGTGGTTTTTGATTCATTTATGGGATTGCCCGCCCATAACGAGGAACACGGTATGAGTATTGAAGGCCGTGAGGTTGTTTTTCGTGAAGGTGAGTTCTGCGGCTCGCTGGAAGAAGTGAAGGCAAACGTTGAAAAGTATGGTGACATAACAATATGCGAGTTTGTACCTGGATGGTTTTCAGAGACCATGCATCACTGGTCCAGGCCTGTTGCCACGGCATTTCTGGATGTGGACCTGCTGCTTTCAACCCGCGAATGCCTGCGATGCCTCTATCCCTGTCTCGCGCCAGGAGGGAATATTTACTCACAGGATGGGCATCTTCCACTTATTCTGGAACTGCTGGAGGATGAACAGTTTTGGCGGGAGGAACTGAAAACTGAGCCTCCCATTCTTGAAGGTATAAGGAAAGGCAAGCTGATAAAAATCACCCGGCCTTTTACGGAATAGATGTCTGCGCCTACCTGACGATAAAACGGTGACGTTTACCCATCCAAAGGAGCATGCCTGGCTCCGGATAAATCGTTGCCAGTTCATCGGTCTCTTTGTGGGCATTGATCCTTACTGCCCCCGAACGGATAAGCCGCCGGATCTCAGAGCGGCTCATTTCGGCAAGGGCCTGGCTGCAGAGATCAATCAGTGACAGGTGCGCATGTCCTTCAAGATTGAGGGGAAGATGGTCTTCTTCGGTGGGATTGTGTTGTTGAAATACCCGCTCAAAGTGATTGCCAGCAGTGTCAGCCGCTTCGCCACCATGGTAGATTGCAACTATCTTGTGTGCCAGATCCTTTTTTAAAAGAATGGGATTCATTCCCCGTTCCACCTGCTCTCTGGCCTCAATGATGTGTTCTGCAGGCACATTCGTGGCCAGGCTGAGATAACTGAAAATGAGATGATCGGGCAGCGACATGACTTTCCCGTACATATCCTCAGGGTTGTCTGTTAACGCAATATAGTTCCCTTTCGATTTACTCATTTTATCCTTGCCGTCCAGCCCCTCGAGCAAAGGCATAGTGATGACCGACTGTCCCTCACTTCCGAAGGACTCCTGTAGCATACGCCCTACCATGTTATTGAAGAGCTGATCCGTACCACCAAGCTCAATGTCCGCGTTAATCATCACAGAGTCATATCCCTGAAGCACTGGATACAGGAGCTCGTGTAGATGAATAGGGGAGGATGCGGCATATCGGTTTTTGAAATCATCACGCTGCATCATTTGTGCCAGCGTGACGCGGGAAACAAGCCCAATGATTTCAGAAAAAGGCATTTTTCTGAACCAGTCGGAGTTGCGGCGTACTTCTATACGGGAAATATCTATAATTCGGCCGAGCTGGTCGATATAGGTCTGACTATTAATAGCTATTTGTTCTTCACTTAATGGTGGACGAAGCTTGTTGCGACCCGTCGGATCACCAATAGAGGCAGTAAAGTCACCAATAATAATGACAATACTGTGACCAGCGTCCTGAAACTGCCTCAATTTACGTAATACAACAGCATGCCCGAGATGAAGATCAGGTGCAGTAGGGTCGAATCCAAGCTTAATGACCAGTCTACGATTTTCTTTTGCGGCTAGTGCAAGCTTCTTTTCAAGCCCATCAGAGGGTTCCATTATGGCAATATTTGAAGCCAATACTGCAATATCATTATCAGTGTTCATTGACATTCTCAGGAGAGTTAACAGGCAGTTAACGTTATTTTCTTAAGTACGTTCCTGTCGAGCCAGAGTACAATTTAAAAATAGCTTCTGCGCGGCATCGGTTGAGCTTGATACAGTACAGATTCAAGAACCTCGCGACATCATAAAGCAATCCCCCATGTTCCCCCAAAATAATACCGTCCCACATCCTCCCTCATTACGTCTGTCCAGGAATGGTCATCTTATTGATTTTAAAATATTTTTTCATTCCCCCACTTACTCTGTGCCTAGACAACCGTAAAGTGGGGAGATTAGCCATTTTTTTTGGTTTTCCCCCGGAGTCCCCCACCTCATACTCTGGCTACTCGCGACGGAAAAGGCTTCATTTCCGCAAAGCGTGTTCCTGGGATGGTAATGCGCACCAGCGCATGGCAGGCGGCAAAGAACGTTGCAGAGGGTGGCAAGGCTGCTGGCCGCCGGGACCCGGCGAAGCCGGTTGAGGATTAGCAAAATCCACGGAACCCCGCACGCCCTGCAAAGCCATGCGGCCTGACCGGCAATGTCCTGGGCCGAGGTACGTCTCGCCCCGTTAGCGCGGCAACGCCGCGATGTATCGGGGCTCCGAGGGCCGGTCCGGGCGGTGGCCTTCATCGTTCAGCACCAGGGACACAATCTCCTCTCCGTCATCATCCGCGTACAGCGGCACCCGGTTTAACGCATAGGCCTGGCGCGGCGGCTCCTCCGCATCCTTCATCTTGGTGCAGCTCAGCACCAGCCCCGGCCCTGACTCTTCGCGCCGGACGTTAAATTCCGCATCCAATGCCGCCCGGAAGGCGCTGGAGCCGCGTGTTCCTTTGTCCTCATCTTTGCCGGAATGATGGATAATCAGCACCGTGGCGCGGGTTTTTGCCTTGATATAATCACAGCCCTGAATAATCACAGCCCTGAATAAATGCGCCCATATCGCGGGCGGCGTTCTCATCCGAGCCGCCAAAACAACGCGCCAGCGTATCGAGTACAATCAGCCGGACCGCCATCCCGGTCTGGCTTTGCACATCCTGTGCGGCCATCACGACCAGCTCCGCGCTTTCCGGACTGGCCGGGAAAACCGGGCAGTCAATGCGCCACAGGCTGCTGACCGGGCTGTCGCCATTAAAGGTGTTTTCCCAGGCCTTAATGCGCCGCGGTACGCCGATACCGCCTTCTCCGACAATATACAGCACCGAGCCCTGCGTGACCCGCCGTCCCGCCCAGGGCATGCCGGTGGCGATATGGCAGGCCCAGGACACCGCCAGGAAGGACTTGTACGAGCCGCTGGGGCCGTAAACTGGGTAAATGCCCCTTGATAAGGTAATCCTGGCGGGTGTCGTAGCCCTGCGAACCAGGATGCAAAGGCAGGGTGGTGGTGAAGGGGGACTTCTGCTGGTCAACCAGCAAGGGTGGCTTCATACGGACCTCCACGGTCATCTAACAGCGTTTGGCAGAAAAATGTCAGCGCCGCCCGGACGGCAATACCTCCCCGTCCGGGCGGGCGTCTCTGTGGGCCTTTCCCCTGGCTGGCCTCATGTTTTTCCTCCTGCGGGCTGTTGGGCATACACCCGTTTCACAAACTCCCCGCGCCCGTCACCGTGCCCCAGGTCCATCGCCACCCGCGCCAACGCGTCTTTATGGCCGGCACCCTGCTGGCGGTGCCAACTGAGGCTGTCCACCGCCCAGGCATAGCGCAGGCTTTGGGAGGCCTGTCGCCCGGTCAGTCCCAGTTGGCGAAGATGATAGTGGTAGTAGTCCATGGCATTTTTGAGTGCCGGGCGGTCAATCAGCCGACCGTGGCGCTGCGCGGCAATCTGCCGGGCGGTGTCGATGGCCGCGTTGACCTGCTGCGGGTAAATGACGCTGGTTTCCCGCAAGCGTCCCCCCTTGGTGCCGAAGGTGATTGTCAGCCGGGATTTCCCGGCGTCCAGCTCATGTCGCCAGGTGTCCAGCGACAGCACGGCCTGGACCGCTTCCTGGGCCCGTAGCCCCAGCAGGCGCTGAAGTTGCAGCGTGGCCGCCAGTCCGGCGTCGCGCGCCAGCGCGTTCTGATAAACGCGGTCAAACACGGTGTCCGGCAGCGGGTCTTTGGTCCCCGCCCGGCTGGCCCCGCTGATACCCAGGGTTGCGTTGCTCAGACGGTGGTCTTCCACCAGCCGGTCGCGTCCGGCCGTATGGAGCACCGTCCTGATGGCGGCCATTTCATTTTGCAGGCTGCGCGCACCGATGCCCTCGGCCTTACGGGCCTCGATATAGCTTTCAATGTGTCTGGCTTTAATCTGCTCCACGCTGCGGGACTGGATGTTGAGGGCGCGCAGGTGTTGCACAAACCGCCGGGCCATGCCGGTGCGGTCATGCACCGTCTTGTAACTGCCACCCGCCTGGCGAGCCAGCCGGGTTAATTCCCGTTGTAGCGTCGACATAAAAATGTCTCCCATACCTTGTCCGTCTGTTTCAGGTACTCATACACGCCATTACCCAATGGCAATGGGTAGTGGTACTGACCTTTCCCCGGTGACGCGGTCCTGAAGACGAATACCTGCACCGGGGCGGGGTGTCAGGTGAGGTATTGCGGGGTACGGTGACGCACTCGGTGCGGCCGCCTGACGCGTGTCAGGATATTTCCCCAGGCCTTCCGGCCTGCCTCGGTATTCGGTCTTTTTCCTCCTTAGTAGTCGATGGTTGACGGGGATAATCGCAGGCCTGAGAGGCCTGTCAGATGGTGACGGTTGCGGCAGACGCCGCGCGGACAAGGGCGGGCTGCGGCAGTGCGGAGACGGTCACTTTGCGCTGTCGCTTTAAAGTGACCGTCCCGCCCGCGGGCCGGTGAAAAGGCGTATTGCCGCAGTGGGCCGGGAGCAGTGATTGCCGCATAAGGATAAGGCGCCGCCAGGCAGAGGCCACGGTGGCAAGGTGCAGTGAGCAGATAAAAAAGTGGGCAAGCGGAGTCGATTGCCCTGAAAAAAGCCAGATGAGCACCTGAGGTGAAATCAAGGGGGGCAGTAAGCCCGGCTAACAACATCACACCCATGCGGCAACGCATGCGCCTGCGTTAACGGTGTGTGGGCAGGCCGGGGAGAGGTCACAGCCGGGGGGACCGGTCTGCGCAGCCTTAAAGACCTGGGCTGCCTGGGGTGCTGTCAACAAACAGCGTTTCGCATGAATTTTATACAACCATTTGGCGGCGGGCGCAAGCATTGCCCACAATTGACACGACGCTAACGCGCTTCGCTTGTTATCCGGGTAGGGCTTGAGTAAACCAGTGACACACGCCCTACCCGGAGCTATTTAAAGGCAAACGAGGACGAATTGTCCTTCAGTCTTGAACAGGAGTGATTTAGCCCAGGCGATTTGCATTCTGTTTACGCATAGCAGCATCAGGTCTTGTCTGTGTGACGGCATTCAGGTAAAAATGTGTTCGGGCATTTCCGGTGGCGTACCGGGTGGTTTGTACTCCGTTTAGCCTGTCGCCTGCGCGTCGCCGGAAATGTCTGTTTTGCCCGCCATCAGTTAGCCCCTCGACTGAAACAACACCTCTTCCACCGGTCAGTAAATTCCAGGATAGGGATCTCTTGCATAAATTAAGTCGGCGAACCCGCATCTCCCCACGCTAAATCAGCCAGCTGTCCTTCCATAAAAGCGGTGAGATCACGCACCTTATTGTCAGGTGATTGCCGACAAATCGTCAGGCAGCATGGTGCCGTTGACGCTGATGTTATCAGCCCACCCAGGCAGCCAGGATCTTCAGGGCTGCGGCGTGCTTTCACACGCAGATCCGGTCCGCTCCGCATCACATGGCGGACAACGTGCCCCGGCACGGATGCAGCATATTCACAGCGACACCATCGTTTTCCATCGTGATACACTTCATCGTACCTGCTATTTTAACAGGAGGACTTGTTTTACAAGATCATCGTCATCCTTGCACTGATTGCATGCGGCTACGACATGCTGAAATCAGTTATCCATGCTTTCTGCGAAAGTCTGTATGGTATACTTCGACATACGATGTTGTTCTGTTCGTATTTTTTCAGTTAACTCACAGGAGGCTCCATGGGAACTCATTATGATACCGACGTGGTGGCCTGGGCTAATGAACAGGCTGCGCTACTCCGTGCCGGTAAACTCAGTCAGCTTGATATCGAAAACATTGCCGAGGAGATAGAAGACGTGGGCAAAAGTGAAAAACGCGAACTGGCTAGCCGGATGGCGGTTTTACTGGCTCATCTTCTGAAATGGCAATTCCAGTCAACTCATCGTGGTGTGAGTTGGGAACTGACGATTCAGGGGCAACGTGGCCTGATTGAACGCCGCCTTAAGAAAACTCCCAGTCTGAAAGCGACTTTGGTTGATCCGGAGTGGCTGGAAGATACCTGGTTTGATGCATTGGCGTTAGCATCAAAAGAAACGGGCATCGGTCTGGAAAAATTTCCGGCTTCCTGTCTCTGGACCGCAGAACAAATTATGAGCCCGGATTTTTACCCGGAGTGATAAGCCGCGCTCGTTTGTATTTCATCAATAGTACCGGCCTTCGGGCCGGTATTTTTCTGATCAACCGTAATGCGTTGTTAATTAGGTTAAAGGAGAGCATCCGCAATGGGGGGCGGACGATTTTGACGCTCATATTGCCGCCAGAAAAAGGGTGGATGGCGTGAAAGCATTACAAGCACTCAGTGAGGATGAGCATCGTTTCGTGGATCTATCACGCTCTCAGATGTGGTATGGCGAGGAGCACAGCATTCTATAGCGACTCCGATACACTATCGACGCGTGAATTGATTAACCCAGTTTGCATCACTTGATGTTGTTGCATAACATCAATCAAGGTCAGCGCGCCAGTTACTATCGACGATAGTGAAGCGACAAGCGTGTTTTAAATCATGTTGCCTCCTTTGTCTGCATCTCGCCCCACAGCATCGCCCCATCAATTCGCCCCACAGTGTTGGGCGAAAAGGCGGGGCGAAAGCATGGGGCTCGTGAGGTAGCCGCGTTGCGGGCATGCGCCGGGAAGTCTACCTCCCGGCCCGAACGGCGTGCGCCAGTTCACGCGGGCTGGACGCCCTTATGGACTGTCGCATGGGGGTAATGTCGCGGCTGGACGCCGCGCCAAAACCCCCAACGTCAACGGCGGCACACCGTCGCCCGCTACGCGCGACCAACCCCTTTAAGACGCGCGTTTTAGCCTGTTATTTCTCTTTCTCGCAAGCTCGGTGCGAAATAACGGGAAACGCGGCTTTAAATGGGTTGGTCGCGCCACGCTACCGGCTTGTGGCCGGAGACTTAGCGGCGACGGTATGCGGGGCAAGCCCCCCAAATAAACCGACGCGTGGGCGCGTCTTTTTGCTCGCTGGGGCGGCAAAATTTATTCGGCTCCCCCCGGCCTGCTCGGTTCCCCTGGGGGCGAACGCTCGCGGGTGGGTTCGGGCGACGCAAATTAGCCATTTCTGCGAAATGGCATTTACTCGCCTCACGCCACTTTTCAATTCCTGAATGGCACAGGAATTGAAAAGCCATAAAAACACGCCCAGTACGTTAGTATGGTTTCTGCCATGTCGAAAGAAACGTTCTGTAATACTTGAATTATTCAGATCTTCATCTATATACAGTATGAGTCATTTGTTGTGTTAATGGCCCATTAATTGTGACCTGCTCCCCGTTGATTAATACACACCGATGTTAGTAATGTCTTCATAAGTCACATGAGGACGTCACCATGAAGAAGCGTTTTTCCGACGAACAGATCATCAGTATCCTCCGCGAGGCCGAAGCCGGGGTTTCTGCCCGGGAACTCTGCCGCAAGCATGCTATTTCAGACGCCACCTTTTACACATGGCGCAAGAAGTTTGGCGGCATGGAAGTCCCCGAAGTAAAGCGACTCAAGTCCCTTGAAGAGGAGAACGCCCGTCTCAAGAAGCTACTCGCTGAAGCCATGCTGGATAAGGAGGCGCTTCAGGTGGCTCTGGGCCGAAAGTTCTGACGACAGACCAGAAGCGGGAAGCCGTGGAAGTCATGTGTGAGACAACGGGTCTGTCGCAACGTCGTGCCTGCAGGCTGGCAGGCCTGTCCCTGTCAACCTGCCGTTATTCGGCCCAGCGTCCGGCTGCTGACGCGCAGCTATCCCTGCGCATCACTGAGATTGCATTTGAACGCCGCCGCTTTGGTTACCGGCGTATATGGCAGCTTCTGCGGCGTGAAGGTCTTTGCGTTAATCACAAGCGGGTTTACCGCATCTATCACCTTAATGGCCTGAGCGTAAAACGCAGACGGCGTCGTAAAGGGCTGGCGACTGAGCGGCTTCCGCTCCTGCGCCCGGATGCACCGAACCTGACCTGGTCAATGGATTTTGTCATGGATGCACTCTGCAGCGGTCGCCGGATTAAGTGCCTTACCTGTGTGGATGATTTCACGAAGGAGTGCCTGACGATCACCACAGCATTCGGGATTACAGGCGTGCAAGTGACACGCATTCTGGACAGCATTGCGCTGTTTCGTGGCTACCCTGCGACGATAAGAACCGATCAGGGCCCGGAGTTTACCTGCCGCGCTCTCGATCAATGGGCCTTTGAGCATGGTGTTGAGTTGCGATTAATCCAGCCAGGTAAGCCAACTCAGAACGGATTTATTGAGAGCTTTAACGGTCGCTTTCGGGATGAGTGCCTGAATGAGCACTGGTTCAGCGATATTCTTCATGCCCGGAAAATTATCAATGACTGGCGGCAGGACTATAACGAGTGCAGACCTCATTCCTCGCTGAACTACCAGACACCGTCTGAATTTGCAGCAGGCTGGAGAAATGGAAAATTAGAAGGTAAACAAACCGATATTACTAACTGATCGTTGTATCTAACACTGGGGGCAGGTCAATTGATTACTCTGACATTATTAATATTTTAAAAGGAGAAAGAATGTCTAAATCAGACTGGGACTTTGTAAACAAAGATCAAGACTATGAATTAAATGATCTTTTAAGCAAGCATGGCTATCGCGAGACAGCAGCAAACAGAACATTGTTAAAAAACAATCTTCCTTCAAATACAAAACATGGCGATGTTAAAAACATCATTCATAAAATTAAAGGGTTAGAGAAAAAATAATTTTTAAAAAATTATATAAGCCGTTACAAAGTAATATTTTGCCGCGGCTTATTCTATTTCCATTGGTGCATCAGTCTGGCTCAGGCAACCTTAATCGACTTCTCAAAGCGATAAGCCGGGATGAACTGATGCAGGCAGGCGTCGAGATAGTCCGACCACCATTGCATCATCTGCGTGCGTTCGTCGAGGTGCTCCGCCTTGTGGATATAGGCGGCGCGAACGTGGTTACGCTCTTGATGGCTCATCTGCCGCTCCACGGCATCTTTTGACCAGCGACCTGATTCAATCAACGCGCTACAGGCCATTGTGCGGAAGCCATGTCCGCAAATGTCCACCTGTGTATCATAGCCCATCGTGCGCAGCGCCTTGTTGATGGTGTTCTCACTCATTGGCTTACGTGGATCGTGATCGCCGGGAAAGAGTAAATCCCCGTTGCCGGACAACAGTTTTAGCTGCTTCAGTACCGTTACCGCCTGTTTTGACAGCGGCACCAGATGCGGCGTTTTCATTTTTGCGCCCCGCTCTGAGTGACGCACGCCAGCTATAGGCTCACGCTGTGCGGGAAGTGTCCACATGGCGTTATCCAGATCGATCTCCGTCCAACGGGCAAAACGCAATTCACTGGAGCGGATAAAGATCAGCAAATTAAGCTGTACCGCCAACCTTGTTAGCAGCCTGCCGGAATAGCCTTCGATTCGTTCCAGCAGTTCCGGCAATTTTTCCAGCGGCAGGGCAGGGTAATGGTTTTTCGGTGGTGGGGTGATAGCGCCGCAGAGGTCATTGGCCGGATTGCTGGCAATCAGTCCTTCCTGTACGGCGTAACGCATGATGACTGTCGTGCGTTGCTGTATCCGTGCAGCCGTTTCCAGACAGCCCTTTTTCTCCGCTACCCGTAGCGGGATCAGGAGATCTGCGGTTTTCAGGTCGGTGATAAGGGTATTGCCGATGAGCGGGAAAACGTGCAATTCCAGTGAGCGCAAGACTTTGGCGGTGTGTGCCTCAGTCCAGCGAATATTCGCGGCCACCCACTGACGGGCAATGGCTTCAAAGGTATTGCCGTTTTTCTTCGCCTGTTTGTCGTGCTGTTTTTTTAAGCCGGGATCGTCCCCCGCGCTGAGAATAGTCCGGGATTCTTCACGCAGTTTACGGGCATTTGCCAGCGAGACAGTCGGGTAAGCGCCAAACGCCAGCTTCTTCTCCTTGCCGCCGAAGCGGTACTTAAGATGCCAGAGCTTGGAACCGTTAGGTTTGATCAGCAGGTATAAGCCCTGCGCGTCGCTGAGTTTGTAAGGTTTATCGAGCGGCTTGGCGTTGCGGATGGCGGTATCAGTCAGAGGCATGGCGGGGGCTCCGTAGTTTATCGAACCGACAGGCCCCCAATTAAGCCCCCAAAAACTACGGATGTCAAAAAATCTGGTAGTACCTTGAGGTACTCCAGATTTTCATCAACTTACTGATTTTTCTATGTTCCCGGACGCATAGGAACGTCCCAAAACAAAAATATGGTGCCCGGACTCGGGATCATTCAGCTTTCTATTAAGTTGAAATACAGCATAAATTTTAACCGCATCTATTGTCAAGACCCGTGGATTGACCCGTATTTTAATAGATAGATCAGAATGATGGGTCACATGCGATAAAGAAATGCCCGGTTCGTTTCTTTGGTTCGATTCCCTATGATACCGATAAATCGTAATGACATTAGCGTTACGGTTGCTGTATGATTAATATCCAGAGAGTAGGCCGGAGGATAACATCATGCCAGTGACGAACAACGTTTCTGTTAAACGCGAAACATTGAATTTACGCATCAAGCCCGCTGAACGCGATCTGATCGATCGTGCAGCGAAGGCCAGAGGGAAAAATCGTACTGATTTTGTCCTTGAGGCCGCTCGTGCTGCCGCAGAGGAAGCGTTGATCGATCAGCGCATCATCATGGCAGATCCCGATGCTTATCAGGAATTCCTTGCTCGTTTGGATCAGGCTCCTGCACCAAATGCCGCGCTGCGAAAAACCATGCAAACGCCTGCACCGTGGGAACAGAAAAAATGATTTCCGCCCCTGAGCCACTCCGCGCCGAACATGTACTATCTTTATTCTGTTGCGGCGTGGAGTCTATGGACAACTGGCTGAAACAGCGGGCGATGAAAAATCAGGTCACTGGCGCATCACGAACTTTTGTCAGTTGCGATGGCTCAAAAGTGCTGGCGTATTACTCATTGGCCTCCAGCGCTGTAGCAACGAATGCCGTCCCCGGACGTTTTCGTCGCAATATGCCCGATCCGATCCCGGTAGTAGTGCTGGGACGTCTGGCAGTAGATAAATCATTGCATGGTCAGAGCGTTGGTCGGGCGCTAGTAAGGGATGCGGGGCTGCGGGTGATTCAGGTGGCGGATACTATTGGCATTCGTGGGATGCTGGTTCATACGCTGTCTGATGAAGCGCGGGAATTTTACCTGCGTGTGGGATTTGAGCCTTCACCGATTGACCCGATGATGTTGATGGTGACGTTGGGGGATTTGGTGGGGAGTTTATCAATTTGAAATTGATGTTGTGCAAGTGAATATCGAAAAATGATGGTCCGGTTTGCCGGGATGCTTACAAAAAGACGAATGTATGGGCTCTTAGAAAGGACACAAAAATGGACCTCGGCATCAAAAGCCTGCAAGAAGTATCGAGTGACATCGCCATTACTATAGAAAGGAGAGGGGGACTTTATGAACCGCCCCGGAAAACCGGGGCGGTTCAGATCGACCAGATTAATCTTCTCGACATCAAATCCGCCAGAAACGGAGTGTAATTTCTCATTACGGTCTGGATCTAGACAACATTTTTCTGAATGCTGGCTGGTAGCTATTGGGCTTGCTGCGCACAAGAGCAAGTCGTTTGCACCGTCCTTGCCTTCAATCTGGAAGGTATAGACCGTCGCCGGGAACGAAGGATTGTCGAGGGGCACGAACAGGTAGTCCCGCCAAACCCCGCGGGTCTTCTTCCTCGTTGCGCCGATGTCGTAGCCTACTGCTTGCATAGCTTGAATTGAAAGTAGAAACTGAGGAAAACTTAGAGTAGTCGAGCACACTACCTGGCACCGTGGGTGTTGGATCTAAAGGGGAGAATTAATGGAAATTGGTGAGTCGGTTGTCAAAGCAGTCATACTCCATCAGGTTGGAAACCGCTTGAGAGAGGAATCTTTGGTTTTGGCGGATAAATGCTTCGCCATTACAGATAGCATTTCTAACGTCATACTTGGCGGTTACTTACGTGGAATAGTCAGCGACAAGAATCAATATGTGCTGAGCCACGAGAGTGATATGGCGCTAAACGATGTGGCACATCATGCCTCGGGATTTTTTAGCAAAAAAATATCTTTTGAAGATCTGTCGAAAAATCTGGCCACTCACTTATATTCCTCTGCCCATCACCCCAACATTGCGTCTGGCGATCTTTTTGTGATTCTGTTTGATAAGCTTAAAGTGGGTGATGTATATCGTTCTGCAATTGGAATCTACAAGTCAGAATCAAAGCAGCAGTATTTGTCAGCCCGCATAGACGGAAAAATACAGCAACTCGAAGTCTCCAGCGGCATAAATCCCGATTTGATTGACAAGGGGGCTCTGATTGTTGATGGTACCGATATTATCTATGCCATTGATAGGCTCAGTAGTCGAACAAAATACTGGGTTGATGACTTTTTGAAGGCAAAGCAGATTCCCAATGAAAGCACTAAGTCAGCCGTCGCTACCGGATTGATAGAGAAGGTTCGTGAAAATATTGAAAGCCCTGTAGCGCGACAAGAGTTTTGTCGGGAAGTCATTGCCTTGTGCTCAGACAAAGACAATGTGCTGGGTGAAGAAATCAGGGAAGTGTCTGAAAAATATGTATCTCCTGATGTATGGGACAAGGAATTAGACCGACTGGTTGAACGCAAAGGATTGGTTGATACAAAAGACATGAGTGTATCTGCAAAAAGCCTTCAGACCAAGTTGAATAGAATATTCAATCGCATCAACTTAGGTAACGATATTAGCTTGATAATCCCTGGCGACCTTTCATTTAGTGACGTGGAGTTCAAGCTCGATGGCAAATCCATAAAAATAAATGTAACTTTGGAGAGAAAAAATGGGTGAGCCGTCGAAAACCTCTGGTGAGAATGGAGAAAAAATCACAGAAGAACTCTTGAGGTTGATTGGATGGAACAATCTGTTGAAAGGTGTCAGCGTACCTTGCATAAATAAATCTCATAACCGAGAGAAAACTCACGGAAATGACTTTATTTTTATCTATGACAATCCACTTCATGATAGTCGGACTGATGTTGTATATATCTCATCTAAAAATGCAAAAAAAGGCTACCCTAAAGGGGATCAAGGTGTCAGGACGGCATTCAAAAAACACTTGTCCGAGCTTGATGAGATTGTCTCCTGCTCAAAAATAAGCGCTGAGATCTCACAGAAACTACAAACCTTCCAAGGCCGCAGGCAGAAAAAACATGTGGGCCTTCTTGTTTGGCTGCATGGGGACAGCGAAAATTTAGAAAAAGACATCAAACCGGCCTTAAGCAACGTACAGCTTGACTTATCCTCAAATTGCCCACTCTATCTATTAGATATGTCACGCGCCTCGTTCATTAAAGAAGCAATTAGCCATTTCAGGGCCATCAAGCAGGGGAAAGAGTATAGTTTTTATTATCCAAAACTTGGGAATGTGATTGCCTCTCCAGATGAACGATATGGTGATGTACTACCAATAGAACTCATAGCTTCCGATCTCATTCCCATTAGATTCACTCTGGGAGAAAGGCCTTCTCTGTGTCTATATGTCAAACAAGCTTTCTCGGAAGAATCCCTCAAGAAAATTTGCAGTCTGGCTTTCGACTTCGCTGACGGATGGGTTGAAGACATATTTATTGGCCTAGAAAGCTACCACCCTGCGGATGACAAGCAAGCAAAAGATGCTGTTCTGATGGCTTACCAAGAGAGGAAAGCACGTATTAAAGTGTTTTGCTATAAAAAATCTCTCCTTGATCTTCTGGAGTACGGATTATGAACACACCGAGCAGACAAGCCCCTGCCAAACAATTTGATTATGAGCGAGCCATGCTATGGGGGGATCGCTTGAGAGTACTGCTCAATAGCGAGCACATTAGTAATGGTGAAATCACAGAGACACTCAAGGAGAAAGGGATATTTATAGGCAGCACCAACAAATCGGATACTGTACCACTTTTGAGTGCTTCTTTGTTAACTCCGGCCGAATTCAAGATGCTTGTTGAAAAGTCCTTTACTCGAGAATCAGGAAAAAAGTATTCGTCTTGCAATTTTAAACTGACATCTCCAAGTGCCGACTGGAAGTCGGAAATTCTTAATAACTTCGATTCAGCTATTGGGGGCATTAAAATTGAAGATGATCGTGAATTTGCTTCCGAACCCTCTATTTCGGTTGACCCTGATGGAAATGTCCTGATTTCATATTCCTTACGAGTGCTAGATTTCAGCAAAGACTGGATAGAGCAGGAGGTTGTTTATCCGGGGGAAATACTGCTTAAACAATCTGGTAGCGGTTTGGAAATTGAGGTCAACAGATTCAGAACATCCAAGGACACCAATAAGCTTAACGATGCCATTACTGGGGCCATCGGTAAATTCTACAAATCAAAAGGTGTAACATCGAACGAACAACCTGAATCTATTTTTTTTAATGACTTCACGAACAGTGAACGTATCCGTTTCTTTCTGCAATTGACATCTGTTAATACTCCTGATTTCTCTTTCAAGGAGATCGGTAACTTCGAGATCATTCGAGATCAGGAGGCCGGGGCACTGCCGAAAGAACAACGAATTGAGTGGATGGAAGGTCATGTCAACAAAATACAGATAAAAGGTAGTGATCTTGGGAAAATATTCCTTCTCCATGAACCAAGCTACTACCAATATTACTATTTGATAAAAATGACAGCTACATATGCTTTCAAATTTGGCGCAAATACTGGCGACTGTGGTGTTGAATTTTCATTTTCAGGAAAAACTTCAAGAGATGACGATTACTCTGGAACCACATTCGATTTCAGTATCGAACGACTATCGCGACTAGAGGAAGGAAGTAAAAATCAGGTAAGAAAAGCGATCATTCAAAAAATTCAGGAAGCAAGGGATACTGCTTTCAAGCATGTAAAGCCGTAGTCGTCGATGTGCCAGAAGCTTCATTCGGTGGAACTGTATACGAAGCGTCCGGTGAACTCATATTGCTAACAAAACTCTGCTGCCACACGCTGCCCTCATTCAATAAAACGAACCTGAGGTAATATATGGCAAAACGGTATTCTCACCGTGAACGGCAGCAGCATCTCGATGCCTGGCAACAGAGCGGTAAGCGTCTGGCGAACTCATATTGTTAACAAAACTCAGCTGCCACATGCTTCCCTCACTCAATAAAATGAACCTGAGGTCAAATATGGCAAAACGGTATTCTCACAGTGAACGGCAACAGCATCTCGACGCCTGGCAACAGAGCGGGTTAACTAAACAACACTATTGCCGGCAACACGATTTGAACCCGGCCACCTTTTATTACTGGCTCAAACATCATCACGATGACGCTACCGTCCCCATTCCCGCAGTATTTATTCCTGCTCGCCAGGTTATGCCGGGGAATAACGACGCCGACACGGTTACGTTTGAAGGGGACGAGCGAGGTATGCATGCTCACCCGAATAAAACATTTTCTTGTTGGTGCGGATACGATAAAGGTTATCGAGACGGACCTGAAGGATATGGATATTTTTCAGGGCTTCAAAGTCGATGACTGACTTTATTCAAAAATATATCAATCTTCACAATAAATTAAAGGGATAGCATTTGTCTCCTTTACTGCATGTGAAAAAGATGAAAGTATCCATAAAAGCTGCGTGATATGACCATTCACTTTCTCTCCTTTCTGTATCTTTTTAAATTCTGTAGTTATTGCACTTTTCGAAATAAAAGAACAACTCAAAATGCATTTCCTGTGTAGCTTATAGTCTTTAAGCATTTCCGTCATATATGCATCAAAGACAACAATATTTCCTTTCCGGGCTCTTTTTATCTGCGTAGGACCCTTGGTAGAGTTGTAATTTAACGATAGCTTGTCATGTATCTTTTTAGTCAAATCCGCTTGGCTAAAGTTAAGATAACCTAAGTTTTTAACCGCCTGACCTATAACATCATGAAGATTGCTCGCTGATGTGCTCTTCGGACCATGTTTAGAATGAATGAAATTAATACAAGAATCTTTTTTATTAAAGGTTATATGATCTGCCCACTCAGTGCCCAAATCATCACAGAAAACATAATCATCATGTTTATGTTTATTTTCAACTAAATAAAACATTGAATCTCTTGAAAAATTAGCACTATTTCTTCTGAAACTACCTTTTTCGGTCTTCACTAGGCTCATGTTTTTCACTGGGGTTAACATATCAAGTATGCTATTTATCTCAGAAATTCCTGAATCATCTTGAAAACAGTTACCTATGAAATACATGTATCGAGGATCATTAAAAGTAATGCTGTAAAAACCATTCTTTATTATATAGCTTTGTAATGTTACGTCACTGCCTGAGATATTGACTTTGAGTGATCTCAAAAAGGATGAGTCAAACGTCAATGTTTTATTATTAACTCTGATGAATGCTTTCCCTAAAACTTTCGAGATTCTTTTGTCTGAATTTATAGTGTAAACTCGCTCAAGATGCTTAAATAACATATTCATCTGGCTAGCATTAAGAACTGTATCTTTCCCTTTCTTATTAACATATTTAATTTGAATGCTATCTTCGATAAGCTGATCATATAAGGATGCGCTCTCGATTAAAATTGCATTGGGTGATGTGACCTCCAAAACATCCTGAAGATTCTTTTGTTTTGCAAAAGCATCAAGAAAATCTTTTTCACCGCTGCCATCTTTTATTAGCAATAGTTGATTGTAAACCCACAAAGCTAAATCATCAAAATTCACTCTATGAGAAGATTCAACTAGCCTTCCTGTTCCAGATATAGTCCTTACAATAGAACCTTGACGATACTTTAAAAATAAGGGTATAGATCTACCAGCAGCATGAGTTGAAAAAGTGCCCTTAAGATCTGCTGCTTCGTAAGAACGGTTTCTAATAGCTTTTTCTGATACAGTCATGTTTCTCATAGATATTCTTTGGAAAGATACATCAGAGTCGTTGAAAGTATCAGCGATCATTGCACTCGTAATTAGATCAAAGTTCATTTCAATTTTATCAGTGATATTTGCACAGCTTTTTTTAATTATGCAAATGTGGTCATCAAACTCGAAAATAATTATGAAAGCATAGATCCGATCATATAACCCTTCTTCTTCTATCTCTTTTCTTATGAAGTAAACTGGTCTTATAGTAGGGAATATCTTAATGGAATATCGATACTGAATATCGTTGTCAATAAATGTACGAATATCTCTAAATTTATTTAAAATGTAGCCGTGTTCTGGCTCTATATTATCGTCAGCTACGTTGAAAATATCTAAAATAACATTTTCATTCGCGGATCGTAGAGGATCATCATTCTTAATTTTATAAAATTGAACATTTTTGGTTAATTCTAATTTTTCAAGCATTGCTGCACCTTTACGAGCAAATATCGCTAAGTTAAGTCTAATTATGTGTTTGGTTCATTATTTAATCTAACTCATTAGCATCGCTTTATCAATTGTCAACCATTACTAATGATGGTACTGCCATGTCAGATGGACTTACGATAGATTTTCAAAGTCTTGTTTCTTCATTGCACTGCTTCGTGCTACACACAGCCTTGGTGTATGTATCTCGGTAAACCAGCCCATTAATTTTTAGAAATTTTTTGGCATGCTAATGTTCCCTAGTTGAAGTGGTCAACTAAAACTGGCCACCGCTTTAGAGTTTTTCCAGTATCGGTTTTCCGATTCGTTTGGTGGTAACCCACCGTTATATTCGTGTGGCCTGAACGTACTGTAATACCCAACGATATAGTCCGTTATTGCACTGTTAGCATCGCTGAAGCTTGTGTAACCAGTCATCGGCAACCACTCGTTCTTCAGGCTTCTGAAGAAGCGCTCCATCGGACTATTATCCCAGCAGTTTCCACGACGACTCATACTCTGCCTGATCCGGTACCGCCACAGTGACTGCCGGAACTGCCTGCTTGTGTAATGGCTGCCCTGATCACTGTGGAACATCACCCCGGCTGGTTTGCCGCGAACTTCCCACGCCATTTCTAGCGCTTTGATGGTCAGCCTGCTGTCCGGTGAGAACGACATTGCCCAGCCCACCGGTTTCCTCGCGAACAGGTCGAGAACAACGGCAAGGTATGCCCAGCGCTTACCTGTCCAGATATACGTCACGTCGCCGCACCACACCTGATTAGGCTCTGTCACTGCGAACTGACGCTCAAGGTGATTCGGGATAGCGATGTGTTCATGGCCACCGCGTTTATACCGATGGATGGGCTGCTGACAACTGACCAGCCCCAGCTCTTTCATGAGTCTGCCGGCAAGCCAGCGCCCCATCCGGAAGCCTCTGAGCGTTGCCATTGCGGCGATACTCCTTGCCCCGGCTGAGCCATGACTAATGTTGTATAGTTCCTGAACCTGACTGCGTAACTCTGTATGCTTTCTGTCCGGCTTATCAGGACGGCATTTCCAGTATTTATAGCTGCTGCGGTGAACCCCAAATACGTGACAGAGTGTAGCCACGGGATAACGCGCCCTGAGTTTTCCGATTAACGAGAACTGTTCAGGGAGTCTGACATCAAGAGCGCGGTAGCCTTTTTTAATATTTCATTTTCCATTTCAATACGTTGTAGTTTTTTCTTCAACTCACGTATTTCAATTTGCTCCGGGGTAATGGGGGAAGCTTTCGGTGTTTTTCCCTGTCGTTCATCCCGTAATTGTCTGACCCATCGGGTCATTGTTGAAAGGCCAATATCCATTGCTTTTGCTGCTTCAGCAACGGTGTAGCTCTGCTCGACAACCAACTGAGCTGCTTCACGTTTGAACTCTGCACTAAAATTTCTTTTTTTCATTGGAGCACCTGTGTTGTTCTGAGGTGAGCATATCACCTCTGTTCAGGTGGCCAAATTCAGTGTGCCACTTCAAGTCGGGGGCGAGCAGCGCTATGTTTAGGGTTCTATACGAATACACTTGATGCCTTTCAAATCCCCCAAAACATAAGATTAATAGCATCCTTAATCTCATCGGCATACTCGCCAAGATCCGCGATAGTTTCACCCATGACTTCAACGGAAACGCTTGATAGTTCAGTGGTCATCAGCCGATAATTTTCGCCGTTGATGCGGAGTCGAGGGAACAGTGTCTTATTCACTTTCTCAGACATGTGATGCGATTCGATAAGCGGAATGACCATGCGCCGTTTTGGTGTATCGACAATATCACTTTGCACATCAACAAACATTTTGTAATGACTGACGCGTTTGTATTGGTAAACAATGAATTGCATGATCACCAGTTCCTGTTTTCATCCGAAAAGGAACCATTCTGTGCGATAAATCTGGCGACTTCTTCCATCCCTTCGCGGTTTTCCTTCTTCCATTCCTCAGCCTTTATACGGCGGGCTTCCTTGCCAATGACGTCATTTACCAGACCAGAAATGTTGACTCCGGCAGCACTCAGAACCTGATAATTGTCTTTGTCCACGGTAACGCTAACGCGGTGTTTCATGATAGAGATCCTCTTTTGTGTATACTTTGAGTATATACTCCAGGTGAGTATTCAGCAATTAACCAAGAGGTAGCGTTGTATTCCGGGGTACGTGACTAGTCAGTAATCTGGCAGGTTTGATATCTGTTGGCTCGTTAGAAATATCGAGCCAACGATAGCAATACTAACTGGATGGCTGAATCGATCAGAAATCGAAACTGGTTTTTCCCTGTTGTTGGCACTTGAACTCAGTAGTAATTGTTAGTCATCTAATTGTTTTTTCGTCCGAATTTCTCGAGGGATTAACCGTCCTTGCGTATCGAAATAACGATTCGGCCAGATTTCACTGGCTGGGATCCCCAGCGCTTCTGCGATGAGCAGTTCACCTTTCGGCCATGGTCGGGTAAGCGCATTTGCCAGTGTTGATGAGCTAAGCCCAGCTGCGCGTGATACGGCTGCCAGCGTAGTATTACGTTTGCGAAGAGCTGCAATGATGTCGGCAGGATGCCAGTCCATTCGCTGATCTTGTTGTGCAATGTTCATACTTCTTCCCCTCTTAGATTTAAACTTTACTTCCTCTAGTAAATGATAACTTTATTTTAGATGAAAAAACAACCAAAAATAAAGTTAAAATTTACTAAGGAAAGAAATCATTCAAGAGAGCCTTATCAAGAGCGGCGATAATCGTTCTATGTCGATCAGTAATGTGGATAACGCTGTGATTGGTAAGCGATTAAGATTGACCCGAGTGGACAAGGGATTAAAACAGGCGGAGCTTGGTTGCCTCGCTGGTCTGGATGAAGAAACGGCGAGTTCTCGCGTGAGTCAATACGAGAGGGAAGTCAGTTCGCCGGATTTTGGTCTGGTCTGCCGGTTCGCGGCGGTGCTGGACGTGCCGGAAGCTTATTTCTATGCCGTCGATGACGATCTTGCTACATTGATTTTGCAATATCACCGTTTCAGAAAAGCCAACCCTAACTCCACTCTACTAATCACACCTCTGTGAGGTTGATATCCCAACTGGTTCTCGGCGTTCAATCTTTATGCGTTTTCTCTCTTTAATTTAATTATTACTTCTCCGAATAAATTATTTCTCTATTTTTGTGTAAAAAACAACCCAAATTAAATTTAAAGTTCATTCAGAAAAGAAATGCTTCATGAAGCAAGTATAGGGAGCGGCGATAATCGGCTTATGTTAGTCAGCGAAGCAGGTAACATCGTGATTGGTAAGCGATTAAGGTTAGCCCGAGTAAATAAGGGATTAAAACAGGCGGAGCTCGGTTGCCTCGCTGGACTGGATGAGGAAACGGCAAGTTCTCGCGTGAGTCAATACGAGAGAGAAGTCAGTTCGCCGGATTTTGGTCTGGTCTGCCGGTTCGCAGAGGTGCTGGACGTACCGGAAGCCTATTTCTATGCTGTGGACGATGATCTGGCGACGTTAATTTTGCAGTACCATCGTTATAAGAAAACTAATCCTAATTCAACGCTTTTGATTACTCCGCAATAGTTGATTTATAAGATATTGGTATGGATAGATGTTTTATTCTTTGGCATAAAGATCAACAAGATACTGTTTAATATAAATCATTCATTCAGCGTTGCGTTTTTCAAAAAACCGGGCTTTGTCCTACGGCAATGTGGCTTTCCCGTTGCGATTCTCCCGATAATCCATACAACATCTTGTTTCTGCGGCATGGTTTCTCACTCACAGGAAGAGGATTAGTCAACAAACATTCTCCCCGCCTCATTTTTAGTTTTTTGTTTCTGTGCCCGAGCTGTTGGCGTAATGTCCCTCCCGCAACACACTGTCTGTGGACAGCCCGTGCTTCATGACCTGCAAGAAGCGCCTGATATATCATGATGGTCGCCTTTTACCGGCAATGCCGCCTTTGAAAACTGCCGGGTCTGTCGCTGGATGGATTAAGGCTTCCTCATACTTCATTACTTTGTAATCAACCCCGCATTTAAACCCACTCTTCAACCAACAGGTGCATTCCGCTGATGCTTCGTTATTCGTGACGTTAAGGAGATTATGATGAATCTGATTGATAATTGTACATCGCCAGTTAGTGGTGTTATATTAAAATATAATATCCGGAGGTGTTCTATGTATACCACTCGTCTGAAAAAAGTCGGAGGATCTGTCATGCTGGCAGTGCCTCCCGCCGTGCTGAAAACGCTGGATTTGTCGCCGGATAGTGAGGTCGGTGTGACCGTTGATAATGGCTGCCTGATTATTGAGCCTCAAAAACGGCCTCACTATTCGCTTGCCGAACTATTGGCGCAGTGCGATCCACATGCCGAAATAAGTGATGAAGAGCGGGAATGGATTGACGCGCCTGCCACAGGGAAGGAGATCCTGTAAATGGACAGAGGGGAAATCTGGCTCGTGTCGCTTGATCCCACTGCCGGGCATGAGCAAAGCGGAAAACGCCCGGTGCTTATCGTTTCACCGGCACCGTTTAACAAGATCACCCGGTTGCCTGTGGTTGTTCCTGTCACCAGTGGTGGAAACTTTGCCCGAACGGCTGGTTTTGCCGTTTCACTGGATGGCGCGGGAACGAAAACGACAGGTGTTGTTCGCTGTGACCAGCCCAGAACCATTGATATGGCAGCCAGAAACGGCAGAAGGCTGGAGCGTATCCCGGACAGTATCGTAAACGAGGTACTGGCCCGACTGGGGACAATCCTTAGCTGATGGCGTTTTATGTTAACTGAACGGGGGCGCTGCAATAGCGCCCTTGCTTATTTGGGCGGAATGATGTCCCGGCAGCGAATAACCTTTTCTTCCTCAAGATAGTTTTTACTTTCAGCAATCGTGGCGACGATATAGGCTCTGCCATGCAATAGGTTGTCTGCGGACAACACCTACGCTTCATGACCTGCAAGAAGCGGCCTGACATGCAGGCTGGTCGCCGGATACGGCAATGCCCCTGAAAACTGCCGAACCGCATCGCGGTCGGGGTCATACGTTACACACGACAATTTATTGCCACTGCTTAACGCTGCCGGACATTTCCGGACCTGCTGATTATCAGCACCTCTAACCTTTATGAACTGCGACCTGCCAAGACAGCGGCTTTGCTGTCGCGTGGCCGCAATCCTGCACCAGAATTTCAATTTTTAATCACTGCGCCAGTCCAGTGCGTCACTTTAACCGCGCCGAGCGGGAAAGTGACGCACCAACGCCCTTTCACTGCACCAGACAATTCAGCTGCGCCAACGCACGGCGGGATTCTGACACCGTGATTTCACCCACTTTCACTCACAGGAGAACTTGAACCGATACCGGAGGGGGATCAGGACGATCCGGGGGATAACCCGCGCAGGCGGGCGGCTGCTCAGAGAGCACAACCGAAGCCTCGCAACACCTCAACGGCTGCCGCCCCGGCGCTCAGGTATCGTTCGCAGCCCCGACCCATCATTCAGGGCTATCGGCCTACGCGCCGGGGAAGGTTGTATCTGTTTTGGATTTTGCGGCAATCATGAAAGGTGGACATGCAAAAATGAGTCTTCTGGAGCAGGAAATGAAAACGCTGGCGCGACAGGCGGGCGGCAGTCATAAAACCGTTCATGACCGTATGGCGCTGGCTCAGCGATTTTGTGAGCGCTTACTGGGGCAGAATGTACAGATCCGGCGGGTGGAGCAACTGAAAGCCCGACATATTGAGAGTTACGTTCGTGAACGGTTGGAACAGGGCATAACGAAACGCAGCCTGCAAAACGAAATGGCGGCGATCCGCTGTCTGCTGAAGCAGGCCGGACGCAGCAGGCTTGCAGCCAGTGAGCGGCTAAGTAACCGCTCACTGGGGCTGTCCGGCGCATCCCGCAACGGCACCCGGCAGGCTATCACGGCAGAGCATTATCGGCAGGTGCTGGAAACCGTTCGTGCAAAAGACGCGGGAATGGCGGCGGCGCTGGAGCTTTCAAGGTTGATGGGATTGCGCTCTCAGGAAGCGGTGCAGTGTGCGCAATCGCTCAGAACATGGAAACAGGCGCTGGAGCGTGGTGAAATCCGGCTCACCGTGGTTTTTGGCACGAAAGGCGGACGACCTCGCGAGACAATAATTCTGAATGCTGGCGCAGTCAGAAAAGCGTTGGAAAATGCGCTGGCTGTGGCGGAACAGCGCAATGGCAAGTTGATTGACAGGCCCGACCTGAAAACTGCGATGAAATACTGGCACGGTCAGGCGTCGCGCATTGGCTTGACCGGCGCATATTCCCCGCATTCATTGCGCTACGCCTGGGCGAAGGATGCCATTCGCCATTACCTGGCGCAGAGATTCAGTGAAAAAGAAGCGCTGGCATTGGTAGCGATGGATTTAGGCCACGGCGACGGTCGCGGGCGCTATGTGGCGCAGGTTTACGGACGGCGGGGAGAGGAGTGAGTTTCCGTGCTGGTGCAGCCGTTGATGAATGTTCGATCATTGCGTCAGCCAAAAGGAAAAAGGGCTAAAGGGTAAAGGATGCTAAGGGTAACAGCGCCAAACCGGAAAGGGCCAAAGGGCTGAAAAGGCCGTAACCGGCGCAGTTCGATGTTTGTTCAACGGATATCTGGTGCAGCTTTGTGTTTTTCCTGCGGCGGGATACTGGTGCAGTTGGCCGGAATAGCGGGTTCTGGCGAAGTGTCGTGTCGGCAGAAAAACCATCCTATGGTGCAGATTTTTATCGTCGCAATGACGATAAGCTTTACCTCAAAAATTACCCTTATTGATAGGTAACGACCTAAAAATATTCTGCCGGAATAATTTTAGGCGTTCCCCGATTGATCGTTAAAAATACGAAGGTAAAACCTTTCAGAAAGCAAAGAAGCAGATCCCGCTCGTCAGGATCTGCTCCTGTCAGAGAATTAACGGTCAGGCTGTACCCGCGGCCTTATGCTGCCGCGCATAAATATACGGCGCGACATATCCTTCGCGGTTTACGTCCAGATAATCCGACCACCACTGCATCATTTCGATTCTGGCTTCCAGATGCTCCGCTTTATGCACGTAGGCCGCCCGCACACCATTGCGCTCTTTGTGGCTCATCTGCCGCTCAATAGCGTCTTTTGACCAGCGTCCCGACTCGTTCAAGGCGCTACAGGCCATGGTCCTAAAGCCGTGGCCGCACACCTCGGTTTTGGTGTCATAGCCAATTACGCGCAGCGCCTTGTTGACGGTGTTTTCACTCATCGGCTTGTTCAACGTATGTGCGCCCGGAAAAACGAATACCGATTCGCCGGAAATCACCTGAATCTGTTTCAATAGGGCGACCGCCTGCCGTGACAACGGCACCAGATGTTCATCCTTCATCTTTGCGCCACGCTCTGAGAACCTTACGCCTTTTACGGTTTCACGCTTTGCAGGCACCGTCCAGATATGGGCTTTCAGGTTGAATTCATCCCAGCGAGCGAGTCGCAACTCGCTGGAGCGCAGAAAAACATGCAGGCTTAATTCCAGCGCCAGACGAGTCAGCACCCGGCCTTTGTAGTTTTCCATTTTCTCCAGTAGTTCAGGCAGGCGTTTCAGCGGCAGGGCGGGGTGGTGTTGGGTCACAACCGGGGTCACGACGCCGTCCAGATCGTAAGCCGGATTATATTTAATCACGCCCTGTTGTACCGCGTGGCGCATGATTTTGGTCAGGTGCTGGCGCACCCGTCCGGCGACGTCATGCACGCCTTTGTCGTCAATGGCCTTAACCAACTGTGCCAGATGGCGGGTTTCAACCTGAGCGATATCCATCGCACCGATCGCGGGGAAAACGTAGCGTTTCAGGCAGGTGAGGATCTTATCGGCGTGAGCGTCCGACCAGAGCTTAAGACAACAGGTGTGCCATGCGGTGGCGATGTATTGAAAGGTGCGGGATTCCTCAACGGCGGGGTTGTTCGTTTTGCGACGCTGAGAAGGGCTGAGGCCGGATGCCAGCAGCTTACGCGCCGCATCGCGCTTTTCACGGGCTTCCGCCAACGTAATCTGAGGATAGCGGCCAAAGGCCAGACGGTTTTCTTTACCGCCGAAGCGATAGCGGAAATACCATAACTTAGCGCCGCTGGCGGATACCGTCAGGTACAGACCTTGCGAATCGGTAAGTTTGTAGGATTTTGCGAGAGGTTTGGCTGCGCGGATTTTACTGTCATTCAGGGCCATGTGAGGGTCTCCTTCGTTCATCGAACTGAATGACCCGCAATCTGACCCCAAATTTTCCGGATACGAAGGGATAAACCAAAACGCATCGGGAAAGATTTTTACGCCAACTTATTGAATTACATACACATAGGAATTGATAAGGAGGCATAAAAAAGGAAAGGTGGTGCCCGGACTCGGAATCGAACCAAGGACACGAGGATTTTCAATCCTCTGCTCTACCGACTGAGCTATCCGGGCAACGGGGCGAATTAAACCGTATTGGCTGCGCGTCGTCAACGGGTTTATCTGCGAAAGCACGCTGACTGACGACTTTTCAGCCAAAGAACGTAACGCCGCGATTGTTGTACCTGACCTCAGGTCAATGCGCCGTTCTTACGGCATACCGCAAAGCGTAAAACATCCTCAGCCAACCGCTGAGCGGTAGCAATACTGGAAGACTGATGTTTGACCAGCAGGTTGCTGAGACAGCCTTCTAAAATCAGTTCCATCTGTTGCGCCACCATTTCTGGATCGTCGGTTTCCAGCGCTTCAAGCAACTCGCGGGTGTAGCGATAGGATTCCTGCTTTTGCTGTTCGGCAATCTGATGAATAGGGTGATTAATGTCAGGAAAAAAACTACAGGCTGCAATAAACAGGCAGCCAGGATAACGCTGTTTGGCTACCCCTTCATTCAGTACCTGATAGCGGGCAAGCAGTTTTTGCTCGATGCTTTTGGTGTCATCCAGTAATAGCTGACGCCGCCAAATGTCCACCTGCTGGCTGTGATAGCGCAGGCTGTCGTAAAGCAGAGCTTCGCGGGTCGGCCAGAATGGTTGTAATTCCTCTACCGGGACATTCAGCTTTTTCGCCAGCATGTCCAATGTCGTCATGGCGAAGCCATGCTGCTCTAGTAGAGTGAGTGCATGTTCAAGAACCTCTTCCCGTTGCATTGGAGCTCCTCCAGAAGAGCGACTAACCGATAAGAAGTGTCGTTTAAGGAACATATTTCTGCAAATGCGCCTGAAATTTCTCCGCGTCCATAAAACCGGTGACACGCGAGCCGGGAATCTCTTTTCCCTGAGTGTCAAAAAATAGAATGGTTGGCAGTCCTAACACCTGCAATTTTTTCAGCATGGCATTATGCTCTGCCTGATTAGCGGTCACATCCGCCTGCAATAGCGTGACGTGTGCCAGGCCGCGCTGTACCCGGTTGTCACTAAAGGTATATTTTTCAAACTCTTTACAGGCGACACACCAGTCAGCGTAAAGATCCAGCATGACAGGCTGGCGGCTTGACGCCAGCGCGCTATTTAGCCCGGCCATGTTAGTGATGGGCCTAAATGTCAGTGTGGACGCGCTTTGTTTCAGCCGTGAGTCGTCAGGGGAAAATGCCCAGTCTTGTAGCGGTCGTGCGGCGACTAGCGCACCTGCCAGCAGCAGTAGCTGAATAATGCGCATCCCCCCTTTGTGACTGCGCAGGCTCAGGACAAACGCCCAGCCAAAGAAGGCGACCCCCAGCAGGCTCCACAGCCTTATCCCCCAGTTCTCACCCAGTATTCGTTCAAGTAAAAAGATTGGCAGGGCAAGAATGATGAACCCGAATGCTTCTTTGACATGCCGCATCCACGGCCCGCCGCGTGGCAACAGCCGATTGCCGAACAGGGTCACCAGAATCAGCGGCAACCCCATGCCAGATGCGTAGAGATATAGCGAACCGCCGCCCGCCAGCATATCGCCGCTCTGGGCAATATAGAGCAGGATCGCGCTGAGCGGCGCCGTGGTGCAGGGTGAACAGATTAATCCTGCCAGTGCGCCCATGCTGAATACGCCCGTCAACGATCCCCCTTGCTGGCGATTGCTCCATTCTGTCAGCCGGGTTTGCAGGGAAGAGGGCAGTTGCAATGTGTACAGGCCGAACATGGAAAGCGCCAGCGCCACGAACATGGCCGACAGGCCAATCAACACATACGGGTGCTGTAGCGCGGCCTGAAAACGCAACCCCGCCGCTGCTACGATCAAGCCAAGCAGAGTATAGGTTAGCGCCATCCCCTGAACGTAGGTCATGGCGAGCAGAAAAGTCCGACGGAGCGAGAGTGGCTTTTTTCTGCCGAGAACCAGACTGGCTATCAGCGGATACATCGGTAGTACGCAGGGAGTAAATGCAACGCCAATGCCGATGAACAGCGTCCACCAGGGAGAGAATGGCAATGTTGCGTCCTGCGGGGGCTGATGCGGCATCGTGTTTTCGCCAGATGCCGGTAAAATCCGGCTTATCGGGATAGTCCGCGTTTCCGGCGGATAGCAGAAACCCGCATCGGCACAGCCCTGGTAAGTCACTTGAACGGTTGCCGGATCATCTGCCTGAACAAGCGGAATATTCAGCGCCAGCGACTGCTTGAAGATGAAAACCTCACCGAAAAACTCATCCCGGTGTTTAAGACCTGTCGGGATATCGACTTTACCGATAACCGCCCGATTTCCTTCGACCTTAATCTGCTGCCGATACAAATAGTAGCCCGGTGGTATTTCCCAGCGTACGGTCAGTTGTTTATCTCGCTGCTGAAAATCAAACGCGAATGCCCGATCAGCAGGTAAAAACTGTGAATGTTGGCTGTCGCCAAGCAATTTTTGACCAAACGGCGTTGCCATAACGGTGTTAATGCTGAACGACCATAGCAGGAAAATCAGCGTAAAGATGCGTTGAGCCATATTAGATAATCGCTATCGCCCCCGAGTATCGGTAATACCAGCAGTTCGGGCGTTTCATAAGGGTGGTGGTGTTTTAGATGGCTCAGCAAAGCCTGCTCATGTGAGGCGTCGCTTTTGATTAGCATTTGCACTTCAGATTGTCGCTCAAGTTTGCCTTCCCAATAATAAAGCGATTGGGCGCCAGGCAACAGCGTTACGCAGGCTGCAAGCCGCGTTTCAAGCAACTGGCCGGCAAGCCGTTGCGCGCAAGGCTCGTCAGGTGCGGTACAAAGTATGACGACAGCATCGCAAACAGGGCGGTCAGACATCGTATCCTCAGTGTCAGATAAACAAAATCCCAGACGTACTAAAGGACACTATACCTTGCTTTGCAGCATAAGGGGAATGATGCGGATCGCTCCGTCAGCGGTATAAGAATCAGGACGTTTTATATGAAGATTAATTAAAGGCACGCCACGCTTTGGGAATGAGCGTGCCTGATGTGGATGAGACGGTGGTTTTAGGAAAGATCGTTCTCGTCGGTATAGCGCTTGGCTTTGTATGCCGGGTACATCAGGTTCTGAATGGAGAAAATGTCATCCAGTTCCGCCTCCGTCAGCAAACCTCGCTCCAGTACGACTTCACGTACGCTCTTGCCGGTTTCCGCACAGATTTTGCCAACGATATCGCCGTTATGGTGGCCGATAAACGGGTTCAGATACGTAACGATTCCGATGGAATTAAAGACATAAGCCTCGCACACTTCTTTGTTAGCCGTAATGCCGTTAACGCACTTTTCCAGCAGGTTGTAACAGGCGTTAGTCAGGATGTGGGTGGACTCGAACATGGCCTGGCCGATGACCGGCTCCATCACATTTAATTGAAGCTGTCCGGCTTCAGACGCCATCGTGACGCAGGTGTCATTACCGATAACTTTAAAACACACCTGATTTACCACTTCCGGCACAACCGGGTTGACTTTGGCTGGCATAATTGATGAGCCTGCCTGCAACTCTGGCAAATTGATTTCATTTAGTCCGGCACGCGGCCCGGAAGAGAGCAGTCGCAAGTCGTTACAGATTTTTGACAGCTTGACAGCCAGACGCTTCAGCGAGGAGTGAACCATCACGTAAGCGCCGCAGTCTGACGTCGCTTCAATCAGGTCTTCGGCCGGAACGCATGGCAGCCCGCTTACCTCCGCCAACCGCTGTACCGCTAGTTGCTGATAGCCGTCCGGCGTATTCAGCCGGGTGCCGATAGCCGTCGCACCCAGGTTGACTTCCAACAGGAGTTCAGCGGTACGCAGCAGGTTTTTGTTTTCTTCTTTCAGTAACACATTGAAAGCATGGAACTCCTGCCCGAGAGTCATGGGAACCGCATCTTGCAACTGGGTCCGTCCCATTTTCAGGACGTTTTGAAATTCTTTGGCTTTGCGCTCAAAGCCATCGCCAAGCTGCGTCAACGCATCGATCAGCTTCAGGATCGATGCATATACCGCGATGCGGAATCCCGTAGGGTAGGCGTCGTTGGTGGACTGACACTTGTTCAGATGGTCGTTCGGGTTCAGGTATTGATATTCACCTTTTTGGTGTCCCATCAACTCCAGACCGATATTGGCCAATACCTCGTTAGTGTTCATGTTTAACGACGTTCCCGCGCCGCCCTGATAAGCATCGATCGGGAATTGATCCATGCATTTGCCGTTGTTCAAAACCTCATCACAGGCCCGGATGATGACATCGGCAATTTGGCGGGGGATGGTTTGCAGTTCTTTATTCGCCATAGCCGCGGCCTTTTTGACCATCACCATGCCACGCACAAATTCCGGGATATCGCTTATCTTGCTGTTGCTGATATAAAAGTTCTCGATAGCCCGTAGTGTGTGAACGCCATAATAAGCATCTGCGGGAACTTCTTTAGTACCTAACAGGTCTTCTTCAATACGAATGTTATCTGACATGAGAGCCTTCTCTTCTTCTGCTGCTGACATAGAACTTATGGGAACTAATTGTATTACCATCGGCAACAGTCGCAGGATGTTTAACCATAACCGCATCCGTTGTCATGATGATATGCTGTAAAACCAACAAAAATAGTCGTCTGGATCACCTTCTGATTTGTCCATCATGCATAGAGGAATGAACTGTGATAGTCGTCACGCATAATGGTTTTCAGATAATAAATGGTGCTGCCGCAGCTTGAAAATAGCTGACTACGCCACCATCTCAGTGAATTATAATGTGCAGCGCAGCGATGCCTGGTCATATTTGTTTTCAATAACATAATTTGTTTACAACAACTGCGTTTGTTTTTAACAGCAGTCGTTTTCAAGAAAAAAACAGGAGAGTCAGGTGCGCTGGTTACCGTTGCTATTAATCTTTCTTTTTGCCTACATTGAGATATCGCTGTTCATTCAGGTGGCAGCGGTTCTTGGCGTAGCGATAACCCTGTTGCTGGTGGTCTTCACTTCTTGTGTCGGTGTGTCGCTGGTGCGTAATCAGGGCATGAAAACCATTGTTCAGATGCAGCAGAAAATGGCCTTGGGTGAAAGCCCGGCGGCAGAGATGGTGAAAAGCGTCTCGCTGGTGCTGGCCGGCTTCCTGCTTTTGATTCCGGGATTCTTTACCGATTTGCTCGGACTATTGCTACTGTTGCCGCCGGTGCAGAAGCGTTTAACCCTTAAGCTGATGCCGCATTTGCATATCTGGCGTTCTGGGCCGGGTGGTGCGGCTTCTTCAGATGGGAAGACCTTTGAAGGCGAGTATCAACGTAAAGAGGACGGTCGCAGAAATATTGAGCATAAAGATGAACGAGACGATCGGTGAAAGTGAGATCGGTTGAATATTAAACAAACCTTATCTTGTTGATAATAAATGTTTTTTATTTTTGGCATATAAAAAAGATGGCGGGTGCAAAAAAAAATGCATTTCCTCCCTTGAAGGGATTGGAAACGTCCCCATTTAGAAGACCACAAGGTCGGATATGACTGCATGTCCGGCATTCATCCTAAAACTGATATGGACTATCTCAAAGGAGAGCTATCAATGAAAATTCGTCCATTGCATGACCGCGTGATCGTCAAGCGCAAAGAAGTTGAGTCCAAATCTGCTGGCGGTATTGTTCTGACCGGCTCCGCCGCAGGTAAGTCTACCCGTGGTGAAGTTCTGGCCATCGGCCATGGGCGCATCCTGGAAAACGGCGAAGTCAAGCCGCTGGATGTGAAAGTAGGCGATATCGTTATTTTCAATGATGGCTATGGCGTGAAGGCTGAGAAGATTGATAACGAAGAAGTGTTAATCATGTCCGAGAGCGACATTCTCGCAATTGTTGAAGCGTAATGCGTGTAATCATCTGAACTGAACGAATTTAAGGGAAATACACCAATGGCAGCTAAAGACGTAAAATTCGGTAATGACGCCCGCACAAAAATGCTGCGCGGCGTAAATGTACTGGCTGATGCAGTGAAGGTTACCCTGGGCCCGAAAGGCCGTAACGTGGTGTTGGATAAATCCTTCGGTGCGCCCACTATTACTAAAGACGGCGTTTCTGTCGCGCGTGAAATCGAACTGGAAGACAAGTTCGAAAACATGGGCGCGCAGATGGTAAAAGAAGTTGCCTCTAAAGCGAACGACGCGGCGGGCGACGGTACTACCACGGCAACCGTCTTGGCGCAGTCCATCATCACTGAAGGTCTGAAAGCCGTCGCGGCGGGCATGAACCCGATGGATTTAAAACGCGGTATCGACAAAGCTGTTATCGCCGCTGTTGAAGAACTGAAGAAACAATCAGTACCTTGTTCTGATTTCAAAGCTATCGCACAGGTTGGCACGATCTCTGCCAATTCCGACGAAACCGTGGGTAAATTGATTGCGGAAGCGATGGAAAAAGTGGGTAAAGAAGGCGTTATCACCGTTGAAGAAGGCTCTGGCCTGCAAGACGAACTGGACGTGGTTGAGGGTATGCAGTTTGACCGCGGTTACCTGTCTCCTTACTTCATCAACAAACCGGAAACCGGTTCTGTTGAGCTGGAAAGCCCGTTCATTCTGTTGGCTGACAAAAAGATCTCCAACATCCGCGAAATGCTGCCCGTTCTGGAAGCCGTCGCCAAAGCCGGTAAACCCCTGCTGATCATCGCAGAAGACGTTGAAGGCGAAGCGCTGGCAACGCTGGTGGTAAACACCATGCGCGGCATCGTGAAAGTGGCTGCGGTTAAAGCGCCGGGCTTTGGCGACCGTCGTAAAGCCATGTTGCAGGATATCGCTACCCTGACTGCGGGTACGGTGATTTCTGAAGAAATCGGTCTGGAGCTGGAAAAAGCGACGCTGGAAGATCTGGGTCAGGCCAAACGTGTTGTGATCAACAAAGACACCACCATCATTATTGATGGCGTGGGTGACGAAGGCGCAATCCAGGGGCGTGTTACACAGATTCGTCAGCAGATCGAAGATGCAACTTCAGACTACGACAAAGAAAAACTTCAAGAGCGTGTGGCTAAACTGGCTGGCGGCGTAGCCGTAATCAAGGTTGGCGCCGCGACTGAAGTTGAAATGAAAGAGAAGAAGGCACGCGTTGAAGACGCGCTGCACGCGACTCGCGCAGCAGTAGAAGAAGGCGTGGTTGCCGGTGGTGGCGTTGCACTGATCCGTGCCGCTTCTTCTATCTCTACTTCAGGTCTGAAAGGTGATAACGAAGATCAGAACGTCGGTATCAAAGTTGCGCTGCGCGCGATGGAAGCGCCGTTGCGTCAGATCGTGGTCAACGCTGGTGAAGAGGCCTCTGTTATCGCCAACACCGTGAAAGCGAGTGAAGGTAACCACGGTTACAACGCGGCAACTGAAGAATACGGCAACATGCTGGACTTCGGTATTCTGGATCCGACCAAAGTGACCCGTTCTGCTTTGCAATATGCGGCTTCTATCGCTGGCCTGATGATCACCACCGAGTGTATGGTCACCGAACTGCCGAAAGAAGATAAGGCCGACTTAGGCGCCGCAGGTGGAATGGGCGGCATGGGTGGAATGGGCGGCATGATGTAATGCGACGAGAGTCGCGCGGGTCGCTAGCCTGGCGGGGCACGCCCATCATGAATACTGTTATTTTTTAGTGTTTACGCCTCTCCCGCAAAAATAGCAGATAGGTGATAAAACCCGGTGTTCCGAGCAGGAATGCCGGGTTTCTTTATTTTGGAGCGCCGACCTTTTTTGCTAAGAGATTTGTCCGCGATTTTCTCTGGAGGTATGCATTTCCTGCTGTTGTTTGTAACAGCGGATAGCACGCTTTTGTGTCTGGTTTGACGCCGAGTTATCGGAACTTATTCTTCCCTCTCAGCACTTACTTAGGATAGAAGGTTAGCTGAGCGGCCGATGGTTTATCTAAGTTGTTAAGCGGTATTTAAGTTAATGATTTCTTTTAAATACAGCGAATTGGTAAGGTCTTTCGAGGACATTGTTTATGCGGACTATTTTTCGGACAGGCCCACTGCCATCGACTCAAATCGAGTCAGGTGCTCAGGAAGATCGCGCCTCCCATTCCCATTCGCCACAGGCATCGGGTCAGGCTGGCCAGGCGGCCGGGTCTGCTTCTTCGTCCGGCACGCGTCATGTTGAAAAAATCAGTTTCAGGCAGGCGCTGACTAAAACAGCGGCACTGAGTCGATTAGAACAACTTCCTTCGGGAGGGCGATTTCTGTCAGCATTAAATTGCTTTAGTCATGTCCCATCGTCGCCTGTTCCTCCCCGCGGCCCGGCATTCGGCCAATTTATGGCAATGGTGGATGCCGATGTATCGATGCTGGCGGATAAGACGGGGGTGGACAAGAGTATTGCCGCTGAACAGATGCGTAAGGCCATAGACACAGGGTACTTCGGCGCGAGGTCGAAGCCGGAGAATAAAATTCGCATGATGTTGGCGCTGTATTCGATACGAGAAACCGAGTTGGCAAAGAATGAGCTTGCAGCGGTGATGGCCGAGCATCCGACATTCAACTCGGTAAGTATCAATAATGTCTGGCGGATGCTGATTGACAGTTCGGCTCATGACGATGGCAGGCATAATGGCCTGCGTTATGAAAATGAACCAGGCTATATCGCCGGTATGTATAGAGGATTGGCTGAAGTCCTGCGTAACGATTTGCGCCCAGATGGTGATGTGTCCGGTGAGGTGATGATCGAGCGATTACATGATAAGGCCATTGGGGGGGTTATTGATTCCGATAGACTCAAGAGGGCGGTGGTTTTGGCCATGTCGGGCAGCTCTAAGCAAGCGAAGGGGCTATTGGCACATGTCGCTTCCTTTACCAATACCGTTAAACTCACTGATGTGCCGAACATAACAAGTGGTACGAGCAGCGATGTGTTGAAGTGTTTAGATAAAGGGTACAGAACGCAGTCAGTAATTTTCAGCCTGAATCAAGGGAAAAACTGTTCCCAGGAGGGGTTTAAAGAACTGTTGGAACGCTATCGTTCGTCAGCCAATGAACTGCCATTTGGTTTTTGGAATTATGATGAAAGTAGCGAGGATGATATGGAAAACGCATCGTTTGAAACGGCGAGCGTTGGGCTTTACAGCCGCTCCTTCGAGGAAATTCCTGATTCGTTGCGGCCTGCCCCTTATACTAAAGCGCAGTATGATCTTTATCGTCAGGATATTGCGGCGGCAAAAAACGATGATGACAAACTTTCGTCAATCGTGCGTATCTGCCGTAACCTGGAGCAAGCACACTGTTTTACTGATGGTAACTCCAGAACGCTTGGCTTTTTGCTGGTCAATCAGCTTCTGCTCGAAAATGCCTTTAGCCCTGCGATTATACGCGATCCCAACCGCTTTGATGGTTTTTCCAGTCAGGAACTGGTGAATGAAATCAAGAAAGGGCAGCGGCTTTTTAACCAACTTCAGTCCACTGGCCCATCACCAGCCAACCCACCACCGTTATAGTTATTATCCGCTCTGAACCCTGCATCACTCAGAAAACCCCCTTGTATAAAAAGCATACTTATCGTTAACCCTGCGTTCAGAACGTGTTATCAGGGTGCTATTCTGCGCTACAATATGAGACGTTTACATGATTAAGAGCCAACCTGGAGTGGGGACAATGTCTGATGAGGCGCCAGTTTCCCTGCGTGCGATTGAATGGTTTTCCGAACAGCCGGCAATCATGCCTGCGCCCATTGAAGACTGGCTGATGGAAACAGGGTCAATGACGCAGCGTCTTGATGACTGTTGCGTCCAACTGACGGTAATTGTTTGCAAGGAATGCTTTATTTTGCCGGGGGAGTTGTTAAATGATGAACATGGACATCTGCCCGTCAGCGAGCGTTATTGGCTGCGTGAGGTCGTGCTCTATGGCGACGGGCGTCCCTGGTTATTCGGTCGAACCCTGGTTCCGCAACAAACACTGGATGGCACAGGCGCCGCTTTAATGAAAATCGGTAATACGCCGCTGGGGCGTTATCTGTTTCAACATGATGCCCTGACGCGCGATTATATACACACCGGGGCCGGCGGCAGTTTGTGGGCGCGTCGTTCCCGTTTGTGCCTTTCCGGTCAGCCGCTATTGTTGACCGAGCTGTTTTTACCTGAGGCACCGCTTTATTTTATGGATAGCTGTAAAGGCTAACCGATCATTACCGAGGAGATGAGTCTGTTGGAAAGAAGTGTAACAGCGGGGAAATGGCTGGCTTACTGTCGGTTGATGCGCATTGATAAACCGATAGGCTCTCTGCTGCTACTGTGGCCGACTTTATGGGCGTTATGGCTGGCGGGACGGGGAGCGCCGGAACCGTGGACGTTATTTGTTTTCGTCGCGGGGGTCTTTTTGATGCGGGCGGCAGGCTGCGTTATCAATGATTTTGCCGATCGTCATTTTGACGGGCATGTGAAGCGTACGGCTTCACGCCCGTTGCCTAGCGGACTGGTCAGCGAGCAGTCTGCCAAGCTATTGTTTGTGGTGTTGGTGCTGCTGGCGTTCTGCTTGGTTCTGACGATGAACAGAATAACCATCTGGCTTTCCGTTGCCGGACTAGCGCTTGCCTGGGTATATCCGTTTATGAAGCGTGTCAGCCATCTGCCCCAGTTTGTTCTGGGCGCGGCGTTTGGCTGGTCGATACCGATGGCCTATGCCGCAGTGAGTGAGACGCTGCCAGCAACCTGCTGGATGATGTTTCTGGCTTATGTCTGCTGGACGGTCGCCTACGATACGCAGTACGCCATGGTCGATCGGGATGATGATCTCAAGATCGGTATCAAATCCACCGCTATCCTCTTCGGACGTTTTGACACGTTGATTATCGGTCTGCTGCAACTGAGCGTATTGCTGCTGCTGGCGGCGCTAGGCTATATGACGTCATTAGGCCCGCTATTTTACGTGTCGCTGCTGGTGGCCGCCGGATTATTTGTTTATCAGCAGAAATTGATCGCCGGGCGCGGGCGGGATGCCTGTTTCCGGGCATTCAAAAATAATAACTATGTTGGAATGGCGCTGTTTATCGGCGTTTTATTCAGTCTGTAAGCTAACCACACGGACAAACAAAGGCGGCGATATTTTTCGCCGCCTTTATTCTTTTAGCGTTACTCTCGAGAGGGCGCGTCTTTTGCGTTCAGGCTTTCGCTGCCCGCCTCGGCAGGCGAACTGGCGCTTTCAATCGTCAGCCGTACCTCTGGGGTGATCAGGTCGCCCAGAATGTGATAGATTTCCAGGATGTTTCCCTGCGCCGCCTCGCTGCTATCCGTGATATAGCCTTCATTGCGTAAGGTGACAACCAGCGTTGAAAACACGGCTTTATCGAAAAACTCCGGCGCGTTGATACCGTGCAGAACCGATAACCGCTGCGCCATATTGCGGCTCTCTTTTTCCAGCGTCCCGCGATGGATGCCGGGGTTTGCTCCCAGCAACGAAAGCGTGATGGCATAGCGTTGCAGTGTTTCGCGCACCCCGGCGGCCAGGAGTTGCAACGTGCGAATCCGCGCCGGGTTGATAAGCAGCTCATCCTCTTTGCTGAACAGCAACGCCTGCCTTGTGAGTTCCGCTATTAATGCGGATAACACGGCCGGCAATTGTTCTCTGGTGTAGTGCAGAAACAGTTCTGCCTGAAGCAGAGGATAAATCAGCGTAATCTGCCGGACCAGTTCGGTCAGGGTAATATGCCGATGGTGGATCACGATACTGGCGATGAGCGAAGGCAGTATCAGCAGGTGCTGAATATTATTACGGTAATAGGTCATCAGCACGGCCTGTTCCCGCGGCAGAATAATGATGTCGCCGATGTTGTCTTTCTCGACTTCAAATTTATCCATGCCCAGCGCGTGTTCCAGCAATTCATACGGCGTCTTTTTCGGCGCGGTGATATCTTTATGGTAAGGAACATTACGCAGGAGTTGCAGATAGCAATCCAACTGCTCATACATTTGTTCGCGGGTCAAAGAACGCTGGCGTGACGCCAGTAATGCTGTCGAACAAAGGTTCATGGCGTTTGCTGCCGCGGCGTTGTTGATGCGCACCATAATATCCGTGGCGATATCCTGCACCGTCGGCGTTAACCAGCTTGGGCGCTGCGCTTCAATCGGGTCAATGGCGTCACGCCATTGCGGCACATGCTGATTCAGATAGGTGGTTAACGGCAGCGGTTCCCCGAAGTTCACATAGCCTTGTCCGAGGTTGCGCAACTTACGTAAGCCGCGCACCATCTGTATAAAGCCTTCTTTCTCTTTTGTCGCGCCACGCAGCTCTTTGGCGTAGGTGCCGACTTCCATGACGTGCTCATAGCCGACATAGATGGGCACCAACGTAATGGGGCGCGTACCGCCGCGCAGCATGGCCTGAATGGTCATGGCCAGCGTGCCGGTCTTCGGCTCCAGCAGGCGTCCTGTTCGGGAGCGGCCACCTTCAACAAAATACTCGACCGAGTAGCCCCGGGCAAAAAGCTCGCCCAAATATTCGCGAAAAATGGTGGAATACAGTTTATTGCCTTTGAAAGTACGGCGAATAAAGAACGCGCCCAGGCGTCGGAAGATCGGGCCGGCAGGCCAGAAATTCAGGTTGATCCCGGCGGCGATGTGCGGAGGAACCAACCCCTGATGATAGAGCACGTAGGAAAGCAGCAGATAGTCCATATGGCTGCGATGGCAGGGAACATAGACGATTTCGTGCCCGTCCTGCGCCAGTTGGCGTACCCGTTCGGCATTATGGACGTTAATCCCCTGATAGAGACGGTTCCAGGTCCAGCCCAATATGCGGTCGGATAAACGGATGGCTTCATAAGAAAAATCGGCGGCAATTTCTTCCATCAGGGCAATGGCGTTTTGCTGCGCTCTTTCATGGGAGAGTTTTTTGCTGCGCGCCTCGTCATCAATGGCTTTTGTGACCGCTTTAGAGTTAAGCAGTTTATTGAACAGCTCCTGACGCACCGGCAGACGCGGACCTACCGCCGCCAGACGCTGGCGCGAGAAGTGCATTCGCGCGACGCGTGCCAGCTTGTGAGCGATGGTTTTGTCCGTGCCGTGTTCAGTCGCCATATAGCGTAATGACACAGGGCTGGAAAAGCGGACAAAACTGTCCCGACCTAACCACAACACGGCGAAAAATTTCTCGATACCGTTCAGCAACCGTAAATGCGGGGTGGCCTGATTTTGCCCTTCACGGCCAGGCGAACGGCCAAACATAACGGAAACCGGCACCATCTGCACATTCAGATCGGGATTGGCGCGGTGTAAATCCAGATAGTCGTGAAACAGCTTTACCGATTCTTGCTTTGGAACGTAGTAGCGGAAAACGCGTGGGCCATCATTGATGAAGACATGACTAGGCAGTTCCACTCCGCCAACGTCTACGGGTTGCAGAGGATCGGGCAGGCCAAACGCCTGACATTTTGTCCGCAGTGTTATTAAATCTGCCTTAGAATTGTAAGGCAATACATAGAGAATCGGACGCGACGGGTCTAAGCCCAGTTCAGTCACAGGATCTATGGGTATGACTTTACTTTTCACCAACAGCCTGAGTGGGAAACACAATAATTTATAGTAAATTTTACGCCAACCTGACATAACAACTTGAAGCCTCTTGTTAGCAACGCGTCGCAAGGATACCAGAAACTGCGCTGGAGATCTGTGGTGGTGAGACAACGGTTCAGCGTTAAAATGCCGAGCTATCGCTTATAAATTGGGAGCATAAATGAATAAATCAACGGGGATGACCCGGATTATCAAGGCAACCGGCTATTCCCTTAAAGGACTGCGACAGGCATGGCGGCATGAAGCGGCCTTTCGGCAGGAAACCGTGCTGACGATTGTCGGGGTGGTTATTGCCTGTCTTCTGCCTGTCACCCTGGTTGAGAGGCTACTGCTTATTAGCTCGGTCGTGTTGATCATGCTGTTTGAACTGGCGAACAGCGCGATTGAAGCCGTAGTGGATCGCGTGGGTACTGAACATCATGAACTGTCTGGTCGGGCGAAAGACATTGGCTCGGCGTCGGTCTTGGTGGCTATTCTGCTGGCGGCTGTGGTATGGGGCAGTATTCTTTGGCAGCATTTTGCGTAAGGGCTTGCAGAAATTAATGAAAAACCGAGGTTTACACACATCCTGGTTTCCAATCGCAGATGACCTGTATATACTCACAGCAAGACTGTATAAACAACCAGGGGGGCGGAATGAAAGTATTAACAGCCAGACAGCAACAGGTTTATGACCTGATCCGCGATCATATTGTGCAGACCGGTATGCCGCCTACACGTGCAGAAATTGCCCAGCAATTGGGGTTTCGTTCGCCGAATGCTGCTGAAGAGCATTTAAAAGCATTGGCGCGCAAAGGCGTGATTCAAATCGTATCTGGCGCATCGCGCGGTATTCGCTTGCTGATGGAAGAAGAGACTGGCATTCCGTTGGTGGGACGTGTTGCCGCCGGGGAACCGCTTCTGGCGCAGCAGCATATTGAATGTCATTACCAGATTGACCCGGCCATGTTCAAGCCTGGTGCGGATTTCTTGCTGCGTGTAAATGGCATGTCAATGAAAGATATCGGTATTATGGATGGTGACCTGCTGGCCGTACACAAAACGCAGAATGTTCATAACGGCCAGATCGTCGTTGCCCGCATCGAAGATGAAGTGACGGTGAAACGACTGAAAAAACAGGGGAATATGGTTTATTTGCTGGCTGAAAACGAAGCGTTTTCACCCATCGTTGTGGATCTGCGCGAACAGAGTTTTTCTATCGAAGGTCTGGCCGTTGGCGTAATTCGCAACGGAGACTGGAGCTGATTCCCACCCTAGCCAGGCGTAATAGTTAAGCTTGTTGCTCTGACATTTTCTTCACACATCGCCCCGTTCAGGGGCGATGTGGTTTATACACTTTCTTCATTCACTGCGCTTTGCTTGCAGAAACCGCGTTGCAATCTGTTGCTGATACATTTATTTACATTTAACGAGACAAATAAAAGGCGGCTATTACTTGCTGTTCTTTATATTTTTTTAAGCGATTCCGTCATCTATATGAGCGTTTTTTTAGACTTAGGGTCTGCTTTAAATAAAATAACCGGAACTATCGTCTATAATTTATTTGAGGATAAGCATTATTATCTTTTCAACTCATCAGGCCATTTCACGACAATCTGAGTCAGATCCAGTGAACGTCGCTGGTATTGAAAGAGAAGAGAATGCCTGTGATGACGCTTACTGAATGGCTTATCTGAAACTAACGTAATGCGCATAAATCACTATTCATTTATGCCATCTTAAACCTAAGGTGTGGAGATAATTATGAATAAGGATCAAGCTGGCGGTAACTGGAAACAGTTTAAAGGTAAAGCGAAAGAACAGTGGGGTAAATTGACTGACGATGATCTGAAGGTTATCGAAGGTAAACGTGAACAATTGGTTGGCAAGATTCAGGAACGCTATGGATACAAGAAAGAAGCCGCCGAGAAAGAAGTAAAAGATTGGGAAAGCCATAACAAATACTTCTGGTAAGGAAGGCAGATAAGGCTTGGCGGCGTGGCAATCCAGCTTGTTAAATCAGGATAAACTGGGATGTCAAGGGAGGCTAAGTGCGCCGGGAGACAAGGGAAATGTTTGATTAGCCCTTGCGATTTACGTGAGGGCTAGCGTTTTTTGATCGGTATGCTGTGGTCGTGATCGCATCGATCCGTCTGTTTACATGCCGCGACTTCCTGACACGCTCCACAAAGCCCACGCGCTTCGATAACGCTTTGACGCAGGGTAAAACCCGCCTGTTGCGCCAATTCACGCAATGTTTCTTCCACTCCTTCCGTCTTACGCTCGGTAACCTGACTACAGCGGTCACAGATAAAGAGCGCGGAAGTGTGACTATGATCCTCGATACGATGACAAAGCACATAGCTGTTATTTGACTCAACCCGATGAATAAACCCCTGCTCCAGCAAAAAATCCAGCGCGCGGTAGACTGTCGGTGGTTTGGCCTGCGGTTCTGATTTTCGCAAAAGATCGAGCAGATCGTAGGCACTTATGGCGCCGGACTGCCGCGCCATCAGACGCAACACTTCCAGTCGCTGTGGCGTCAGACGAACGCCGCGCTGCTGACAAATTTGTTCAGCCTGAGCAAGTAGTCTGTCCTGAGTGGTTAAATCTATTGTCATGCCATATCACCCCGACGCAGAGAAAAATATCGTATATCTTACCACGGCGGGAGAAAAACGCCGAGCGAGCGACGCTGGCTCACCCAGAGCGTTGAAAAGGAAAGGGAGAGCGTTAGGCGACCAGATCGATTAACAAGGCGCGTAGGGCTGTTTCAGCCTGTAAGGTCAAGCGGGTTTCTTGCTGAATAAACGCACCGTCACCACAATGCAGCACTTGACGGCCAGACGGTTCCTGAATACTCATCGAACCATGAATCAACTGAAGGTAAGCCCGATTTCCATGCAATGTAATGGTTTGTTGGTCATTTTTTTGCCATTCTAAATGATGAATCCACACTTGTTGGCGGAGTTGCAGGCTGCCTTGTTCCCCCTCTGGCGAGGCCACTAAACAATGGCCGGTTTTGTTCAGCGACAGGCGCTGTAGCGGACTGTTTTCTCGCGTTGGGCAGGCATCAAGCCACAGTTGCATACGCGTCAGCGGGCTACAACCACTGGTATTATATTCGCTATAGCTGATGTTCGGCTGGGTCGCGAGCAGTAAAACATCCCCTTCTTTGGCGTGGATATAGCGACCGTTACTGTCGCGGTACTCCGCTTCACCCTGGAGAACGATATTTAAAATATCCACGCGCGGGTATGTGCGCGGCTGGAATGAAGAGCCTGGCGTCAGCACTTCCTGATTAAGCACGCGCAGTGAAGCATAACCGAGTAACTGAGGATCGAAGTAATGGCCGAAGGAGAACGTATAACGTGCTTGCAACCAGCCATAGTCCGCCTGACCGCATTGCTCCGCCGCTCTTCTTATGATCATGGTATTGCCCTGAGTAATCATTTCTTACACAGATAGTAATTAAGTGGACGCTGGATTGTTAGCTAGTTAATCTGGTCGGCATATTCAAAATTCCTGAATGAGTACAAAAATGGCTAAAGAACGAGCGTTGACGCTGGAAGCCCTAAGGGTCATGGACGCCATTGATCGCCGGGGAAGCTTTGCGGCGGCGGCGGATGCGTTGGGACGCGTGCCTTCCGCGTTGAGTTACACCATGCAAAAGCTGGAAGAGGAGTTGGATGTGGTGCTGTTCGACCGTTCCGGGCACCGTACCAAATTCACGAACGTTGGTCGTATGCTGCTGGAGCGTGGGCGTATTCTACTGGAAGCGGCGGATAAACTCACCACGGATGCGGAAGCATTAGCCCGCGGTTGGGAAACACACCTGACGATTGTGACCGAGGCATTGATCCCAAGCCAAAGGCTCTTTCCGTTGCTCGATAAATTATCCCAGAAGGCCAATACGCAGGTTTCCATTCTGACCGAAGTACTGGCAGGGGCTTGGGAGCGTTTGGAACAGGGACGGGCAGATATTGTGATCGCGCCGGATATGCATTTCCGCGCGTCTTCTGAAATTAATACGCGCAAACTTTATACGCTGAAGAGCGTTTATGTGGCCAACCCGGAGCATCCCATTCATCAGGAGCCGGAACCGCTATCAGATGTTACCCGGGTAAAATACCGTGGAATTGCCGTTGCTGATACCGCGCGTGAACGTCCGGTGTTAACCGTACAATTATTGGATAAACAGCAGCGGCTGACGGTAAGTTCTCTGGATGATAAACGCCGTGCTTTGCTGGCAGGACTCGGGGTGGCGACCATGCCTTATCCTATGGTTGCTCAGGATATCGCCGAAGGCCGGTTGCGTGTCGTCAGTCCCGAATATTCAATGGAGAGCCAAATTATCATGGCCTGGCGGCGAGATAATATGGGCGAGGCGAAATCCTGGTGCTTACGGGAAATTCCAAAGTTGCTTAATCTGGCCTGAGATTCAACCGGCCGCTGATACCCTGGCGGATAAAAAAAGAGGCCGGGCTTCCCCTTTTGCCTTCCGCCGGTTATGCCGCAAATTTTCTGTCACGCTCGTGAGGGCTATGCAGATCCTGTTCCGGCCCCAGCGAAATCACGCCATGTGGATTGATCGTGCCATGACTTCGGTAATAATGATGGCGGATGTGCGCCATGTTTACCGTATCCGCGACGCCGGGCATCTGATAGATGTCACGCAAAAAACCAAACAGATTCGGGTAATCACTTAAGCGGTATTTATCGCATTTGAAATGGGTGTGGTAGACCGGATCAAACCGTATCAGCGTTGTCCACAGCCGCAAGTCAGTTTCCGTCAGTTGGGAACCTGTCAGATAACGTTGCCGTGCGAGGATAGACTCCAGCCGGGAAAGCGCGGCAAAGACCTCCGTCGCCGCTTTGTCATACGCCGACTGGCTGGTGGCAAAGCCAGCCTTATAGACGCCGTTGTTCACTTTGTCATAGATCCAACCGTTCAGTTCGTCAATCTGGGGACGCAGCGCGGCCGGGTAATAATCTCCCGGTTTGGCGCCAGCCTGATCGAAGGCGCTGTTAAACATGCGGATGATGTCGGCAGATTCGTTGCTGACGATGGTATGTTGCGCCGTGTCCCATAGCACCGGCACCGTGACCCGACCACTGTAATCCGGCTTGGCATGGAGATAGAGTTGATAGAGGAACTCGTGCTGATAAAGCGAGTCACCCGTTGTATCCGGGAAATCGATACCAAAGGTCCAGCCATGATCCAGCATCAGGGGATGCACGACGGAAATCGGAATCCGTGTTTCCAGTCCTTTCAACTGGCGCATTAACAAAGTGCGGTGCGCCCAGGGGCAGGCCAGTGAAACATACAGGTGATAACGGTCCGACATTGCCTGAAAGCCGCCATTGCCGGTTATGCCCGGTTGACCGTCCGGGGTAATCCAGTTGCGGAAATGCGATTCTGAACGTTTGAAATGCCCGCCGGTAGATTTTGTTTCGTACCAGGTATCATGCCAGACGCCGTCAACCAGTTGTCCCATAAATCCTCCCGCTAATCGAATCGTGGCAAAACGACGACAAGTTTTACCTTTGCCGTCGTTTATAGGGATATTAAGTGTAGTACAGTCAGGGAATCCCTTGTCTTACCACTTTTTATTCAGAATACGATCGAGGCTGTATGCGCCCGGTCCGGTTACCGCCAGCAAAATATAGCCGCCTGTGATGGTCAGGTTTTTCATGAACATCAACTGGTTCATGCCCTCGGCAAAGTTGGTGTGGAAAATCAGCGCGGTCAGTATCGTAAAGCCTGCGGTGAACAGCGCAACGGTGCGGGTCAGCAGACCAAACAACACGGCCAGACCACCACCCAGTTCCAACAGAATGGTCAGCGGCAGCAGGGAAGTTGGAACCCCCATTGCCTGCATGTATTGTTGGGTTCCTGCGTAGCCATCGCCCAATTTGCCATATCCTGCAAAGATGAACAGAATCGGCATTAAAATACGTGCAATCAGCAGTGCGGTACTTTCTAAATTTTTCATCATGTCTCCAATCAATCTTTGTATAAGGTTTTCTGACCCGCTGTGTTCTGGTGACAGGCTTGACGCCACTATCTGCCTTGTCATCAACTTATGGGCAGATAATATAGAGGCGCCGCATGGCGTGCCAGTAAGTATAATTGTTGGTTTAATTCAGAAAAATTGATGTTCTTTTGGGCGGGTAATGTTGGCTGCCAACCGCGTTTTCTCCGCTATCGTGAGAGAAAATTCCTTGTGACGATGGGGTGCGGAAAGCCTATCCAGGCGTGCGCGGATAGGTTGAGAGGGATGAGAATCAACGGTGAGAAAAGGTTTTACGAAGAAGTTTTGCGGTGCCCCACAGTCCGATGGCCCGTCTGCCCCAACGAATAAAACGGAGTGGGTGCCGAGCGCCATACAGTGCGATGAGGCTGGAACCCACGATCCAATATTTACGCCACTGCACCAGATTCTGCCAGTAACGATCGTAACGCGCGGTTGAAGCCAGCCACTCACTTTTTCTGGCGGATAGATCCAGCCGCTGTTGCTGTATTGTGCGCAGCAGTTGCGCCTTTTCTCGGTTGCGTTGCTGTTGACTCATTTCGATTCGTCCTCCAGCAAGTCGCGGTCTGTTTTCAACTCCTTACGGGTGGCCTTGAGCAGCGTGGATTGACGGACTTTCACCAGTGTCCAGATACCGATAATCAGCGCTAATCCAAGCAGTATGGCGGTAATACATCCCAGAGCAAACAGACGATTTTGGGGCTCAATCCCCAAAATGATCGACGCAATCAACGTCATTAAACCAAAGGTGGCAAAAAGCAGCGTTAGCCCAGCCATCATCAGTAATTGGATAAGATTGGTTTTTTCTTCTTCCAGTTCAATGACAGCCAGGCGGACTCGTGTTTCCACCATACTGACAAGGATGGAGATAATGCGTTGGGCAGACGCGATGGCCCCGCTTGCGGGGCCTTGCCGTTTTTTATCAGTCATAGTTTCAGGTTAATTAACGGCGTGAGAGAAGAACACCAAGCACAACACCCACTGCTGCGCCGATACCAACGCCTGTCCACGGATTTTCACGAACATAATCATCGGCATATCCCACGGCTTCACGAGTCTGGCTGGCAATGCGTTCGCCAGTATCGCTCAGGCGGGACCGGGTTTCTTTCAAGGCTGTTTCTGCTTTGCTGCGCAGTTTGTCCAATTCTGCTTTGGATTTATCGCTGGAGGAGCTTAATACTTCTTCTAGCGTGTCCGCCAACGATTTTAATTCAGCGCGTAAAAACTCAGAATTTTGATCTTTAGCCATATTAAATAACCCTTAATATTTTAAACCGGAGTATTAACTATAGCTGAAGTTTTGATTTGTGCTTGTAAAACGTGACAGGGATAATTCTGATAACGTATTGTAAATTTTACTGATTTATGCTGTGGTTATAAAATGGACGATAGCGATGCCGCAAAAAAATCATACGCTCAGACCAAAACAAAACCGCGAAGATTATTTCCCTTGCAGTCCGCGCAATTCTCGTTCTGCCTCCGCCAGTTTTTTCTCTCGCTTCAGGATTTTTTCGGCGTCGCCTTTTTGCCTGCTTTGGTTCAGCTCATGCTGTCGTTCAGCCACTTCTTGTTGCTGCTCGGCGATTTTTTCCCGCCGCTCGGCGGCTAAACCTTCATCGGTGCAATGGGCTTTAACGCCAGCCAGCGCTTGTTCCAGCCCGGCGATGCGTTGGGCGTTTCCATGTTGGCGGGCGTTGTCGATCTGACGCTGGATCGCCTGCTCTTTTTGCAAACACCTCCCTGGAATGGTTTCCGCATGCGCCAGCGACATGCCGAAAAATAGGGTGAGACTCAGTGCACGTATTTTCAAATCCTTACCCCAGTTTTGATTGTTTCTGCGTGAGCTTTTGCTGCCAGAATGGTGTGGATTTAACCTCTTGCAACGTGGTGATGTTTGCCTTGGGCAGCGACAGGCGTAATACATCTCTGGCGGCGATGCTCTGTTCTGGAGAGGCGAGTCGGACAACCAGGCTATCCTGTCCAGGCGTGATACTTTTTATGGCGATGCCGCGTTCATTGAGTTGTTGATAAATATAGAATCCGTCCGGCAACGCAGCCCCCTGATAAAGCGGCTTGATATGCAGCATGGTATCGTTCTGATAACGGCACGGGGACTGGGTGAGCGCGAGAATCGGCAACATGACTAACAGCAGCAGGCGCCCGAGGCTACCCCAGCCGCCTGCTTTCGGACCGTCACTTTGTGATGTTGAAAAACGTTTCTGCGTTTTTTTATGGGACAACCAGCGGATCGGCATGGTTAATTTCCTTTTTCTGCATTTGCATTACGTTTTTTACGCCAAAGTACAAATAACGAGCCAAACAGACCGATAAACAGCAGCGCTAATGGCAGCATCATAAGGAAAAGCATCAGCTCGTCTTCGTATTTCAGAAATACGGGGGTCTTTCCCAAAGCAAAACCCAGTGAAACCAGAATCAATACCCATAGCAACGCGCTCATCCAATTAAAAAACTGGAAACGGGCATTGTTCAAGCCCGATAAGCCGGCGATGGTTGGCAACAATGTACGCACAAATGCCAGAAAACGTCCTATCAGCAAGGCGGAAAGGCCATGACGGTGGAAAAGCTGATGCGCACGCTGATGATAGTGTGCCGGCAAGTGTGATAACCAGCTTTGCACTATTCGTGTGTTGCCCAGCCATTTACCTTGAATATAGCTGACCCAGCATCCCAGACTGGCGGCGGTCGTCAATAATACGATGGTAAAGGGGAAATTCATGGTGCCTTTGGCTACCAGAACCCCCACCAGAATGAGCAGGCTATCACCGGGTAAGAAGGCTGCGGGTAAAAGACCATTTTCTAAAAAAATAATTAAAAACAACAAGATGTAGATGGTCCAGACAAGTTTGGGATCGGCCAGGATATCGAAATCCTGATGCCAGAGCGCGTTCAACAATTCTTTAATAATATCCATCCGGTATCCTAATACTGCGGCATTTCATTAAACCCAGATCTATGAGAAGCGTCCGTTCATGATTAAGTGTGGATAAGGTTCACCAGGTGGTACATTCCAACACATTGTTATGATAATGATACCCGTTATATTTCAGGTTGCAGGTTTGTTGGCTGCTCTCAATTATACGCGGTCCTTCCCTGGGCCTCACCCTTTCAATACCGTTGCAAGCCGCGTCAAATCCGCTCCCGGCGGATTTGTCACCCGAATCCTTACTGGGCGGGTGCGGGGCCTGATTTCTTTCTGTGTTCGCGTCATCTGAATCGCGGGCGAAGCTCTCCGTTAACGAATTGTCCTTCGTTAGGGGTTTTGCACTCGAAGCCAAGAATTAAGCGTAAGAAAAGCGCTCTAACTGTAACAAAATAGGTGTGGTTGAGACAGAGAAATATCACAGTAACTTGAGGAATTCAGGCGGTTTGAAGGAGAATTATTGCTGTTTTCGCCCCATTTTACACTCACTGACAGAAATCGACGCTTTTTGACTTTTTCCCGTTCATCGCGGCGGGAAATAACGGGAAAAACGCTACAGTTTGCGGATATCCATCTGTTCCAGATGGACGACCGGATTTTCGGCAAACATATAGCGATCTACATTAAATTCAAAGTCATCCGTGGTGGCGCGGAACAGCATTTGTTTTGTATTTTCAAGATGTTGCCACATAGCCAGCTTGGTGGCATAAGGGTCTTTGCGAATCAGCGACTTGAGAATTTGATCGTGTTCGTCGCACCAGCCTTCAATCGATTTATCGTCGATATGTTCGTGCAGCTTACGCCAGTAGGGGTTGTGGATGCGTTGACTCCACATTTTTTCGACGATGGTCGCCATGGCAGAGTTTTGCGTGGCCAGCGCGAGCTGTACGTGGAATTTCAGATCCCATTGTGAATCACGGAGGTGATTTTCCTTTCGGGCATGCTCCTGAATTTCCATCAACCGCACAATATCTTGCCGGGTAACCTGCGTTGCCGCGAATTCGGCGATATTGCTTTCAATCAGTTGGCGGGCCTGAAGCAGTTCGAACGGGCCGGCGGCGGCAAATTCGATATCTTCGTTATGAGGCAGCCGATTTTTCTGCTGGTTGGAAATGACATGAATGCCCGACCCCTTACGCACGTCAACATATCCTTCGACCTCCAGCATGATGATCGCTTCACGAACGACGGTACGGCTGACATTCATTTCTTCTGAAATATAGCGTTCCGCCGGCAATTTTCCGCCAACCTGATAAATACCGCTTTCAATACGCTGGGTTAATTCCGCGGCCAGCTGCCGGTATAAACGTCGGGGTTCTGTGAATTCCATGATATTTGCTCGTAGAGAGATGCGGGGCTGTGCGCGACGTCAGGGCCAAAGTGGTATCTTGTTACTCTCTGAGTAACGACTTGTTATACCACTTAATCTTAACTGCAATCAGCGCCATTGTCACAATATCGTACCGCTAATTAAGGTTTTTGCGATCGTAGCCTCACTAATCGGGAGGGAGAGAGAAGATAATTGGTGTGACATCTTTAGGCGATCACGCCATATGGCGCACAAGCGACACGGTAAGGAACAATAACATGCCCCAGTTTCTCAGTGAGGATTTTCTGTTGAACAGTGAGTTTGCCCGTCGGTTGTATCACGAATATGCCGCCGATCGGCCGATATTTGACTACCATTGCCATTTGCCACCAGAACAGATCGCGGAAAACTACCGGTTTAAAAATTTGTATGATATCTGGCTGAAAGGCGATCACTACAAGTGGCGTGCAATGCGCGCCAATGGGGTGGCGGAGCGTTTCTGCACAGGGAATGCCAGCGATTGGGAAAAGTTTGAAGCTTGGGCGGCAACGGTTCCCCACACTATCGGTAATCCGCTGTATCACTGGACTCATCTGGAATTGCGACGCCCGTTCGGGATTACAGGCACGTTGCTGTCGCCGTCTACGGCAAAGGATATTTGGGATCGCTGTAACGCGATGCTGGAACGTGATGAATTCACGGCGCGCGGCATTATGCGGCAGATGAAGGTGAAAATGGCGGGAACCACCGACGATCCGATTGACGATCTGCGTCATCACCAGGCCATCGCGCAGGATAGCGGTTTCAATATCAAGGTGTTGCCGAGCTGGCGCCCGGACAAGGCGTTCAACATCGAACAGGCGGCCTTCAACGACTATATGGCGAAACTGGGTGAGGCGTCCGATACCGATATTCGCCGTTTCAGCGATCTGCAAGCGGCGCTGGTCAAACGTCTGGATCACTTCGCGGCCCACGGCTGTAAAGTCTCCGATCACGCGCTGGATGTGGTGCTTTTCGCCGATGCGGACGACGCCGCGCTGGATAGCATTCTGGCTCGGCGGCTGTCCGGGGAAGTGCTGAATGAACACGAAGTCGCACAGTTCAAAACGGCGGTGCTGGTATGGCTGGGAACGGAATATGCGCGTCGCGGTTGGGTCCAGCAGTATCACATTGGGGCGCTGCGCAATAACAACCTGCGTCAGTTTAAACTGCTGGGGCCGGATGTGGGTTTTGATTCCATCAACGATCGGCCGCTGGCGCAGGCGCTTTCCAGCCTGCTCAGCAAACAGAATGAAGAAAATCTGTTGCCGAAAACCATCTTGTACTGCCTGAATCCGCGTGATAACGAAGTGATCGGCACCATGATTGGCAACTTCCAGGGCGGAGGCATGCCGGGAAAAATGCAGTTCGGTTCCGGCTGGTGGTTCAACGATCAAAAGGACGGCATGCAACGTCAACTCACTCAGCTTGCGCAGCTTGGCCTGCTGAGCACTTTCGTCGGGATGCTCACCGATAGCCGCAGCTTCCTGTCCTACACCCGCCATGAGTATTTCCGCCGCATCCTGTGCCAGATGATTGGCCGCTGGGTGGAAGAGGGTGAAGCGCCGGCCGATCTGCCGTTGCTGGGCGAAATGGTGAAAAATATCTGTTTCGATAACGCCAAAAACTATTTTGCCATTGAGCTGTAACCTTGTTGTGAGTCGCCTCGCTGGGTGGCTTGCCGTCTCGATGATGTTGAGCAAGTAAAGCGTGAAATCCGCTGTTGGCAGTGAGTATGAGGGATAGCGCATCAGGCTATCCCTCAAGCCGTTACAGCATATCCAGGCGCTCTTTTTCCACCCACTTCGCGTCTTCCGCGTCACAAACCGCGGCAATAAAGATCACATCCGTTGAGGCGTTTACGGCGGTTTCCGCAGAATCCTGGAGGAGTACGCCGATGATGAAACCCACCGCCACAACCTGCTTGGCGATGTCGTTTGAAATGCCAAACAGACGGCATGCCAGCGGGATAAGCATGCCACGCTGGAAGCGACCACGCTAAGCAGCAGAGCCGTCGGCAAATCGACATCAATGCTCGGTAGCGTATTGGCCGCCGCCAGCGTCAGTACGGTAATGGTGATGGCCGCGCCAGCCATGTTGATGGTGGCGCCCAGAGGAATAGCGGCGGAGTAAGTATCTTCCTCCAGATTCAATTTACGACACAGTTCCATATTCACCGGGATGTTGGCGGCGGAACTACGGGTAAAAAAGGCGGTCACGCCGCTTTCCCGCAGACAGCGAAGGACCGGCGGATCAGGATTTATTGGCTTTTTTCCCTGCTGGTGGTTGGCGATGGAGGCCATGACCGACATCAGAACTGGCACCGGGGCCACGGCTTTCCGCGCGCCAACGAACAAAGAGCCCGATAACCCGGCGGCGAGCGCGGCCGGCGTGGAGCGCAACGCCAGAATGATACCGGCGACGAGTCCCAGAAGAAATTTGTTGGACCAGACTGCCTTGAGTAACGTACTGCAAAAAATGTGACTGATTATTGTTTTAATAATTTTGACGGCGTGACCATTTCTGAGATGTGGCTGTGTTTTACAAATGCATTACCGATGACGCTCACTGAACACCGGGTTATGTTCCATTCCGTATCCAAATGTGTTTGCGCGCATCAGTACAGGGAAAAATGAAATCTGGAAAAGGGCGGAAGCCGTTTTTATCACGCAGGTCGGGATTCATTCATGCATGAGTCTCTCCGTCCCCGATGATGCGGGCACGGAGAGCGCGAACAGCGAGTTTATTGAGCGGCGCGTCGGTTAACCCAAACGTTAATCAACAGGGTGAGAGCCAAAATACCGGCAACCACGCCGAGCGACACGGCAATCGGAATGTGGAAGATATCAATCAACATCATCTTGATGCCGATAAAGACCAGAATAACGGACAGACCGTATTTCAGCAGAGAGAAACGCTCGGCCACGCCCGCCAGCAGGAAATACATGGCGCGCAATCCCAAAATTGCAAACAGGTTAGATGTTAAGACAATAAAGGGATCGGTTGTGACGGCAAAAATGGCCGGAATACTGTCAACGGCAAAAATCACATCGCTGATTTCCACCAGAATCAAAACCAGAAAAAGCGGCGTGGCGTAAAGCAGTCCGTTGCGACGGACGAAAAATCTGTCGTTTTCGATATTGTCGGTCATGCGCAGATGCCCGCGCAGCCAGCGGACCAGCGGTTTATCGCCAATCGAGTTGTCGTCTTCACTGGCCAGCGCCATCTTGATGCCGGTAAACAACAGGAAAGCGCCGAAGACATACAGCAACCACTGGAACTGGGTGACCAGCCAACTGCCGCCAAACACCATCAGCGTTCTCAGCACAATGGCCCCCAGCACGCCGTAAATCAGAACGCGCCGCTGATATTGCGGCGGAACGGAGAAATAGCTGAAGAGCATCAGCCAGACGAAGACGTTATCGACGGCGAGCGCTTTCTCAATCAAATAACCGGTTAGGAAGGCCAGAGACTGGGCGTTGGCAACCTCGCGTCCCATCGTTTCATCCAGATACCACCAGAAGCCCGCGTTGAACAGTAAAGAGAGCGTCACCCAAACAACGGACCATGCGGCCGCTTGTTTGAATGTCATCACCGTCGATCCTTTCTTACCTTGATAGAGAAGATCGATGGCCAGCATAACAATAACAATGACAGCGAAGCTGCCCCATAACCATGGCGTGCCAATGGTGTGCATAGCATTATCCTTTGAAAATGAAACAAAAACGGCCAACATCGGAAGACGCTGGCCGCTTTATCATTCAGCCACAAATGAACCTCGCCTTCCGGCAAGGTCTCACTTACAACGAAAATGAAATCGTTTCATTTCAAGTTGCCCGGTAACCGGGTGCGTTACGCACCGTAATGACGATTAACCGGCGGAAAAGTTACTCCCCTTTGCCCGTCAAAAGATAGGTGAAAACCTGATCCCGGTCAAATAATTATCCCGGCGCTTGGTGTGTCGCTCTTTCCGCCGTCACGCTACCGGCAGGGCGCCTGTTTCAAAGCGCGCCGAGAAAAACATTTACTGGTGCGCTATTTTAGGGGATAAACAGCGCAAAACCGATGACTCAGGAGAGGCGAATGAGCCAACTCGAACTGGAAACGCGTAGTCTGACTTTGGTGCGTTATCCTCAGGTGGCGGATAACTTTGCGCTACAGGCGTGGGAAGCCGCGGATGAATTCTTGCTGCGTGAACTCGCCATGATGGAAATCATTCCTGGGCCGCGTCTGATTTTTAATGACGCTTTTGGCGCGCTGGCTTGTGGTTTGCAGGCGCAATCACCTGTCAGCATCAGCGATTCTTACGTCAGCCAGTTGGCGACGCGTCACAATCTGGCGCTGAACGGTTTTCGGGAGAGTTCGGTAGAACTGCTGAATAGTCTGGAGACGTTGCCTGCCGATCCAGCGCTGGTGGTGATCAAAATTCCGAAAACCACGGCGCTGTTAGAACATCAACTGCGCATGCTGCGTAAGGTGATTACCCCGCAGACGCGTATTATTGCCGGAGCGAAAGCCCGTGATATTCATACATCAACATTACAGCTGTTTGAACGCATTCTGGGGCCGACCAAAACCTCGTTGGCCTGGAAAAAGGCGCGTTTGATTCACTGTGTATTCGCTGATTTGACAGTAAGTGAGCAACCACTGACTTTTGTTTGGGATTTGGAAGAGTACGGATATCGCATCCATAACCATGCGAATGTCTTTTCACGCGGTGGCCTGGATATTGGCGCGCGTTTTTTCATGCAGCACCTTCCACAGCGACTGCAAGGGAAAATCGTTGATTTAGGCTGCGGTAATGGGGTTATCGGGCTGACGGCCTTGTCGGTCAACCCGGAAGCGTTTGTCAGTTTCTTTGATGAATCCTATATGGCGGTGGCGTCCAGCGAAAGGAATGTCGAGGTTAACCGCCCGCAAGATAAAGACCGCTGCGGTTTCGCCGTGAATCACGGGCTGGCGGGTGTCGGGCGCGAGACATTACAGGCGGTACTGTGCAATCCCCCGTTCCATCAGCAGCAGGCGGTGACAGACGAAATTGCCTGGCAGATGTTTCTTGATGCCCGTCGTTGCCTTCAGATCGGGGGCGAATTACGCATTGTGGGTAATCGCCATCTGGATTACTTCCATAAACTGAAACGTCTGTTTGGCAACGTTGAGACCATCGCCAGCAACCCCAAGTTTGTGGTGCTGCGGGCGGTGAAAACGGCGGCGTCTGGTTAAATCATATTGTCAACGGGACGCGGCCAAGCGCGGATAAGAGGTCGCCGGATTGTTTGTTGTCGCGGGCGTATGTCATTATAATTCGCCCGATAATCAATCGAAGGTATCTTTTATGTGGATTGAAGAGTTGGAAACGCGGCTGGAAGATGCATTGCAGACGCTGGAGCAAAGCGTTCAACAGCAGCAATATCAGTGGCGACACGACTGCCAGGAATTGCAGCAGCAACTGTTACTGGCTAAACAGCGTGAAGCACAACTTTCTTCCCAGGTTGAGCAATTGCTGGCGCAGTTGAACGCGATTGATAGCTCGCCGGAACGTAATCCGCTGCTGCAAAAAGTCAAAATGATCGGCGCCCACCTTGACGCTTTGGCCAGGGACGCCGAGGCATTCAACCGTTCGCTGCCATAACCCGCTTTAACTGGGTGGCGCGGCGGTTCAGGTTCTGCTGTGAAGTAACTCATCACCGGTTTAACGTAATTCTCTCTCTCCCTTACACAATTCCATCGAACCCTCCACAATTGCCGCAAATGTGAAGTTATTGCTTGCAGAGATTTACCCTTGCTCTAATTAACTGAAATTGCCGGACCTATACTTTATCCCGATAGCACGACAACGGTCGTCAATAAGTCAAACCTGAGTGAGGGATATAATGATGCGTAAATTAACCGCGATGTTGGTGGCTTCTTCTCTGGCGTTGAGTACGGTGGGTATTGCCCAGGCGAATGAAGCGCCTAAAGGTCCAATGCCGGACGCCAGAATGATGAAAGACGGAAGAGCACATCATGGTATGGAAATGGAAAAGATGTTCAACGGGCTGAATCTGACCGAGGCGCAGAAACAGCAGATTAAGGAAATTAAAGATGCGGCTCACGAAAACAGGCGTAAAGCCATGCAGGATGAACGCCGCGAACTGCATAGCTTGGTTACATCGGATACCTTTGATGCGGCAAAAGCGCAGGCGCAACTGGATAAGGCGGATGCAGCGCGCAAAGCCAACATGCTGAGCGCATTGGAAACGCAGAATAAGATTTATAACATCCTGACGCCTGAGCAGAAGAAACAATACAATGAGAATTATGAAAAACGACTGACTCAACAGCCTAAACGCGGTGGTATGGAAAAACCGCCTGTCGAGTAAATTGTTCTCATTGCTAAAGACTGCCGGATCTCTCCCTTGCTTCGTGTTGTACTGCGATGGAGAGGTTCGGCGGTTTTGTTGGTTAAGACTCCTGGCTGGCGGCAAAAACCGCGTGAGCGCTTCGTGCGCGGATTTTTCATCCCTATCTTGACCTTCCCCTTACTGGAACGTCTACTCTCAAAGAGAAATTTGACTGGCGAATAAGAGGTTGCGATGAAAAAAGTGAATCTGTTAATTACGGCGGCCTTACTGTCGCCGCTCTGGGCTTTTGCTGCGGATAATGCTCACAGTGGGCATGGCGCCGGGGATGATACGGCGTCATCTCAACAGGCTTACAAGAAAGGGATGGATGAGATGCATACCCGGATGATGGAGGGGATGCAGTCCAGTGATCCCGATGTTGCTTTCGCCAAAGGCATGATAGCCCACCATCAGGGGGCGATTGACATGGCGAAGACCGAGCTCGAATATGGCAAAGACCCGGCGCTACGTAAGTTGGCCGAGGCGATTATCAAAGCGCAGCAGCCGGAAATCGATCAAATGCAGGCCTGGTTGGAAAAGCACAATAAGCCCTAATTCATTCTGTGGCTGGCTGATTGGGTTTTACCTTCAGAAAAAATTTAGTGACATTTTTCACAAAATAAAATTCAGCGACAGCTTTCCCCCGCATGGGCTTGTTAGAAATGGGGCTACCAGAATTTTATGGGCGAAACCGGGATCAAACAGCGTGTCACCCGCTGTTTGATCCCGGTTCTTTTGAGTTTTTTACCTGCTGGCACCGCTGATGACTATCGGACCTGTCGGTATCTAGCCTAATCCGTCAGCCTTCGCTCGATCCGGGGCGTTGTTGGGCACCAAAGAAAAAAACTCAAGGCGCTGGCGCGCCATATGTTGAATATTGAAATTCAGGATACGCGGTTTCTGGTGCCAAGCGATCACATTAACTTTGCGGTCAATCGCCATAAAAAACATGAAAATCCCTAATCTGGATCGCCACAGGTTTAACAGACACCTCAGAGTTATTTTTTTAGCTTAAAAAGAAGTGCCCAGAGCGGTAAGCGCCCTCCTTAAGAGTTCAAAATTGAATCGGTCAAACAGATTGTTGATCGCGGCCATTCGGTTTCCAGTGTGGCAGCACGCCTTGATACCACCACCCACGGTCTTTATGCTTGGGAAAAGACAATGCCTGCGCAGGAGGCTTCTTTCCTACGCTGAAAGTAGAATGTTTCCACGTTGAGCACTTTGCCAACCGGGAAATAATGCGAACAGCAGTGTTTGATTATATCGAGTGCGATTACAATCGCTGGTGTCGCCACAGTGCTTGAGGCGGACTAAACCCGGAACAACTTGAAAATCAGAACCTCGCTTAGGGTCGTGTCCACATTATGTGGGTAGGATCAATTCAACACGCGGGAGGAGATGAAATCGGCGATATTTGAACATATTGAGATTGATTACAACCGGCATCGGCGACATAGTGCCAATGGCGGGCTGGGCCCGGTGCAATTTAAGGAAAGAAACCTCGCTTAGGGCTGTGTTCATTGTTGCCGGGCAAGATCATTTTTCTATTTCATTTAGGCTGATAAAAGCCATTTCACGTTTTTCTGTTTTGAAAAGACGGATCTTTGCCAGAGGGTGAGGGGCGTTCCATTCATCTAGGCGTAAAAGTTCGTTAAATATGGTGCGGAAGTATGCTAATTCCGGATTCATCGTGCGAGGTGTAACCTGTCTTACGGTTTCAGAACGGGCAAGTTCTCCGCTTAAAGGTTTCTCGCGGTAGATAGAAAATAACCGGCCATTGAATTCTGTTGCTAATAGTTTTCCCATTTTTTTAGGCGTAGGTCATGGCACTTTTTCGGGTTTCCCCATTTTGAGAGTAACGCCATGCGCACGAAATTTGATATCAACCAGATCGGCCGGGGTTCTTTTATCTTGTTTTCACCCAGCCAAGGTTTGTTCTCTGATTCGTCTTTGATGTAGCGCTCATAGGCCAGCGCTTCACCTTTGGTGGTAAATTGCTCGCGTATGCGCTTACCATCACGGTCATTGGGAAAACACTGTAATAGCCACTTTCCTGATGGTTGTTTACTTATTGCCATGTAGCCCCTGTTAGCTGAAAACTGTATTTTTTCTGTATATAAAAACAGTGGTCAACATTTGTAAGTATTAGAAATAAACATAGGCTTTGTATTTATGTTAAAGGTGATTAAGTTCAGGGATAACTCGCTATAATCAATTACCCTAATTTCCTCTATCATTCATTTTCTTTATGACACTTAGAAGGAATCATCTCTTTAAAATGAGTAATAATTGATTGAATACTCGGTGGTTGTGCTGTATTTCCTGAAAATGCAGAGTCGACAGACATATTCCAATCTTTAAATACATTTATGGCATCTTCCTTAGACGCCGTAGAACCATATATCTGTAAGAAAATTTGGCCAAACATCAAAGCATGTTGGCGATCTTTTCTGCGAATTGATTCGTGTGTATACCTACGGGCATTACTAAAACATAGGTAAGAAAGCCATGATAATAGCCCAATACCTAATAGGCCACGAATAAATAGGTAAAACAAAGATACTTTATTTATATTTTCATTGTTTAATAAAAAATTTAACCCATTATTGAAAGTAAAGAAGGCGGCAATTATAGCACCAGCACAAGAGATGGCACCAAATATAGACCATCTATTTGACATTTTTATAAAGAAACCATCATCATCGTTTAATTTTTGTTTTACTTCTTCTACATAGTTAGGGATTTTTTCATCAATTCTTGTTTGTTGTAATGAACCTTTTAATGTTTTATTTTCCTCTTGCTGTTTGTTAATTGTATTATCTTTATGAATTAATTCTCTTTTTAACTTTTCAATATCTCGAACTAAATTTGTTAGTTCATTAGGTTTTATAATCTCATTTTTATTGTTTTTAGATAAGTTATCCATAGCTTCTTGCCTAGCGCCGAATACTTCAGCTTGCGATAACATTAAGTCGAATTGATCATATTCACTTTTGATTAACATGTTTGTACAATCATTTATTGTATTCTGAGAAATTAACCCTTTTTCTTTTACGGATTGTAAATGTTTTAATCTTTTTATTATGTCTTGAGGATCAGGTTCTTTTTTCATAATGTAATTCCTTGTAAGACTAGATATTTTTAATTTCAACTTGAATTTTCGAGAGAATTTTAATTTCATCCAACCCACAATCAAACGCCATAACAACCCCGCTAACACGCACTTTTCCCACGGGGGTACGGGGCAGATCGCGGACGCTGACTTCACCTTCCATCTCACCAGCTATTTACCATCTGTTACTTCATCAAACCTTACGATCGGCAGTGTAGATGATATCCCCATCCAGGATAACGATCGGGTCTTGCAGGTCATCGGGCAGGAACGCCTTATCAAACATATAATAGTTTGAATCGTAAAATTTTCCATTAATCAGCTTCTGGCGGGGAATGTTAACAACGTCATTTTTCCCATCTTCATACATAGAGCCTTCACCAGTTGTTAGCCACTGTAGGGATACCTCGGTTTCTAAGACTCCCAGTATCACCCAGTCACAAGGAAAAATGTCACGCATGTAGCGCGTGGCTAAAATGCTTTTCGATCTTCCTAAGTGTCACATAAGGCTTGTCTGGTACTAAAGCCATATGCCTCTACAAGACGCTCAATAGCGCCACGCCCGCCGTTAGTAAAATTCATGTGATTCCAAAAGCAATCTCGGTATCTGCAAAGATTCCCAAATCGAACAAGTACCACCAAATATCACTACATATAGGATATTGCATTATGAGACCTAACATTACAATCACCATTCCTGAACCTTACCTGCCTTTAGCTGAGTATTTCCGCCGTACTACAATGGATAAGTCAACTGCCCGCCTCCTAATGATTAAAGATGGCCGTATGCCTATCAAATATAAAAGTGATGAAAAAGGCTTAGTAGAAATCAACATGGCCGCACTCACTGTTCAAATCCTGGCAGATTGCAAAATTGTACTTACTGTCTGATTGCGATTCTGAGAGAGATAACAGGGGGTTGCCATGTTTGATTATCAAATCTCTAAACACCCACATTTTGATGCTGCTTGCGCTTTCTGTTGAAGCCCGGTTCTAATTAACCCCGATGATGGCTGCAGCCGTGGATGTAATGAGTTCGTGCGCTATGCCGGGTTTAGTGTGAGGGGGAAATAGTGATGCAACATAACCCAGAAATATGGCTGTAAGCTGCTGATGATGCCGTGAACAGCTTTTTATCTCAGACTCCCGCGCAACGCGAGGCCGGTAATGATCACGGGTATTGCAAGATTAGCGTTTTGTCGTCACTGGAGGTGCTGGCCGATGCGGTTAGTTACCTCAATTACCCGCTGTATTAATTTATAAAAATCCACGCGAACTGACCTGTTCCCCGTTTATATCCATAGCAGACTAGTCAACACCAGTGCATCTTAGGGTTATACGACACAATCACCCACATGACAAAATCGGCGCTACACCGTACCCGCCTGCGGTTTCCGAGTCATAAACATTTTTCAGTTTTTGGTATCTAAAGAGGATCGAAAGAAAAACATAACCAACAGAAAAATAACAGTTTATTTAAATTTTGTTGAGTAGGTTTATCTAATCGCTGAATTTACACCATGTATTGAAGAATGGTTAAAAACCTATGTATTACAGTATGTTATATGACCGTCATAGACATTATGAAACTGAAAAAATGTTGCGCCAGTTGGAGTGAGGCTGATAACGGATAGCTGTTTGCTGCTGACTATTCTGTAAGCTAGAATGGCTGCATAATCTATGAAATTCATAATATGAGCAGGCCCCCCAAAAAAAGTCACCTATATGGCTAACGCTATGGCGATAGCCATGGCGCCAGTTCCTGCCAGTACGTTGGGGTATAGCGACATTGCATTAACCCATGCTGATACCAGTACTACATTATTACAAGTATTACCTGGATCGGTTGTATACCTGCCGATCGGTGATGCGACGGCCTATCTTAAGGCAATCACTGACCGTCTGAACTTCCACTTAAGAAATATCCGCTTGGAATGGGAATAAAAGCAGATACCCATCGCCATGGAAAAACAAAGCCCGTTCGTACAGAAGCATCTGGAGCGCGAGTTACAAAAGCGCATTACTATTGCAACAAAGTTTGTTGATGCGGTAAGGCTGGCGTTAAATGAAATCAGTGAAGATGATCTGCGCGGAAAGTAGTTTCCTTTGGACGTGCTGCTGCAAGCTTGCGATACACCGCCGAAGACTTTTTGTCATTCATTAACCAAACTCATTCACCAAAGAAAACTAGCTCTGAAATGATTAAAGCCAGTGCTGATGAAGTTAAGGCAATGATCCGAGCAGAGCACAAATCATTAGGACTAGACATCCCGGAATTTGATCGGGTTTCGTAATGGCGACTGTTTCAGTTCACTTGAAAGTGGAGCATCCAACGATTGCGAAGCAATATGCTTCTGCCTTGCAAGAGTGGATGAATAGCAAAGCTTTACCGTCAATTCTTGGAAGCGAAGGGCACAGGAAGATAACCCAAACTATGTGATTCTTATGTTTTTAAGATGCATATCAGACTACCCGATGAGCCACAGTGGAAGAGAGGTGTTCCGCAAGCCGCGCGAAAGTCGAACAGCTATCTTGCCTATGCTCGCCATTGGCTCAATCCAGATAGTTTTCAAGTGATAAGAATAATGAAGCCCAATGCACATGAACTGGCAAGAACATCATTTCTCGCCGAGTTAGAACGCCGAGCCGAGCAATTTCGGAAGACTTAAACCTGCGAGCAAAAGCATGTCTCTGCAATTTCCATAGTACAGTTGTGTCCTTGTGTTTTTTAGCAAGAATTTGGCCTATGATTGTTTTAGTAAATTTTGGCTTTGCTGCCACTGGCATTTAGATACTAAAAAGCCACCTGTTTAAAAGTGGCTTAATCATATGATTTTAAAGTGAAATTTTGGTGGCCCCTGTTGGGTTTGAACCAACGACCAATCGATTATGAGTCGACTGCTCTAACCACTGAGCTAAGGGGCCGGCTGGGCGACGATTATACGGTAATGTTCAGGGCAAGGTCTATAGTTGTTCAACTGTATGGCTGTTTTCTACTCAGGATAGCTTGTTGTTATTATTGTTAGATTTTGCGATAACAGCGGTAAACACGGCATCAAGGGTAAGTATGATTACGGATATTTTGGCACCCAATCTTCAGGTGGTTTTCTGTGGTATTAACCCAGGCTTATCGACGGCCCATCATGATTATCATTTCGCTAACCCCAACAACCGTTTTTGGAAAGTTATCCATCAGGCCGGATTCACCGAGCGTTTACTGATGCCCGAGGAAGAAATGCATTTGTTGGATACCGGATGTGGTATCACGATGCTGGTTGAGCGCCCGACTATAGAAGCAACGGAGTTGGCGAAAGATGAGCTGTTGCAGGGCGGTGAGGCCGTTATTGAAAAAATGACTCGCTACCAGCCACGGGCGTTGGCCGTTTTGGGTAAGCAGGCATTTAGTCTGGCATTTGCCACTAAAAAGGTAGCGTGGGGACGCCAGACGTTGACGATAGGCGAAACTCAGGTTTGGGTACTTCCCAATCCCAGCGGGTTGAACCGCGCAACGCTGGAATCGCTGGTATCGTCTTATCAGGCGCTTTATCAGGCACTGCATTTAAAGCAGACAGGTACCACTTGCGTCAGCCCGAAGGAATGCGGAAAGTAAAAAAATAACCCCGGCAGAGGCCGGGGTCATATAACAGCGTCACTGGCGGCGAATTAATTAATCATCCAGGAAGCTGCGCAGTACTTCGGAACGGCTTGGGTGACGCAGTTTACGCAACGCTTTGGCTTCGATCTGACGAATACGCTCACGTGTTACGTCAAACTGTTTACCCACTTCTTCCAGCGTGTGATCGGTATTCATATCGATACCGAAACGCATGCGCAGTACTTTCGCTTCACGCGCGGTCAGCCCCGCCAGTACGTCGTGTGTTGCAGAACGCAGGCTTTCCGAAGTGGCGGAATCCAGCGGTAACTCCAGCGTCGTATCTTCGATAAAGTCGCCTAAATGTGAATCTTCATCATCACCAATCGGCGTTTCCATCGAAATCGGTTCTTTAGCGATCTTCAGCACTTTACGGATCTTGTCTTCCGGCATCAGCATGCGTTCAGCCAGTTCTTCCGGCGTCGGTTCACGGCCCATTTCCTGAAGCATCTGGCGTGAAATACGGTTGAGCTTGTTGATAGTCTCAATCATGTGCACCGGAATACGGATGGTACGAGCTTGATCGGCGATAGAACGCGTAATCGCCTGACGAATCCACCAGGTCGCATACGTCGAGAATTTATAACCACGACGGTATTCAAACTTGTCTACCGCTTTCATCAGACCGATGTTACCCTCCTGAATTAAATCAAGGAACTGCAAGCCGCGGTTGGTGTATTTCTTGGCGATAGAAATGACCAGACGCAAGTTTGCTTCAACCATCTCTTTTTTCGCGCGGCGGGCTTTTGCTTCACCAATCGACATACGACGGTTGATGTCCTTGACCTGCTCAATGGTCAAGCCGGTTTCTTCTTCGATCTGACGCAGTTTTTGCAAGTTGCGCTTGATGTCGTCTTCTACATCATGCAGTTTCTCTGACCAGGGTTTTGCCATGGCAATCGCGGCGGCGAACCAACTTTCATCGGTTTCATTGCCGGAGAACAATGTGACGAAGTTTTTCTTCGGCATTTTGCATTGTTCAACGCACAGCTTCATGATCAGACGTTCCTGAGTTCGTACGCGATCCATCATGGAACGCATGCTGTTAACCAGGAAATCAAACTGTTTAGGAACTAAACGGAACTGCTTGAAAACTTCCGAAAGATTCAGAATCTCTTGTGCCGCTTTTGCATGATTACGGCCATAGGCTTTGATGATCTGACGGGTCGTTTCATATTGCTGACGCAATTCCGTAAATTTCTCACGGGCCAGCTCAGGATCGATGCTGTTATCGTCTTCGGTATCGTCATCTTCCTCATCATCGTCATTGTCCATTTCTTCGCTCGAAAGCTCAGAGCCGACATGAGTCGCAGTAGGCGCGATATCTTCTTCCGCATTCGGATCGACAAATCCGGTAATCAGGTCTGACAGGCGGCTTTCACCCGCTTCGACACGATCATATTGTTCCAGCAGGTAGGTAATCGCTTCTGGATACTCAGCAACGGAACACTGAACCTGATTGATACCATCTTCGATGCGCTTGGCAATATCGATCTCGCCTTCACGCGTCAACAGTTCAACCGTACCCATTTCACGCATGTACATGCGCACCGGATCGGTGGTGCGGCCGATTTCCGATTCAACGCTGGATAACACTTGAGCAGCAGCCTCTGCCGCATCTTCATCTGCGTCATTGGTGTTTTCTGCCAGCAACAGATCATCCGCATCCGGTGCTTCTTCCATCACCTGGATGCCCATGTCATTAATCATCTGGATGATGTCTTCGATCTGGTCGGAGTCGATGATATCTTCCGGCAGATGGTCATTGACCTCAGCATAGGTCAGGTAGCCTTGCTCCTTACCACGGGTGACAAGCAGCTTTAGCTGTGACTGCGGGTTTTGCTCCATAAGACGGTATCCACACTTCAGAGTATTTGGGTTGGTGTCGGTCGGCGTAGTTCGCCAACAATAGCATTAGGGTATTTTTCTTATCGCCGCGGCCCTTGTAGCGGCTCTTTGCAGAGCTCAACTCTGCTATTTATCGGCAATTAAGCCTCGGTAATCAGTTTTTTCTGGTCAAAGCCAGTTGCAACGACCAAAGTTCTTTTTTTTCTTTGGCGTTAAGCCCGTGCGTTCTCTCACGGGCAATCAATGTTTCCTGACGCTGTTTTAGCAGTTGATCGTAGAGTTCCGCCAGACTTATTCTGAATTTGTCGTCCAGTTCATCCTCTTCGATCATATGGTTCCAGGAAGCCATGGTTTCAAGCTGCTTGCGGTATTTACTGTCTCTGTATTTCTCAAGTAACAGCCCCATGCTCATACCGGGACTGGCGTTACAGGTTTTCACCAAATCCTGAAACAGAGACAAACCTGCTATCTTGCTTTCTTCAATACCTTCCAGAGCCAGTTCCGGCACTTCCGCCGCAAGCCTGGGGTTCTGCACTAAAAGCCCTATAAGTATACGCATAGTTGTGACTTTTAGCTGAGGTGGCTGATAGGACGGAGCCTGTTCTGCCACTTTTGGTAACAGCCTGTCCAACTGGCTGTCATCCAGAATCCCAAGTTTATTGCCAAGCTGCTGACGTAAATACAAACGCAACGTCTCCCCGGGAACCTGACCAATCAAGGGCAGTACCAGAGTGCTGAGTTTGGTTCGTCCGTCAGGCGAGCTCATGTCCACCTGCTGCTGCAACGTCTCAAAAAGAAACTGCGACAGCGGTAATGCCTGCTCCATCCGTTGTTCAAAAGCGTCCTTGCCTTCTTTACGAACCAGCGTGTCGGGATCTTCACCGTCCGGCAGGAACATAAAGCGTAGCTGACGGCCATCATTCAAATAGGGTAGCGCGGTTTCCAACGCACGCCAGGCTGCCTCACGTCCCGCACGATCGCCGTCATAACAGCAGACGACCTGGTCTGTGGCACGAAATAGTAACTGAATGTGATCGGCCGTGGTGGATGTCCCCAGAGAGGCGACCGCATAATCAATACCAAACTGTGCAAGGGCAACCACATCCATATATCCTTCAACCACGAGTAATCGTTTGAGCTCGGGGTGGTTTTGCTGCGCTTCATACAGACCATAGAGCTGACGGCCTTTATGAAAAATCTCTGTTTCGGGCGAGTTAAGATATTTTGGCGTACCGTCGCCCAATACCCGGCCTCCGAATGCAATAATCCGCCCGCGTTTATCGCGAATAGGAAACATGACACGTTCGCGAAAACGGTCGTAGGTGCGGCCCTGATCGTTAGTCACCAACATGCCCGCATCGTTCAATGTACTGCGATCGTCGCTATTGCGGCCGAAACGTTTTAACGCGTTATCCCAACCTGCTGGCGCGAACCCAATCGCAAAATGGCGAATCACTTCGGCGCTTAATCCCCTCTGCTGTAAATACTGCAACGCAGGGGCGCCAACGGATTGATTTAATGTTTGTTGATAGAACGCACCTATCTGTTCCATCAGAGCATATAAACTTTGTCGCTGGTGACGTTCAATCTGGGTTGGCCCTGTACCGCTTTCATACGGCACTTCAAGACCATGCATGGTGGCCAATTCTTCAATGCTTTCAACGAATTCGAGGCGATCGTAATTCATTAAAAAATCGACTGCGTTACCATGTGCGCCACAGCCAAAGCAGTGGTAGAACTGTTTCTCACCGTTGACGGTGAATGAAGGGGTTTTTTCGTGGTGAAACGGGCAGCACGCATGGTGATTTTTGCCCTGCTTTTTCAGTTTGACGCGTGCGTCGATGAGATCGACGATGTCGGTGCGAGCCAGCAGGTCATTAATAAATACGCGTGGGATTCGTCCAGCCATAAGCCCCTGTTTTTTAACTTATAAAATACAGTTTATAAACGACAACAAGCCGCGCATTCCTTTCGGAAGCACGGCCTTCGTATGCAACTGCTAAGTCTGCGGATTAATCACGCGATGGAGGAAAACCTCCTGAAAATTAATACAGACGAGTGCGGCGTGCGTTTTCTCGAGCCAGTTTCTTCGCATGACGTTTTACAGCGGAAGCTTTAGCGCGTTTGCGTTCAGTAGTCGGTTTTTCATAAAACTCACGACGACGAACTTCTGCCAAAACACCCGCCTTTTCACAGGAACGCTTGAAGCGACGCAGAGCTACGTCGAACGGCTCGTTTTCACGTACTTTAATTACCGGCATGTGCCTCTCACCTCAATAAATTCGGTTTGCCGCTGGCCTTGTGCCAGCCTTTTCAAAATGGTGCGGAATTCTACTGCAAATGGGATGCCTTTGTAAAGCGCCGTGGCGACTATAAAATACCCGGCGCTTCGTCAGCGTAGAAACCAGGGCGCTTATGGTAGACTATCTGCGGCATGAAGCAAGCCGCATCAAACGAGAGTTTTTACGTAATAAAAGTTGGGAATAGCAATGCGTGTATTGGGCATCGAAACATCTTGTGATGAAACCGGGGTCGCCATTTATGATACTCAGTCCGGTTTACTCGCCAATCAACTCTATAGCCAGGTAAAACTGCATGCCGACTATGGTGGCGTAGTGCCTGAACTGGCGTCACGCGATCATGTGCGCAAAACCGTGCCGTTGATCCAGGCGGCGTTGCTTGAGGCTGGGTTAAAGGCCAGCGATGTTGATGGTGTGGCGTATACCGCAGGCCCTGGGTTGGTTGGCGCATTGCTGGTTGGCGCAACCGTGGGACGGGCGTTGGCGTTTGCCTGGAATGTGCCTGCGGTTCCGGTTCATCATATGGAAGGACACCTGTTAGCGCCGATGCTGGAAGATAACCCGCCTGAATTTCCGTTCGTGGCACTATTAGTTTCTGGTGGTCATACACAATTAATTAGTGTGACAGGGATTGGTGCGTATCGACTGCTCGGCGAGTCGATCGACGATGCGGCGGGGGAGGCATTCGATAAAACGGCAAAGTTGCTGGGGCTGGATTATCCCGGCGGGCCGATGTTGTCGAAAATGGCGCAGGCTGGCGATGCCTCGCGTTTTACGTTCCCGCGGCCAATGACCGATCGACCTGGCCTGGATTTCAGTTTCTCCGGCCTCAAGACGTTTGCCGCTAATACCGTCCGAAATAACGTTGATAATGAGCAGACGCGTGCGGATATTGCACGCGCATTTGAAGATGCGGTTGTGGACACGCTGTCAATCAAGTGTCGTCGGGCGCTGGATGAAACCGGCTTCAAACGTCTGGTTATAGCCGGTGGAGTGAGTGCCAACCGTACGCTGCGTCAGCGTTTGGGGGAAATGATGGCGAAGCGCGGCGGTGCGGTATTTTATGCACGGCCTGAATTTTGTACCGATAACGGCGCGATGATTGCGTATGCCGGTGTTGTGCGTTTGCAGCATGGACAAAGCCGCGATCTCAGTGTTTCTGTACGCCCTCGCTGGTCATTGGCTGAACTGCCTGCCGTGTAGACGATTATCACCAGCAACCTGTGTTGCTGATGATGTAACAGCGTTGATTTAGAAAAAAATTGTGGAGGGCTGCGGCGGTTTCCTGTGATTAAGCACGTTATAATTCTTGCTCGAACAAAACCAGAATCGCTTCGTAGAGTTGCTTAACGCTGAAGCCCCTGGCTGGTGTTGTGAATATGGTGTCATCACCGGCAATCGTGCCCAGAATGCCTTCTGACTTCCCCAGGGAATCGAGCAGGCGGGCAATCAGTTGAGCTGCGCCCGGGCTGGTATGGATCACCACAACGGCGTCATTGTAATCAACATCCAGTACCAGGTTTTTCAACGGACTGGTCGTGGTTGGCACGCCCAATTCCGCTGGCAGACAGTACACCATTTCCATTTTGGCGTTACGGGTACGAACCGCGCCAAATTTAGTCAGCATGCGTGAGACTTTGGATTGATTAATATTTTCAAATCCATCATCTTGTAAAGCCTGCACAATTTCACTTTGAGAACTAAATTTTTCTTCTTTCAGCAGCGCTTTGAACGCTTTAACTAAATCTTCTTGTTTTGTCGAATTGCGCATTCTGCACCGGATTAGGATAATTGTTGGTGTTGCCATTATGCAGATAAGTGAATTTTTATGCAATAAAAATGCCTATAACTTCATTGATTGACCTCAGTCGACATCATTTCATGAGATAATTAAAATACATTGCGCAGACGGTCTGAGAAATGTGTCGCTCATCACATAAAAGTAAATAAAATGTTATCAAAATGATGGTGTTTAAATATCGTCAACGGTTGTAATGTAGATGTCCAGTTAATCAGTAGTAAATGTGCAGTGAGTTATTAATCCAAAAGTCCATTAACTTTACTTACCTTTAAAATACGTTGCCGCTTTTGATTTATTATTAGTAACATAGTGCATTTTTTCGTTTCTTACGACTCATGCTGAGAAGTGGGTAGCTGGTGTAACTCTCTTTTCCTCGCATTGTGTTTATAACTAAATAAATTCACAGCACTTTTGTATTTTACGATAATAAGGAGTTTAGGATGAAAGTTGCAGTTCTCGGTGCAGCAGGTGGTATTGGTCAAGCCCTCGCACTCCTCCTCAAAACCCAGCTTCCTTCAGGTTCAGAATTATCTCTTTATGATATTGCGCCGGTGACGCCGGGCGTCGCTGTTGATCTTAGCCATATTCCCACTGCGGTGAAAGTCAAAGGATATAGTGGTGAAAACGCCAAACCAGCGCTGGCAGGCGCGGATATCGTGCTTATCTCTGCGGGGGTAGCCCGTAAGCCGGGCATGGATCGTTCAGATCTGTTCAATGTGAATGCCGGGATTGTACGTAATCTGGTTGAACAAATTGCCAGTACATGTCCTAAAGCTTGCATTGGTATTATCACCAACCCTGTGAATACGACTGTCGCTATCGCCGCCGAAGTGTTGAAGAGGGCGGGCGTGTACGACCAGAACAAACTGTTTGGCGTAACCACGCTGGATATCATTCGTTCCAATACCTTTGTGGCTGAACTGAAAGGCAAACAGCCGCAGGATATCGATGTTCCTGTTATCGGCGGGCACTCTGGCGTAACGATTCTGCCTTTGCTGTCGCAAATTCCTGGTGTGAGCTTCAGTGAACAGGAAGTCGCCGGTCTGACAACTCGTATCCAGAACGCGGGTACGGAGGTCGTAGAAGCAAAAGCCGGTGGCGGATCGGCCACATTGTCCATGGGGCAGGCGGCTGCATGTTTCGGTCTGTCTCTGGTTCGTGCATTGCAAGGTGAAAGTGGGGTGGTGGAATGTGCATACGTTGAAAGCGACGGCGAGTATGCGCGCTTCTTTGCACAGCCCGTCCTGCTAGGTAAAGATGGCATTGTTGAGCGTAAGTCTATTGGTACGCTGAGTGCTTTTGAACAGCAAGCACTGAAGAATATGCTGGATACGTTGAATCAGGATATTGCATTGGGCGAGTCATTCATCAATAGCTGATGACACACACCCTGGATTTAATATCCATGTAAGCGTGAGGCCGGAGATTTGTATCTCCGGTTTTTTTATTTAATTGGGGCGGATTAATTTTTTTCTATCAATAAGCTGATTGGTTTCGGGATCGTAATATCGACTAGGCCAAATTTCTGATGGATGAATTCCCAATGCATCGGCAATGAGCCATTCACCCTTAGGCCAGGGCCGTGATAGCGCATTAGCGAGTGTTGATGAACTCAACCCGGCAGCACGTGATACCGCCGCCAGCGTCGTGCCTTTCTTGCGCAAAGCAGCAATGATATCAGCGTGGTGCCAGTCTTGTTTCCTTAAACTCATAATCCTTCCCTTATTTGCTATAAGACGACTGTGTATTAGTGGTATAAATAACGCGTGTTAGTTATATGCCAAACTAACATGACATTATTATTTGGAAATAATATAGCATTATTTTTCTAAAATACTCCCAATTAATTTCCAAATAAGTTGATTTTGTTAGGAGTAGCACTATTAGGATGAAAGGCTATGAAAAAAGAGTGGTTTGCGACCAGCGAGCTGGTTGGCGTTGGCGGCCTTCCGAAATCAAGACAAGGATTGAACAAACGCGCGCGTGAGGATGGATGGGAAAAACGCCGCCGTAAAGGGGTTCAGGGGCGGGGCGTAGAATATTCTATTCACAGCCTGCCTGATTCCGTCAGAAAATCCTTATTACAGGAAAGTGACTCTCCGTCATATTCCATAAGGCAGCCTGCGACGCTGACGATCTGGATGCAGATTTATTCACAGCTGACTGAAAAAGAAAGAAATTCTCTCATTTCCTATATTCTGCGTGTTGGTGTCTCTGCCACTTTGAACCAACTGGGCATCTCATCGTCAAATAAAGATCCCGATTCGAACGAAATAGCAGAGTAGTCACTTGCCTGGATTTTGCACATTGATGACCAAGTGTCATAAAAATGACGGTGAAGCGCTTTTCTTTGTTTTACTCTGTGTGACTCACTGCACCATCACCTCATGCACTTTGTTTGATTTTGGCCGATAGGGGTGAATTCCGCTTGCTTTGGTGTTACTAATAACGCGTTAACGTTAGATGTTTTGGGAGTTATAGTCTATTATATGGAAACTTTTTGGGGCGGATTCTAATGCTGCCCGCATAGGACAGGCAAGGGAGTGATGATTATGGACAAAGAGTGGTTTTCAACGAGTGAATTGGTTGGTATTGGTGGATTGCCCAAATCGCCTCAGGGGCTAAATAAACGGGCTCGTGATGATGGTTGGGAGAAACGGCGGCGCAAAGGTGTTCAAGGACGCGGTGTTGAGTATTCCATACGCAGTTTACCGGATGAGGTGAAAAGCTCTCTTATTATGAAGGAGAGGATGCCACCGGAATATCGGGTAGCAAAAGAGCCCGCGCTACTGGCGTCTTGGATACATATTTTCGGTCAGTTGTCAGAAAGTGAACAATCGCGACTAATTAATTTTATTTTGCGGGAAGGGACGCGAGTCATGCTGTCTCGTCTGGATAATGTGATGGATGACCAGACAGCGTAACCGATAGGGTGAAGGTGCCGCGGGGTGTGCGGTCAGAAATTGCGTTGCACAGCTAAATGAGCAAGACCTTCAAGTGCGGTTCGGAATGGGGTTTCTGGAAGTTGGCGCAATGCGTCAATAGCTTTATCTGCCTCTTCCTCCGCACGCTGACGGGTGTAGTCGAGCGAACCACACTGGTGCATGGCGGTAAGTACTGGGTCGAGCAGATGACGCCCGTTGCCTTCTTCTATGGCCTGACGAATCATGGCGCTTTGCTCGGCATTTCCATAGCGCATGGCATGCAGCAACGGTAGCGTTGGCTTACCTTCGTTAAGATCGTCGCCAGTATTTTTGCCCAAGGTTTGGCCGTTAGCGTTGTAATCCAGCAGATCGTCAATAAGCTGAAACGCGGTTCCCAGATAACGGCCATAAACCTGCAACGCGGTTTCCTGCTCTGCGGTGGCCCCGGCAAGGATAGCGGATGACTGAGCGGCGGCCTCAAACAATCGAGCAGTTTTGCTGTAAATAACCCGCATATAGTTTTCTTCGGTAATATCGGGATCGTTACAGTTCATTAATTGCAACACTTCGCCTTCCGCAATCACATTTACCGCTTCCGACATCAGCGCCAGCACGCGCAATGATTCCAGGCTAGTCATCATCTGAAAGGCGCGAGTATAGATAAAATCGCCGACCAACACGCTGGCGGCATTGCCAAACGCCGCGTTTGCGGTTGCTTTGCCACGGCGCATGTCAGATTCATCCACTACGTCATCGTGCAACAACGTGGCGGTATGAATGAATTCTATCAGTGCTGCGACGGTAATATGTTTGTTGCCTTCGTAGGCAAGCGCTCTTGCGGCAAGCACGGCGATCATGGGACGAATACGTTTACCCCCACCGCTGATGATATAATGACCGAGCTGATTAATAAGAACGACATCGGAGGTCAGTTGTTCAAGAATGACTTCATTAACAGCTTTCATGTCCTGCGCGGTCAACGTTGTAATTTGTTCTAGATTCATTGTGTGTGCCAGCTGTTTTCTTCGCATTACCGTAAGATTACTGCGTCATATCGGCATTTGATGGAACTTAATGAGTCGATTGTACTTGAAAAATGAGAGAGATAAACGGCAGTTAATAGGTTGTATTCTTTTTCTTCACATCCTTCGATTATGCTCTTGTCATCGTCAGGTTTTTTGCGTAGAATTCGCGCCCTATTGTGAATATTTATAGCGCACTCTGGATAATCATACGTTGAGTGCGCGGAAAGCGGAGTTTTTTATGTACGCGGTTTTCCAAAGTGGTGGTAAACAACACCGAGTAAGCGAAGGTCAAACCGTTCGCTTGGAAAAGCTGGACATCGCAACTGGTGAAGCTATTGAGTTTGACCAGGTTCTGATGGTTGCCAATGGTGAAGAAATCAAAATCGGCGTTCCTTTCGTCGACGGCGGTAAGATTAAAGCCGAAGTTGTTGCTCACGGTCGTGGCGAGAAAATTAAGATTGTTAAGTTCCGTCGCCGTAAACACTACCGTAAGCAAGCGGGCCATCGTCAGTGGTTCACTGACGTGAAAATCACTGGCATCAGCGCTTAAGATTTAGGAGAGCGGATTAATGGCACACAAGAAAGCGGGCGGTTCAACGCGTAACGGCCGTGACTCAGAAAGTAAACGACTTGGCGTAAAACGTTTCGGCGGCGAAGCGGTTTTGGCTGGTAGCATCATCGTTCGTCAACGCGGAACTAAATTCCACGCTGGCAGCAATGTAGGCTGCGGGAAGGACCATACTCTGTTCGCTTTGGCTGACGGTAAAGTTCAGTTTGAAGTGAAAGGCCCGAAAAACCGTAAATACATCAGTATTGTTGCTGAATAATATTTAGCGTTAGGTCATACAGATTCAAGCCCTGCAATTCATTGCGGGGCTTTTTACATTTCTGATTCTGAGCAATTAACCAGAGAAAAGCATGGACACTAAACAACAGACTGGTATTGGTCTGTGTCTGGCGCTAACGGCAGCAATATGCTGGGGCGCCTTGCCAATAGCCATGAAACAGGTTCTGGTGGTTATGGAACCTTACACCATTGTTTGGTATAGGTTTTTTATTGCATCAATAGGACTTGGATTAGTGCTTTTTTCACGTAATAAGCTTCCTCCGATGCGAATTTTCCGGCGTCATCGGTGGTGGGTTGTATTGTTGATTGCAACCGGTGGGCTGCTGGGAAACTTTGTTTTTTTCAGCTCATCACTGCAATATCTCAGTCCGACTGCGTCTCAGGTTATTGGTCAACTTTCTCCTGTCGGTATGATGTTTGCCAGCGTCTTAATCCTGAGGGAAAAGATGCGGCCTACTCAAATCATCGGAGCAGTAACCTTGATTTGTGGTCTGATTTTGTTTTTTAACACTAGCCTGATTGAGATTTTCACCCGCCTGACAGATTACACGTTGGGGGTTCTGCTGGGGGTGTGTGCCTCGGTCGTATGGGTTTCTTATGGCGTGGCTCAGAAGGTACTTTTACGACGCCTAACATCACAGCAAATTCTGTTCCTGCTTTATGTGCTCTGCGTTTTGTTCATTACACCTTTTGCTAATCCTAAAACTATTTTGCAACTCAGTGGCTGGCAGCTAACCTGTCTGTTGTTTTGTGGGGTGAACACCCTAATCGGTTACGGTGCGCTGGCCGAAGCCATGTCACGTTGGCAGGCTGCTCAGGTCAGCGCGGTGATCACGCTTACTCCACTGTTTACGCTGTTGTTTTCCGATCTGTTAGCGTTGGTCTGGCCGGATTTTTTCACCGCTCCGGTGCTTAACTGGATCGGATATTTGGGCGCCTTAATTGTCGTATCGGGTGCGATGTTTTCGGCGATTGGACATCGTTTCTTCCCTGGACGGAAAAAGAGTTCGCCGATCATTGTATCAAAGTAAGCGAAGGAAAATTTGTGTCAAATGACGTTTTGACATTCCTTGTGGACTGTTTATTTTTAATACAGATGAAAATATTGAGATAAGCGGGTACAATTCGCCCCCTTGCCGGAACAGGTTCTGGTGCGTCAGTTTTCTTATGGCAGATGGTAAAGAGTCATAGGCTTTTAAATCAAAAAATTACGCCAAAGAGAACCAATAATAAGCTGAAAACAAGTAGATATTTTCTATTGGTTTTTTGCGGAGAGAGTCAATGAAGTTTGTAGATGAAGCGACCATTCTGGTGGTAGCAGGTGATGGCGGTAATGGTTGTGTCAGTTTCCGTCGAGAAAAATATATTCCCAACGGTGGTCCAGACGGTGGTGACGGCGGCGATGGCGGAGACGTATATCTGCTGGCTGATGAAAACCTGAACACACTGATTGATTATCGTTTCGAAAAATCATTTCGTGCCGAGCGCGGACAGAATGGTCAAAGCCGGGATTGTACCGGTAAGCGCGGTAAAGATATCACGATTAAAGTGCCTGTCGGCACTCGTGTGTTGGACAAGGTAACCGGCGAGGTGCTGGGCGATATGACTCGCCATCAGCAGAGTCTTATGGTTGCCAAAGGCGGCTGGCATGGATTGGGAAACTCCCGGTTTAAATCCTCCGTCAATCGCGCGCCGCGTCAGAAAACGAACGGTACACAGGGTGAAGAGCGGGAACTGATGCTTGAACTCCTGTTGCTGGCTGACGTGGGGATGTTGGGGTTACCGAATGCGGGTAAATCGACATTCATCCGCGCTGTTTCAGCAGCCAAGCCTAAAGTGGCCGATTATCCCTTTACCACGCTGGTTCCCAGTCTTGGGGTTGTCCGAATGGACAGCGAACAAAGCTTTGTGGTTGCCGATATCCCTGGCCTGATTGAAGGCGCTTCTGAAGGCGCCGGTCTGGGTATTCGTTTCCTTAAGCATTTGGAACGTTGCCGGGTTCTGTTACATCTTGTTGATTTGGCACCAATTGATGAATCCGATCCGGTAGAGAACGCCAAAGTGATCATCAATGAGTTGCAGCAATATAGCGCGGGCTTGTCTGAAAAACCTCGCTGGCTGGTTTTTAATAAAATTGATTTGATCGATAAAGTAGAAGCGGAAAAACGTGCGAAAGCGATCGCAGCAGCGTTGGGCTGGGAAGAGAAGTATTACTTGGTTTCTGCGGCCAACCGTGAGGGTGTCAATGCGCTGTGCTGGGATGTGATGAATTTCCTGAAGGTGCAGCCTAAAGCGATGGCTATTGAAACAAGCGCGCCGGAAAAAGTTGAATTCATGTGGGATGATTATCACCGTGAACAACTAGCGGCCGCTGAAAGTGAAGCAGAAGAAGAATGGGATGATGATTGGGACGATGAGGACGAAGAAGGTGTCGAGATCATTTATCAGCGCTGATGGTGATATGGGCTCCAATCCAGCCTAATGAAAAATTCCTATCAGGCAATGAACCCTTTATAAGTACAGCGCGGTAATGCGCTGTACTTATTTGTTTCGGCCTAATTTTTTTGATAAATGTCTTTGTATAAACGGCTTTCAAATCGCACCAGTGGAACCCGGCGAGAACGCAGATCTTCCGGCGGAACGGCATAACCGGAAAGGAATTGAACGAACGCCATCCGCTGACCACTCGCCGTAGTAATGAAACCAGCGAGATTATAAACGCCCTGCAATGCGCCAGTTTTTGCTGAAACCTTACCGTTCACACCTGCCTCGTGCAATCCCCCCCGATACCGCAACGTTCCGTCGTAGCCTGCGAGTGGGAGCATCGCAATGTAATTCAGTTCCTGATCGTGCTGCGCGATATATTGTAATACCTGCATCATGGTTGCTGGGGTGATTAAGTTGTGGCGTGATAAGCCTGAACCATCGACAATGATGCTGTTCCCCAGATCGACCCCGGCTTTCTGACTCAATATTCGGCGTACTGCGTCAGCACCTGCACGCCAGGTTCCTGGTACATTGAAGTACTCATGCCCGATAGTACGAAACACTGTATCGGCAATCATATTATCCGATTTCTTCAGCATAATAGTCAGTAGATCGTGCAGCGGTGCGGATTGTGTCTGCGATAAGACAGTACCGGCGGCGTTTGGCTGAGTCTGACGGCGCAAACTGCCTTTGATTATGATATCAGCCTGTTGAAGCTCGTCTTTTACGATGGCCCCAGCGTAGCTGGCGCCATCCTGAACGGCAAAGGCGAGCGGAAGAGGCTCAGGTCGTTGAGCCAGGCAACCTGTGAGCGTAAAACGGTTCAGTTCTCCCGGCACGACATCCAGCTCACAGTATTGTGCGTCGGGGGAGCCTTTTGCCAGTGTGCGTACTTCACTGAACATTTGTACCGGATAATAAGAAGCAACGCGGATAAACGCGTTATCGCCGATTGTGGGGGCGCTATAGAGAGAAACGGAGAAACAATTACGATCGACAATTGCCGCACCAGGCGGGGCGCTGAAACACTGTGTCATGTCGTTCCACGGCCATCCTGGGGCTTTGTCATGACTGGTGAACGCAGACGTGTCGATCAAAACATCCCCTGAAATTTCCTGTATGCCGCGTTTTTTCAAGTCCTGAACCATATTGCGTATTTGCTGCCGCTTCAGGGTGGGATCGCCACGGAAGCGAACGATCAGGTTTCCGCGTAATAGACCGTTGCTGACGGGTGCATGGCTTTCCATTGTGGTAACAAAACGGTAGTCTGGACCTAACTGGAGTAGTGCCGCCAATGCGGTTATCACTTTTTGTGTACTGGCAGGTAATGCCATTTGCTGGCTGTTAAAAGCCATTGTCGGTGTGGTTGCCCCGATTTTCTGAACGACCAGCGCTAAATTAGCGCCATCAGGTAAATATTGGATGTGATCTTCGATGGTTTCTGCATTGGCATGCAGAACAAAAGCGCAGGCAAGTCCGATAACAATCGATGAAAAACGCATAATCTCAGCTAACAACAGGGTAACGTGTGGTCATACTACGGCGCAATACGGTCTAAAGTAAACGATGACCCCTATGGAACTCTGAGTTAAAATGCGTATCAAAATGCAAAACAATACTGGCCTGGAAATTTTGTTCCGGGACTGGTTTCTTTTGTTTTGTTTAATGTTCAGAAAAAGCTGGCGTGCGTGGGTACGACGTCGTATTTGATTTTTAACTTGTCAGGATGACTACTACTTTTTGAGTCGTACGGATTTTTTTAGAGGTATAGACAATATGAAACAATTTCCGATGACGCTGCGTGGTGCTGAAAAATTACGCGAAGAGCTCGATTACTTAAAGTCAGTTCGTCGGCCCGAGATTATTGCCGCGATTGCTGAAGCCCGTGAGCACGGCGATCTGAAAGAAAATGCGGAGTATCATGCTGCGCGTGAACAGCAGGGATTTTGTGAAGGTCGAATTCAGGACATCGAAGCCAAACTCTCTAATGCCCAGGTTATCGATGTGACAAAAATGTCCGCGAACGGTCGTGTGATTTTTGGTTCGACGGTGACAATCATGAATCTGGATAACGAAGAAGAGCAGACGTATCGCATCGTGGGAGATGATGAAGCGGATTTTAAACAAAATCTGATTTCAGTTAACTCACCGATTGCCCGTGGTCTGATTGGCAAAGAAGAAGAGGACGTTGTGGTCATCTGCACACCGGGTGGCGATGTCGAATATGAGATCATCAAAGTTGAATATTTGTGATTTTAGCTGTGCTGGCGATTAAAACGGCAAAGTTTGTAAAGAAAAGAAAAAGGCCACTTACGGCCTTTTCACTAACGGGCAGGCATGGCACCTTTTCGTTAAAACAGAGTTTGCTGAAATAAAAATGTTATCTTGGCAACACAATTTTACGTTCTTTCGAGGGACGATAAAGTACCAACGTGTGGCCGATTACCTGAACGTCGCTGGCTCCGGTTTCTCGAACAATAGCTTCAATAATCAAAGCTTTAGTCTCACGATCTTCTGTCGCGACTTTTACCTTGATCAGTTCGTGATGCTCCAATGCCTGTTCGATCTCAGCCAGAACACCTTCGGTGAGGCCGTTATTGCCCAGCATGACAACCGGTTTTAACGGATGTGCCAAGCCTTTCAGGTGTTGTTTTTGTTTATTACTTAGGTTCATTGTCTTTTTTGCTTCGGTTGGGATTGAAAACGGGCCATTCTAGCGCCATCTCATGATTATAACCAATCTGGCTGTGCTGATTGGGGCCAAATGAGAAGTTTCGTCTTACCGGGAGCGTCTTACAATAATAGTTGGAAAATAGATGGCGAATAAAAAGCGTTCTGCGAGTTCCAGTCGCTGGTTACAAGAACATTTTAGCGATAAATATGTGCAGCAGGCGCAGAAAAAAGGGCTCCGCTCGCGGGCTTGGTTTAAACTTGATGAAATACAGCAGAGTGACAACCTGTTTAAACCGGGTATGACCGTTGTCGATTTGGGAGCGGCGCCTGGTGGCTGGTCTCAATACGTGGTAACGCAGATCGGCGGAAAAGGCCGTATCATTGCCTGCGATATTTTACCGATGGATCCTATCGTCGGTGTCGATTTTCTCCAAGGGGATTTTCGTGATGAATTGATCCTTAAAGCGCTGCTTGGGAGAGTGGGGGATAACAAGGTTCAGGTGGTGATGTCAGACATGGCTCCGAACATGAGTGGTACACCGGCGGTTGATATTCCGAAATCGATGTATCTGGTTGAATTAGCGCTTGAAATGTGTCGTGATGTATTAGCGCCAGGCGGAAGTTTCCTAGTTAAAGTGTTTCAGGGAGAAGGTTTTGATGAATACCTGCGGGAAATTCGCTCCCTGTTTATGAAGGTTAAGATTCGTAAGCCAGACGCTTCGCGTGCCAGGTCTCGTGAAGTGTATATTGTAGCGACAGGGCGCAAACTGTAGTACCCTAACGCTGTTTTTTAACACAGTTGTAATATGAGGTTAATCCCTTGAGTGACATGGCGAAAAACCTGATTCTCTGGTTGGTCATCGCGGTAGTGCTGATGTCTGTCTTCCAGAGCTTCGGGCCCAGCGAGTCGAATGGCCGTAGGGTGGATTATTCAACCTTCTTGACTGAAGTAAATCAGGATCAGGTTCGTGAAGCACGTATTAACGGGCGTGAGATCAGTGTTGTCAAAAAAGACAGCAACAGATATACGACTTATATTCCTGTCAACGATCCCAAGTTACTGGATAACCTGCTAACGAAGAACGTGAAAGTCGTTGGTGAGCCGCCGGAAGAGCCAAGCCTGTTGGCTTCGATCTTTATTTCCTGGTTCCCAATGCTGTTACTAATAGGTGTCTGGATCTTCTTCATGCGTCAAATGCAGGGCGGTGGCGGTAAAGGCGCCATGTCCTTTGGCAAAAGCAAAGCCCGGATGCTAACGGAAGATCAGATCAAAACGACTTTTGCAGATGTGGCTGGTTGTGATGAAGCAAAAGAAGAAGTCAGCGAACTGGTTGAGTACTTGCGAGAACCAAGCCGTTTCCAGAAACTGGGGGGCAAGATACCGAAAGGCATTCTGATGGTTGGTCCTCCCGGTACGGGTAAGACGTTGCTGGCAAAAGCCATCGCGGGTGAAGCGAAAGTTCCTTTCTTCACTATCTCTGGTTCTGACTTCGTTGAAATGTTCGTCGGTGTCGGTGCCTCTCGCGTGCGTGACATGTTTGAGCAGGCCAAGAAAGCGGCGCCTTGTATCATCTTTATTGATGAAATCGATGCCGTGGGACGCCAGCGCGGTGCTGGGCTGGGCGGTGGTCATGATGAACGTGAACAGACGCTGAACCAAATGTTGGTTGAAATGGATGGGTTTGAAGGCAATGAGGGCATTATTGTCATCGCGGCAACCAACCGTCCAGACGTGCTTGACCCTGCTTTATTGCGTCCGGGGCGTTTTGACCGTCAGGTGGTGGTTGGTTTACCAGACGTTCGTGGGCGTGAACAGATTCTGAAAGTACACATGCGCCGCGTGCCTTTATCTCCAGACATTGATGCATCTGTGATTGCACGTGGTACGCCGGGCTTCTCTGGTGCAGATTTGGCTAACCTGGTCAATGAAGCGGCCTTGTTCGCCGCACGTGGTAACAAGCGTGTAGTGTCCATGGTCGAGTTTGAAAAAGCGAAAGACAAAATCATGATGGGCGCAGAGCGCCGTTCCATGGTAATGACTGAGCAGCAGAAAGAGTCAACGGCTTACCACGAAGCAGGCCATGCGATTATTGGACGACTGGTGCCTGAGCATGACCCTGTGCATAAAGTGACGATCATACCGCGCGGTCGCGCGTTGGGTGTGACGTTCTTCCTACCGGAAGGCGATGCTATCAGTGCCAGCCGTCAGAAACTAGAAAGCCAGATTTCTACACTGTACGGCGGTCGTCTGGCTGAAGAAATCATCTATGGGGTGGAAAAAGTCTCAACCGGTGCGTCAAATGACATTAAGGTAGCAACGTCTATTGCACGTAACATGGTTACACAGTGGGGCTTCTCCGAAAAACTGGGGCCATTGCTGTATGCCGAAGAAGAAGGTGAAGTATTCCTGGGACGCTCTGTTGCTAAAGCCAAACACATGTCTGACGAAACGGCCAGAATCATTGATCAGGAAGTCAAATCTCTGATTGAGCGTAACTACATACGTGCGCGTGAGTTGCTGATGGCAAACATGGACATTCTGCATTCAATGAAAGATGCGTTGATGAAATATGAAACCATTGATGCTCCTCAGATTGATGATCTGATGGCGCGTAAAGATGTTCGCCCGCCCGCAGGCTGGGAAGAGTCTAGCTCGGATAGCAGTTCTGGTAACGGCGGTTCGCCAAAGGCTCCCACGCCTATTGACGAGCCTAATACCCCAAATCCAGGTAATACGATGTCAGAACAACTGAGCGATAAATAACGCGCCAGAAGTTATTTCATACTTAATATAATTGTTTCTGCAAACCCCGGCTTTGGCCGGGGTTTTTTACTGCATAATCTTATTTGATAGCTTTTAAGGTAAGCCCGCAATGCTGAGGGAAACGTCATGCAATTGATCGCCAGAGGATCAACCTTAGATCTTTCTCGCCCTAATGTGATGGGGATTCTCAATGTCACACCCGACTCATTTTCTGATGGCGGTAAGCACAATACCGTAGATACTGCTGTGTGTCATGCTCAGGAGATGATTGCCGCTGGTGCCACATTGATCGATATTGGCGGGGAGTCGACTCGGCCTGGCGCAGGGGAAGTCAGTACTGAAGAGGAACTGGAAAGAGTGGTGCCAGTGGTTGAAGCGTTGTCTAAGCGTTTTGACACATGGATCTCTGTCGATACCTCAAAACCTGAAGTTATCACTGCTTCCGCTCAGGCTGGGGCATACCTCATCAATGATGTTCGAGCGTTGCAGGAGCCTGGTGCGTTAGAGGCGGCGGCGGCAACGGGATTGCCTGTCTGTCTGATGCACATGCAGGGATTGCCGAAAACCATGCAGCATAATCCACACTACGACGATTTGATGTTAGAAATTGGGGATTTTTTACAGCGGCATATTGATCGTTGTGTGAACGGCAATATTCAGAAAAGTAAGCTATTACTGGACCCTGGATTCGGATTTGGTAAGAATCTGGCTCATAATTATGAACTTCTGGCTCGTTTGGGGGAATTGCATCGTTTTGGGCTACCCCTGCTGGTTGGGATGTCCAGAAAATCTATGATTGGACAATTACTCAAAGTCCCCCCATTACAACGTGTCCAGGGCAGCGTGGCGTGTGCGGTCATTGCAGCGATGCAGGGCGCACAAATCATCCGGGTTCACGATGTGAAAGAAACAGTCGATGCTATGCGCATTGTTGAAGCTACTCTTGCAGCGAAGGAATAGAAACGATTATGAGTAACCGCAAATATTTTGGGACGGATGGTGTGCGTGGCAAGGTTGGCGATACACCCATTACGCCTGATTTTGTGCTGAAACTTGGCTGGGCCGCAGGTAAGGTTTTAGCGCGTCATGGTTCGCGTAAAATCATTATCGGTAAAGACACCCGAATTTCCGGTTATATGCTGGAGTCCGCCCTCGAGGCTGGTCTTGCGGCGGCTGGTTTGTCTGCTTCTTTTACCGGCCCAATGCCCACACCTGCGGTTGCTTACCTTACTCGTACCTTCAGAGCGGAAGCGGGAATTGTTATCTCTGCTTCACACAACCCTTATTATGACAACGGCATTAAGTTCTTCTCTATCGACGGGACCAAGTTGCCTGATGATGTGGAAGAAGCAATAGAAGCCGAGATGGAAAAACCGCTGACCTGTGTGGAATCAGCGGAGTTGGGTAAGGCAAATCGTATTGTTGATGCAGCAGGACGCTATATTGAGTTTTGCAAAGGGACGTTTCCGAGCGAGCTTAGCCTTAGCGGACTGAAAATCGTGGTTGACTGTGCGAATGGCGCCACATACCACATCGCGCCAAGTGTGTTACGCGAACTCGGTGCTAAAGTAATCCCCATCGGCTGTGAGCCGGATGGTATGAACATCAATAAAGATTGCGGCGCGACGGATGTCAGACAGTTGCAGACTCGTGTTTTGGCTGAAAAAGCGGATGTCGGACTGGCATTTGATGGAGATGGTGATCGCTTGATCATGGTGGATCATCTTGGCAACAAGGTGGATGGCGATCAGATTCTTTATATCATCGCCCGTGAAGGTTTGCGTCAGGGACAATTGCGCGGCGGTGCTGTTGGCACCTTGATGAGCAACATGGGGCTGGAGCTTGCATTGAAGCAACTAGGTATTCCCTTTGCCCGTGCGAAAGTCGGTGATCGCTATGTGTTGGAAATGATGCAGGCAAAAGGCTGGCGTATCGGTGCTGAAAACTCCGGTCACGTTATTCTGTTGGATAAAACCACCACAGGTGATGGCGTGATCGCTGGCCTGCAAGTGCTGACGGCGATGGTCAGAAACCACATGAGCCTGCATGATTTATGCAGTGGTATGACGTTGTTCCCGCAGATTCTGGTTAATGTACGTTTTTCCGGTGAGCATGACCCTCTTGAAGACAAAACAGTCCAACAGGTGACACAAGCTGTCGAAAAAGAGCTTACCGGTCGCGGACGGGTTCTGTTGCGTAAATCGGGTACTGAACCGCTGATTCGCGTCATGGTTGAAGGGGAGCATGAAGCAACGGTTATCGGCCTGGCGAATCGAATTGCGGAGGCCGTAAAGACGGTAGGTTAACGACGGTTAAACCCTGTCAATCAAGCAGATAAGGCTTTCAGTTATGATTGCACATTGAAAGCCGCTGTTTTTTTCTTCAATCAGCAAATGACTGCCAAATTACCCTTGCGTACGCTACAGCCTTTGGTTAGTATTCAGACCCGCTTAATAGGGGATGAATGACTCATCCTAATGCGTGGATCAGACGCGGTTTGCCGCAAGAATATAGAATTCTCCATCAATGATGGTGAAAACGGTTATAGGTACAACTATGTACGAAGCTCTTTTAGTCATTTTCCTGTTGGTCGCGATCGTGCTTGTTGCTTTGATTATGCTACAGCAAGGTAAAGGTGCTGATATGGGCGCTTCGTTCGGAGCAGGTGCTTCCGCCACTTTGTTCGGTTCGAGCGGTTCCGGTAACTTTATGACTCGCACGACGGCGATACTGGCGGCACTGTTTTTCATTATCAGTCTCGTCTTGGGGAACATGAGTTCGCAGCAGAAGAAAGGCGGTGTCTGGGATAATCTGAGCCAGCCAGAGAATACAGAGCAGACTACAATGCCTGCCGAACCTGCTGCACCGACTAGCGATATTCCGAAATAATTGAATAATTGTTTGAAATGAAAGAGTAAAGCTTTATCGCAGCAATGCTTGCATTGCTGTTGAAAGAAGTTGTTTGTGATGCCGAGGTGGTGGAATTGGTAGACACGCTACCTTGAGGTGGTAGTGCCCGATTGGGCTTACGGGTTCAAGTCCCGTCCTCGGTACCAATCCTATTGATGACTTGCATTTTAGCGGTTGTCGGCGTAGTATTTGCCACGTTTTCGGACGCGGGGTGGAGCAGCTTGGTAGCTCGTCGGGCTCATAACCCGAAGGTCGTCGGTTCAAATCCGGCCCCCGCAACCATTTAACTTTTCAGTAGAGTGTTTTTTCAAATAAACTGTTCAATAAATCGATATCGCTTTTACAGTGATTTTTTGAAAAAATCCTTAACTGAAAGTTGTGCCGCGTTTTTTAGCGGTATTAGGGTCCAGTTGCATAAAGCCCCGATATATCGGGGTTTTTTGTTATTTGGCAACAGAACTACTGGGCTATTAAGCCCTTTTTTTATGTCTTGGGGGTGGGCTTGTCCACATTAGAGCAAAAATTAACAGCGATGATTTCAGCACCAGTCGAAGCATTAGGCTATCAATTGGTCGGTATTGAGTTCATCCGGGGTCGCCAATCGACGCTGCGTATTTATATTGATAGTGAAGATGGGATCACTGTTGATGATTGTGCTGATGTCAGCCACCAGGTCAGTGCGGTACTGGATGTTGAGGATCCTATCGCTGTCGCTTATAACCTGGAAGTATCGTCTCCAGGGCTTGAGCGTCCCTTGTTCACGGTAGAACATTATGTGCGTTTCATCGGTGAAGAGGCGACGGTGGTACTGCGCATGGCAGTCCAGAATCGCCGTAAATGGCAGGGCGTTATTAAAGCCGTTGATGGCGAAATGATCACCATAATAGTGGAAGGCAAAGACGAAGTGTTCGCGCTGAGCAATATCCAGAAAGCGAACCTGGTACCCCACTTTTAAAGTTTGGATGAGGCAACTAGGATGAATAAAGAGATTCTGGCTGTTGTTGAAGCCGTTTCCAATGAAAAAGCCGTCCCGCGCGAGAAGATTTTTGAAGCACTGGAAACCGCACTGGCGACAGCAACTAAGAAAAAATACGAGCAGGAAATTGATGTCCGCGTCAGTATCGATCGCAAGACAGGTGACTTTGATACGTTCCGCCGTTGGTTGGTCGTAAATGAAGTAACCCAGCCGACGCGTGAGATTACATTGGAAGCGGCCCAGTTTGAAGACCCCTCGCTCGATGTGGGCGGTTATGTGGAAGATCAGATTGAATCGGTAACGTTTGACCGTATCACCACGCAAACAGCAAAACAGGTCATCGTACAGAAAGTTCGTGAAGCTGAACGTGCAATGGTTGTTGACCAGTTCCGTGAGCAGGAAGGCGAGATTGTCACCGGTGTCGTGAAGAAAGTTAACCGCGACAATATTTCGCTGGACTTGGGTAATAATGCTGAAGCGGTCATCGGTCGTGAAGACATGTTGCCTCGTGAGAATTTCCGTCCTGGCGATCGTATCCGTGGCGTATTGTACTCTGTTCGTCCCGAAGCTCGTGGCGCACAACTGTTCGTCAGCCGTTCCCGCCCGGAAATGCTGATAGAACTCTTCCGTATTGAAGTACCGGAAATCGGTGAAGAAGTCATTGAGATTAAAGCTGCCGCCCGCGATCCGGGGTCCCGTGCGAAAATTGCGGTGAAAACCAATGATAAGCGTATCGACCCGGTTGGCGCCTGCGTTGGTATGCGCGGTGCTCGTGTGCAGGCGGTATCCAGCGAATTGGGGGGCGAGCGTATCGATATCATTCTGTGGGATGACAATTCTGCTCAGTTTGTTATCAATGCCATGGCCCCGGCTGATGTTGTTTCCATCGTCGTTGATGAAGATACCTGTACTATGGATATCGCGGTTGAATCGAGCAATCTGGCGCAGGCTATTGGTCGTAATGGCCAGAACGTACGTTTGGCTTCCCAATTGTTAAAACAACATCGTTCAGATGACCGCTGGGAACTGAACGTGATGACGATAGAAGATCTTCAGGCCAAGCATCAGGCTGAGGCGCATGCCGCGATCGATGTGTTCACCAAGCACCTTGATATTGACGAAGAGTTCGCCACGGTGCTGGTTGAAGAGGGCTTCTCTTCACTTGAAGAATTAGCTTACGTGCCAATTAAAGAATTACAGGCTATCGAAGGTCTTGATGAAGAGACCATTGAAGCATTGCGTGAACGTGCTAAAGCCGCATTGACCACGCTGGCGCTGGCACACGAAGAAAGTCGCGGTGACGGCCAACCCGCAGACGATTTGCTCAGTTTACCTGGCCTGTCGCGTGAGATGGCGTTCAAGCTTGCGGCACGCGGTGTTTGTACGCTGGAAGATCTTGCTGAGCAGGGCGTTGACGACCTGACGGATATTGAAGAGCTGAATGATGAAAAAGCGGGTGAACTGATCATGGCGGCCCGTAATATCTGTTGGTTTGGCGACGACAACGAATAACAAACTGTAGCAGGAAAGGAACAGCATGACAGATGTAACCGTAAAATCGCTGGCCACAGAGATTCAGACTTCGGTTGACCGCCTGATACAGCAGTTTGCTGATGCGGGAATTACCAAGTCTGCATCGGATTCTGTGACTCAGCACGAAAAAGAAACCTTACTGGCGCACCTCAATCGCGATCGCGGTAGTGTTCCTGGTAAACTGACGCTGCAACGCAAAACGCGCAGCACGTTGAATATTCCAAGCACGGGCGGTAAAAGTAAGTCAGTGCAGATCGAAGTCCGCAAAAAACGCACTTATGTAAAACGCGATCCTATGGATGCTCAACAGGTTGAAGAGGAAGAGTTGGCGCGGCGTGAAGCGGAAGAACAGGCACAACGCGCTGCTGAAGAGCAAGCTAAACGCGAGGTTGAAGATAAAGCCCGGCGTGAGGCTGCTGAGAAAGCTAAACGTGCTGCCGGAGAGCAAGCCAAACGTGAGGCCGCTGAAAAAGCTAAGCGTGATGTAGCGGAAAAAGAGAAAGTGACGAATCAACAAAACGAAATTATGACTAAGCCGGCTCAGGCTGAAAAAGCGAAGCGCGAGGCGGAAGCTGCCGAACTTAAGCGTAAAGCAGAAGAAGCTGCCCGCCTAAAGGTTGAGGCGGAAGCAAGGCGCATCGCTGAAGAGGCTCGCCTCATGGCGGAAGAAAATGCCGGGCGCTGGGAAGCGGAAAGCGCCAAACCTGAAGACGCTGCAGATTATCATGTGACTACGTCTCATCATGCCCGTGAAGCAGAAGACGAGAATGACCGTCAGGTAGAGGGCGAACGCCGCAGCCGTGGTCGCGCAGGCAAGGTCACCAAGCAGAAGAAAGGTAATCGCCTGTCTGAGTCCAAAGCCGATCGTGAAGAGGCGCGCGCCGTTACCCGCGGCGGTAAAGGCAAGCGAAAACCAAGCACGCTGCAGCAGAGCTTCAACAAACCTGCTCAGGTGGTTAACCGTGATGTCGTGATTGGTGAGACCGTTACCGTCGCGGAATTAGCCAATAAAATGGCGGTGAAAGGTTCTCAGGTTATCAAAGCGATGATGAAACTGGGGGCGATGGCGACCATCAACCAGGTTATCGATCAGGAAACGGCACAGCTCGTCGCGGAAGAAATGGGTCACAAAGTGATTCTGCGCCGTGAGAATGAATTGGAAGAAGCGGTCATGAGCGACCGTGATACCGGTGCGGCAGCTGAATCGCGCGCGCCTGTCGTTACCATTATGGGGCACGTGGATCACGGTAAAACCTCATTGTTGGACTATATCCGTTCAACCAAGGTTGCGGCTGGCGAAGCCGGCGGGATTACCCAGCACATTGGCGCTTATCACGTTGAAACCGACAATGGCATGATTACCTTCCTGGATACGCCGGGACACGCCGCGTTTACCGCCATGCGTGCTCGTGGCGCACAGGCAACGGACATCGTGGTTCTGGTCGTTGCGGCCGATGATGGCGTGATGCCACAGACAATTGAAGCCATTCAGCATGCGAAAGCCGCTCAGGTGCCGGTTGTTGTTGCGGTAAACAAAATTGATAAACCGGAAGCCGATCCGGATCGTGTTAAAACTGAACTGTCTCAGTACGGTATTATGCCGGAAGAGTGGGGCGGTGAGTCCCAGTTTGTTCATGTGTCTGCAAAAGCAGGTACGGGTATCGACGAACTATTGGACGCGATTTTGCTGCAAGCTGAAGTCCTTGAACTGAAAGCCATTCGCAGCGGTATGGCAAGCGGCGTGGTGATCGAGTCCTTCCTGGATAAAGGTCGTGGTCCGGTTGCGACCGTTCTGGTTCGTGAAGGTACGCTGAATAAAGGCGATATCGTTCTATGTGGTTTTGAGTACGGTCGTGTTCGTGCCATGCGTGATGAGCTGGGACGAGAAGTTGTTGCAGCAGGTCCGTCCATCCCGGTTGAGATACTGGGGCTTTCGGGCGTGCCAGCCGCTGGTGATGAGGCAACCGTGGTTCGTGACGAGAAAAAAGCGCGTGAAGTAGCTCTCTATCGTCAGGGTAAATTCCGAGAGGTTAAACTGGCTCGCCAGCAGAAATCCAAACTTGAAAACATGTTCGCCAACATGACGGAAGGTGAAGTTTCTGAGTTGAATATCGTACTTAAATCCGATGTTCAGGGCTCTTGTGAAGCGATTTCTGATTCGCTGCAAAAACTGTCTACTGATGAAGTGAAAGTGAAGATTGTGGGTTCTGGTGTGGGCGGTATCACAGAAACCGACGCGACACTGGCAGCGGCTTCAAATGCGATTCTTCTTGGCTTTAACGTCCGTGCAGATGCGTCTGCTCGTCGTATTGTTGAAGCGGAAAGTCTGGATCTGCGTTACTACTCCGTCATCTATGACCTGATTGATGAAGTCAAACAGGCCATGAGCGGTATGTTGGCGCCGGAATATAAACAAGAGATCATCGGTCTGGCAGAAGTTCGTGATGTGTTCAAGTCGCCTAAATTTGGCGCGATCGCGGGCTGTATGGTCACGGAAGGTGTGGTCAAACGTCACAATAAGATCCGTGTGTTGCGTGACAACGTGGTGATCTACGAAGGCGAGCTGGAATCTCTGCGTCGCTTCAAAGACGATGTTAACGAAGTTCGTAACGGTATGGAATGTGGTATCGGCGTGAAGAACTACAATGACGTTCGTACTGGCGATGTGATCGAAGTCTTTGAAACAATTGAGATCAAACGCAGCATCGTTTAATTCTGCTTTAAGCGATGAGGTGAGTGATTTGTAAGGGGGCCTTAGTGCCCCCCGATTTTTAATTGAGGATTTAATATGGCAAAAGAATTCAGCCGCACTCAGCGTGTCGCGCAGGAAATGCAAAAAGAAATCGCCATTATTATTCAACGTGAAGTGAAAGATCCGCGGATTGGTATGGCGACCGTTTCCGGCGTTGAGGTTTCCCGCGATCTGGCTTACGCAAAAGTTTTCGTGACATTCCTAAATGATAATGAGCCGGAGCAGGTGAAGACGGCAGTTAAAGCGTTGCAAGATGCGTCTGGTTTTATCCGCGTGCTATTAGGCAAAGCGATGCGTTTGCGTGTGGTGCCGGAATTGACGTTTGCTTATGACAACTCCCTGGTCGAAGGGATGAGAATGTCCAATCTGGTCACCAACGCTGTCAGGAATGATGTAGAGCGTCGTTCTGCCGCGGGCGAAGATCGGGAGGATTAATGAGCCGTCCTCGCCGCCGTGGCCGTGATGTACACGGCGTTTTATTGTTGGATAAGTCTCAAGGCATGTCGTCTAATGACGTTTTACAGAAAGTAAAGCGGATTTTTAACGCCAATAAAGCGGGTCATACCGGCGCGTTGGACCCGTTGGCGACCGGTATGCTGCCGATCTGCCTCGGCGAAGCAACCAAGTTCTCTCAGTATTTGCTGGATTCAGACAAGCGGTATCGCGTGATTGCCAGGCTCGGACAGCGGACAGACACATCGGATGCCGATGGGAATGTCATAGAAACGCGCCCGGTGAACTTTTCACAGACTGAGCTGGAACAGGCAATTACAGGCTTCCGCGGGACCACCCAGCAAGTTCCTTCTATGTATTCGGCGTTAAAGTACCAGGGACGCCCGCTATACGAATATGCGCGTCAAGGATTGGTTGTTCCGCGGCAAGCGCGTGAAATTACCGTCTATGAACTACGATTTATCCGTTATGAAGTTGATGAGCTGGAACTGGAAATTCACTGTTCTAAAGGGACTTATATTCGCACCATTGTTGATGATTTGGGTGAGAAATTAGGTTGTGGCGCACATGTGATTTATCTGCGCCGTCTACAGGTTTCAACCTATCCTACTGAAAAGATGGTGACGCTCGATCAGTTGAACGAACTATTGGCGCAGTCACAGATTGATGAGCAAGCGCCTGCGTTAAGTCTTGATCCACTTCTGATGCCGATGGACAGCCCGGTAATGGGTTTCCCCGAAGTCAATTTGAATCCCGTGGTTGCCGGTTACCTGAAACTGGGACAGGCGGTTAATACACCGGGCATTTCTTTGAATGGCATGGTGCGTATTACCGAAGGTGAAGGGCATAAATTTATCGGTATGGGTGAAATTGACGACGACGGACGTGTTGCGCCGCGTCGTTTAGTCGTTGAGTTTCAGGACTAAGCCGTCCTGTCTGTTGTCACCTTGCTATCGCAAGATGCTAAGAGTAGAATAACGCGGCTTGACTATTGGGTGGCTGAATTAGAGATCGGCGCCTGTTTTTTTTATCTATAATGTTTGGAGTATTATCATGTCTCTAAGTGTTGAAGCTAAAGCTAAAATCGTAGCGGAATTCGGTCGTGGTACTAACGACAGTGGTTCTACCGAAGTTCAGGTCGCTTTGCTGACTGCGCAGATCAACCATCTGCAAGGTCATTTTGCCGAGCACAAGAAAGACCACCACAGCCGTCGTGGTCTGCTGCGTATGGTTTCTCAGCGTCGTAAGCTGCTGGACTATTTGAAGCGTAAAGATGTCGCGCGTTACACCAGCCTGATTGAACGTCTGGGTCTGCGTCGCTAATTCTTATGAGTTTCAGTAGGAAGGGGCCTCTTTTGGCCCCTTTCTTCTAGAATAGGAAGCGCTCGTAAAACAGAGTAATGTAATGTTGTTTTAATTATTGATCTTTCATTACAGAGGTTCGCGCGGCTAATGAGAGGCTTTATCTGCATGAGCAGGGTAAGGGTTGTCATTAGTCGTGAGGATGTAGTGTAAAGGTCGGGAGTTCACCGGCGTGTCTATCCAGAGTCAGAGTGACACGCCTCAGTTAAGGATATTATTTTGTTGAATCCGATCGTTCGTAAGTTCCAATATGGTCAGCATACCGTCACGTTAGAAACCGGTATGATGGCACGCCAGGCTACCGCGGCTGTGATGGTTAGCATGGATGATACTGCTGTATTTGTTACTGTTGTGGGTGCCAAACAAGCTAAACCAGGTCAGGGTTTTTTCCCTCTGACGGTCAACTATCAGGAGCGTACCTACGCTGCTGGGCGCTTCCCAGGCGGTTTCTTCCGTCGTGAAGGCCGTCCAAGCGAAGGTGAGACGCTGATTTCTCGTCTGATTGACCGCCCGATTCGCCCGCTGTTTCCAGAAGGCTTCCTGAATGAAGTTCAGGTTATTGCCACCGTAGTCTCCGTTAACCCGCAGGTTAACCCCGATATTGTTGCCATGATTGGTGCGTCTGCCGCGCTGAGCTTGTCTGGTATACCGTTCGGCGGTCCCATCGGCGCCGCTCGTGTTGGCTATTTGAATGACCAGTACGTACTGAACCCGACGATTGACGAGCTGAAACAGAGTCGCCTGGATCTGGTGGTTGCCGGTACGGAAGGCGCGGTGCTGATGGTGGAATCTGAAGCCGATCTGTTAAGTGAAGATCAAATGCTGGGCGCCGTGGTATTTGGTCACGAGCAGCAGCAGATTGTTATCGAAAACATCAATGCACTGGTTGCTGAAGCAGGAAAACCCAAGTGGGATTGGCACGCGCCGGAAGTGAATGCCGATTTGCACCAGCGCGTACAGGCGCTGTCTGAAACGCGTTTGGGTGACGCTTACCGCATCACTGAAAAACAAGAGCGTTATGCTCAGGTTGACCTCATCAAGGCCGAGGTGGAAGAGGCACTGCTGGCGGAAGACGAAACGCTGAATGCGGGCGAAATCCAGGAAGTGTTGGGCAACATTGAGAAGAACGTTGTGCGTAGCCGCGTATTGCGTGGTGAGCCGCGTATCGATGGTCGTGAAAAAGACATGATTCGTGGTCTTGACGTGCGCACCGGTGTATTACCGCGTACCCACGGTTCTGCATTGTTCACTCGTGGTGAAACTCAGGCACTGGTTACCGCAACGTTGGGAACCGAGCGTGATGCACAGTCGATCGATGAATTAACCGGCGAACGTACCGATCGCTTCCTGCTGCACTACAATTTCCCTCCGTACTCCGTGGGTGAAACCGGAATGGTAGGTTCGCCCAAGCGTCGTGAAATTGGTCATGGCCGCTTGGCAAAACGTGGCGTTCTGGCCGTTATGCCTAAAGCGAATGAATTTCCATATACCGTGCGCGTGGTGTCTGAAATCACGGAATCAAACGGTTCTTCCTCCATGGCGTCAGTCTGTGGTGCTTCACTGGCACTAATGGATGCGGGTGTGCCGATTAAAGCCGCTGTCGCGGGTATCGCGATGGGATTAGTAAAAGAAGGCGAAAATTTTGTGGTTCTGTCCGATATTCTGGGTGATGAAGATCACTTGGGCGATATGGATTTCAAAGTGGCCGGTAGCCGCGAAGGTATCACCGCATTGCAGATGGATATCAAAATCGAAGGCATTACCCGCGAAATCATGCAGGTTGCTTTGAATCAGGCCAAGGGTGCTCGTCTGCACATTTTGGGTGTGATGGAACAGGCTATCAGTACGCCACGCGGCGACATCTCTGAATTCGCACCGCGTATCCATACCATCAAGATCAGTACTGACAAAATCAAAGATGTCATCGGTAAGGGCGGGTCGGTTATTCGTGCGTTGACGGAAGAAACCGGTACGACCATTGAGATCGAAGATGACGGTACAGTGAAGATTGCTTCTACAGACGGTGAAAAAGCTAAACATGCTATTCGCCGTATTGAAGAGATTACCGCTGAAATCGAAGTGGGCCGTGTCTATCAGGGTAAAGTGACGCGTATTGTTGATTTCGGCGCTTTCTTTGCCATCGGTGGTGGTAAAGAAGGTTTAGTACACATTTCTCAGATTGCTGACAAGCGCGTTGAGAAAGTGACTGACTATCTGCAAATGGGTCAGGAAGTGCCGGTCAAGGTATTGGAAGTTGATCGCCAGGGCCGGGTTCGTTTGAGTATTAAAGAAGCAAATACTCAGCCTCAGGAAGCGGCGGTGCCGTCTTCTGAGGAAGAATAACTGTTATACAGTTGTCAGTTGCGGATCGTTTGCATTAACGATTTAGTGCTGCATGTATTATAAGGATAGGGATATCCTTATATTAAGCAGGCCGGGACAGGATGTTCATTCAATGTTCGTCTTCGGGAGTGGGAAATGAAGCCTTTCTTGCGCTGGTGTTATGTTGCAACAGCACTTATGCTGGCAGGATGCAGCAACACGGATTGGCGCAAAGATGCGGTATTGGCAATTCCGTTACAGCCAACTTTGCAGCAGGAAGTGATTCTGGCGCGTATGGAACAGATCCTTGCGAGCCGGGCATTGACCGATGATGAACGCGCACAGCTATTATATGAGCGCGGAGTGCTGTATGATAGCTTAGGGTTGCGGGCATTGGCGCGAAATGATTTTTCACAAGCGTTGACGATCCGCCCTGATATACCAGAGGTTTTTAACTATCTGGGGATTTACTTAACGCAGGCAGGCAATTTTGATGCTGCCTATGAGGCGTTTGATTCTGTACTAGAGCTTGATCCAACTTACAATTACGCGCGTTTAAACCGGGGCATCGCTTTGTATTATGGCGGTCGTTACTTGTTAGCGCAGGATGATCTGCTGGCGTTTTATCGAGACGATCCAAATGATCCTTTCCGTTCGTTATGGCTATACCTTGTGGAGCGAGAAATCGATCCAGAGACGGCCAGGGTAGCGTTGAAAAAACGTTATGACAGAGCACAGAAAGGGCCTTGGGGATGGAAAATTGTCGAATTCTACCTGGGCAGTATCAGTGAAAAAATACTGATGCAGCGACTACAGGAAGAAGCTACGGATAACACTTCGCTCGCTGAGCATCTCAGTGAAACTGACTTCTATTTAGGTAAGCATTACCTAAGTCTGGGGGACAAGAACACCGCCTTGGCGCTGTTCAAGCTGACGGTTGCTAACAATGTTCATAACTTTGTTGAGCACCGCTATGCATTGTTGGAATTGGCGCTTTTAGGCCAAGAGCAAGACGACCTATCAGGATCGGACCAGCAATAGCTGACGAACAACGATATCAGCCCTAACACTATGGTTATCACCTTTGCGGGTGAGGGCTTTCTTGTTCGCTTATTAATCCAATTTGAGCCGGTTCACACTTTTCAATGAAAATGACTGAAAATTTTCTCGACGAGTTATGTAGACTGGCCGCCATATACAATGAGGCACGTGTACATGACTGATTTATCAACTTCTTTTGCTAATTTGGGGCTGTCTGCTCCGATTATTAATGCCCTGACCGATCTGGGCTACGAAAAACCATCGCCGATTCAGGCTGAATGTATTCCCCATCTGCTGAGCGGTCGCGATGTGCTGGGCATGGCGCAGACCGGCAGCGGTAAGACTGCGGCTTTTGCTCTGCCATTACTTAATAATTTAAAACCTGAGTTAAAAGCGCCGCAGATGCTGGTGCTGGCCCCGACACGCGAACTGGCGGTTCAGGTGGCTGAAGCCTGTAATGATTTTGCCAAGCATATGCATGGTGTCAATGTGGTTGCTCTGTATGGCGGCCAGCGTTACGACGTGCAACTGCGCGCCTTGCGCGGCGGAGCACAGATCGTTGTCGGTACGCCGGGGCGTCTGCTGGATCACCTGAAGCGCGGTACGCTGGATCTGTCTAACCTGAGTGGTCTGGTACTGGATGAAGCCGATGAAATGTTGCGTATGGGCTTTATTGAAGATGTAGAGAATATCATGGCGCAGATCCCGGCTCAGCATCAGACCGCGCTGTTCTCTGCAACCATGCCGGAAGCGATTCGTCGTATTACCCGTCGTTTCATGAAAGATCCTCAGGAAGTTCGCATTCAGTCAAGCGTGACGACGCGCCCCGATATCAGCCAGAGCTACTGGACCGCACAAGGCGTTCGTAAAAATGAAGCGCTGGTTCGTTTTCTGGAAGCGGAAGATTTTGATGCGGCGATTATTTTCGTGCGTACCAAAAATGCAACGCTGGAAGTGGCAGAGGCGCTAGAACGCAGCGGTTATAGTAGCGCGGCCTTGAATGGCGACATGAACCAGGCACTGCGTGAACAGACGCTGGAGCGTCTGAAAGACGGCCGTCTGGATATTCTGATCGCCACCGACGTTGCCGCCCGTGGTCTGGACGTTGAGCGTATCAGCCTGGTGGTAAACTACGATATCCCGATGGATTCTGAATCCTACGTTCACCGTATCGGTCGTACTGGCCGTGCCGGTCGTGCCGGCCGTGCATTACTGTTTGTGGAAAACCGTGAGCGTCGCCTGCTGCGTAACATTGAACGCACCATGAAATTGACGATTCCCGAAGTGGAATTGCCAAATGCGGAACTGCTGGGGCAACGCCGTCTGGCCAAGTTTGCCGCTAAAGTACAGCAACAGCTGGAAAGCAGCGATCTGGATATGTATCGTGCACTACTGGCAAAACTGCAACCTCAGGAAGAGCTTGATATTGAAACGTTGGCCGCGGCGTTGTTGAAGATGGCGCAAGGTGAGCGTCCTTTGATTCTGCCGCCTGACCCGGTATTTGATCGTCGTCCGCGTCGTGAATTCCGCGATCGTGATGATGCGGGTCGTGGTGATCGTCGCCGTGAGCCACGTGACAGCCGTGACGGAGAGCGTCCAGCACGTCGTGAGCGCCGTGATGTGGGTGACATGGAGCTGTATCGTATTGAAGTGGGCCGTGATGATGGTGTCGAAGTTCGCCATATTGTGGGGGCGATTGCCAATGAAGGCGACATCAGCAGCCGCTATATCGGCAATATTAAACTGTTTGCTTCTCACTCGACCATCGAACTGCCAAAAGGCATGCCGGGTGATTTGTTATCACACTTTACTCGTACTCGTATTCTGAACAAGCCGATGAATATGCAGTTACTTGGCGATGCTCAGCCGCATGAACGTCGTGAGGGCGGCGAGCGTCGTGGTGGTCGTCCTGCGGGTCGTGACAGTGGCCCGCGCCGTTCTTTCAACCGTGATGCGGCGCCGCGTGCTCCACGTCGTCGTCCTGTGGACGCTTAATACGGTTAGGCCAGAAAATAAAGCGTAGCTATTTCATAGCCTGATTTTTTCCGATGTGAAAACGACCCTTTCGAGGGTCGTTTGAGGTTGATGACAAAGTGCGTCGAGCGGTGAGAATGGGTAGATCGTAAAGACGCTGCAAGTACGTCCCTGTAAGCTCGGGCCGCACCATCCCTGGCGCGGGCGCTTTACTCTTCTATCCCATTCTCACCGTTCTGGTTCCGTGATAGGTTTATCAACAGTCTGAAACGACCCTTTCGAGGGTCGTTTTTTTTTGAAGAAGCAAAATAAAACAGTCTAATTCAACCGAATTAAGTTTCGCTTAATGATTTTGTTTTTTAATGGCTACTCATCGTTATGCAAACAATAGCTTTGTATGCCCAAGTTATTAAAAAACAGACGCTATCAGAAAAGGCTGCATTCAGCATTTTTTGAAAAGACTAAATTAAAATAACGCACGCTGGATTTAAGTAAATGTCAAATTTTTTAAAGAAAATAAAGCCCGACTGGAAAGGGGCGGGATGGTTGTTACTATTTTTCTGGTTTTTTTCCTGCTCATTGCAGCTATTAATTTTATTATCCGGTCATAACGGTACGAACGGATTACGCGACGCATTGCTTTATAGCTTATTTTGGCTTATTCCCGTTTTATTGTTCCCTGATAGAACCCGTACAATTGCCGGTGTCATAGGCGTTATACTGTGGGCTTCATCAGCAACGGCGCTGAGCTACTATTCCATTTATAAACAGGAATTTTCTCAAAGCGTTCTGTTCGTGATGTTTGAGTCGAACTCAGCGGAAGCAAGTGAATATTTAAGCCAGTATTTTAGTTTGAAAGCAGTGGGAATATTGCTTGCTTATACGTTAGTGGCATTTCTGCTATGGAAAAAATTGCGTCCTGTCAATTTGGTGACGAAATATAAAGCGGTTGTATCGCTGTTAATCTTAACTGTTCTTTTTGGCGTACCCATCTATAAAAAGATGATCGTCGGCAAGCAGTCATCGGAAGATACTCTTGGATATCTGGCCGGTCGCATGGCGACGACGGCGCCCTGGCAGTTTCTGAGCAGCTATCTTGAATATCGCCAACAACTGACCAGCATGAAAGCCATGTTGCAGCAAAATGCTGCGTTGCCGCCGCTTGCCAATCTAAAAGATGCGAATGGCGATACGCCTCGCACGCTGGTGCTGGTTATCGGTGAATCAACGACCCGCAGCCGTATGAGCTTGTATGGTTACTCACGCCAGACTACGCCACGTTTGGATGCGTTGAGAAAATCTGATCCGAATCTGGTGGTCTTCAACAATGTCGTGACGTCACGCCCTTATACGATTGAAATTCTGCAACAGGCGCTGACGTTTGCGGATGAACAAAATCCCAACCTGTATCTGACCAAGCCGTCATTGATGAATCTGATGAAGCAAGCAGGTTACAAAACTTTCTGGATCACCAATCAGCAGACGATGACTAAACGTAATACGATGCTGACGGTTTTTTCAAAACAGACGGATAAACAGTTTTATCTGAATAATCAGCGAACGCAAAGCGCAAGGCAATACGATGATGTTGTTTTACCGCCGTTTGAGGAGGTCATGGCCGATCCTGCGCCGAAAAAATTCATTGTCGTCCATTTATTGGGGACGCATATGAACTATAAATATCGTTATCCCGAGGCGTTCAACAAATTTAATGACAAAGTGGGTTTGCCACCGGAATTAAACGATCGGGAAGTTGATGTTTATAACCACTACGATAATGCGGAATTATATAACGACTATATTGTAGAAAACCTGATTAAGATGTTCGCGAAAAATAAACCGAATGGCTTTCTGCTCTATTTCTCCGATCATGGTGAGGATGTTTATGAAACGCCGCCGCATGCTGTTCTGGGGCGTAATGAAGCCGCGCCAACCCGGGCAATGTACACCGTTCCCTTTATCGTCTGGATATCGCCCGAATGGCAGAAAAACCACTCGCTCAATTTTGCGTCTTATGTGGATCGCAAGTACAGCAGCGCATACCTGATTCATACCTGGTCTGATTTGGCGGGTCTGAGTTATGATTTTTATAAGCCCTCCAAGAGTCTGGTAAACCCGAATTTCAAAGAGACAGAACGCTGGATTGGCAATCCTTACGATAAAAAAGGGCTGAGAACGTTTGATAGCCTGCCGGCAACGGCAGTCGGCGCCAAATCATAGTGGCGGTGTAAGGATGCGGAAAAAGGCATCCTTTGCTTTTACCTAACTCCCCATATCTTGCTGTACGCTCATGGCGATCTCAAATGAACGCAAGCGTGCCTGGTGATCAAATATCTGGCCGTTGATCATCACTTCATCCACCTGAGTTTCACGTAGCAAACGCTGCAAGCCATGTCTGACCTTTTCCCGATCGCCTACGATCGACAGTTGCAAAGCCCGCTCTACGCCAAATTGCTCTGCGGTTGACCAGAGAGAGTCCATATTCTCCACCGGTGCGGGAAGTGGTCCTGGCGCACCGCGGCGCAGGTTTACAAACTGCTGTTGCATTGAGGTAAAGAGGAAACGGGCGTCACGTTCGCTGTCGGCGGCGACCACGTTGACGCACACCATCGCATAAGATTTAGGGTGTGCGGCGGAGGGCTTAAACGCTTCGCGATAAATGTTTAACGCCTGGAGTAACATCTCTGGAGCAAAATGAGCGGCGAATGCAAAAGGCAACCCCAATGCGGCGGCCAACTGAGCGCTATATAAACTGGAACCCAACAGCCAGATAGGAACTTGTAGCCCCTGACCGGGCACCGCCTGGACGGTCTGGCCGGGTTGGACATCCGCAAAATAGCGCTGTAATTCCTGTACGTCCCGCGGGAAATCATCAATATCAGCATTCAGATGACGCCGCAGCGCCATCATGGTTCGCTGATCGGTGCCTGGTGCCCGGCCTAATCCCAGATCGATACGGCCCGGATAGAGTGACTCCAGCGTCCCGAATTGCTCCGCAATGACCAGCGGCGCATGATTAGGCAACATTACGCCGCCTGAACCAATGCGAATATGCTGCGTGCCGGCGGCGAGATAGCCAATCAGCACCGAGGTTGCGGCGCTGGCGATGCCAGTCATATTATGGTGTTCCGCCAGCCAGTAGCGATGATAGCCCCAGTTTTCAGCATGCTGGACCAAATCCAGCGAGTGGTGGAAGGCGTGCCGTGGGCTGGCTCCTTGCGGAATGGGCGCAAGATCGAGGATGGAAAACTTAGCCGGACAATGGGATAGGGACATGACTCTGCTCACTTTGTCGTTGCGACTGGCAGAAATATCATGCCAGCCAATGATGAGAGTACCTACCAGTAATATGCTATTACGCACAATTACACAATTTTCAGGAAGAGGAAACGGGCGGAAAGAGGCATCTGCCCGTCTCAGCGAAAAGGGAAAACGCGCTATTGGATCAATTCCAGCCCGGCGACGCGTTTCCAGTAACCGTTGCAATCTGCCTGACTCGCCAGCTCCAGTGGGGATTTACCCTGCTCATTGGCGCGGAACTTGTCCAGCATGGATAGGGTATCCATACCGTCCGGCGAAAGCCGGACGATGTCCACCAATTCCCGCATGGAGGCCAGTTCATTACCCAGGTTATAACAATAGCCGCTTTGCGTTTGTATGCCGTTGAGCACGAAAACCGTCTGATTTTCCTGCGACAGCACTTTACGTCCCTGTGGATATTTAAGGCAGCAGGTTTGACATTCGTCTTTCGCCCGGTTTTCCGAACGAGCGGTAAAGCAACGGGCCGAGTAAGCCAACGGCAAGTGGCCGTAGCTCAGTACTTCAACTTCAAACTGATGGCGGAATCCCAGTTCGTCACACTGATAGAGCAGATTTTGCAACCAGTCGCGCGAAAGTTCGACCGGCATACACCAACGCATCATGCCCTGTTTATACAGCAAACGCAGCGTATAGGCGTTATAGCAATTCAGGGCATGCCCGGCGACGAAGGGCAGCAGGCGTTCCGCTGCCATGTTGACGGCGCCGAGATCGTTGGCTTCCAGCAGAAATTCCCCGTTTTCTACATAGCGTTTCAGCTCATTCAATTCAGAAGGCGCCTGAAGCAATGCCAATGTGGAGAGCACCACCTGTTTACCGCTGTCCGCAATTTGTCTGGCGAGTTCAAGCCAATCGTTGACCTTCATCAGTCGGCGTTTGCTGCACACGGTTTCACCGAGATAAATGATCTCGGCGCGGCTGTTGATTGCCGCCTGATAAAACGTTTCGATATCTTGTTTGGGCCAGTAGTAGAGGATGGGACCCAATGCGTATTTCATATTTTCTCCTGCTACTGCCATTGACGATGGTAGGCGCCCAGGGTGGTTTGTGTGCCTTCCGCTACTGAACCCAGCGCATCCATCCACGCTTGCGTCGGGCTGAATGTTTCAGGACTGGACAGACAGCGGTCGATCGCCTGTCGCCAGACGCGGGTGATCTGACTGACATAGGCGGGACTGCGCTGCCGCCCCTCTATTTTCACCGAGGCAATGTTGGCGGCCAGCAGTTCGGGCAATAGCGCCAGCGTATTCAGGCTGGTGGGTTCTTCGAGCGCGTGGTAGCGCTGACCGTCGACCAGATAACGTCCTTTGCATAAGGTGGGATAACCCGCGTTTTCATGATCCTGATAGCGATCGATCAACACATTATTCAACCGGGATTCCATACCCTGGGGGGTATCCTGCCAGCGGACAAAACGTGCCGGAGAACAGGCCCCCACGGTATTGGGCGATTCGCCTGTCAGGTAAGAAGAGAGGTAACACCGGCCTTCGGCCATGATGCACAGACTGCCGAACGCAAACACTTCCAACGGAACGGGCGTAGTTCGCGCCAGCTGTTTTACCTGATGGATTGAGAGCACGCGCGGTAACACCACGCGGGAAACAGCAAAATGGCGCTGGTAAAAACGAATCGCTTCCGTATTGGTGGCGGAAGCCTGTACGGAAACGTGGCGTTCAATATCGGGATAGCGTTCAGCGGCGTATTCCAGCATGGCTAAATCGGCGAGGATCAGCGCATCAGCACCGATTTGCGCGGCCATATCCACCGCATGCCGCCAGCGTTGGTAACCATCAGGATGGGCAAACGTATTGATGGCGATGTGAAGTTTACGGCGGTGGCGCTGTACATATTCACGCGCTTCCTGAAGTTTTTTGTCGGTAAAGTTGAGTCCGGCGAAATGACGTGCGTTGGTGTCATCTTTCAGTCCGATGTAGACCGCATCTGCGCCATTATCAATAGCGGCTTTCAGTGCCGGAAGATTACCGGCGGGGCAAAGCAGTTCCATACCCTATCCTTCATTAATCAAAGCATCGCAGAGAAAAACGATCCGATACGATCAATGATGTTTGCAGACTAATGAGATTTTTTATCAGTCGGTGAATGTTTTTAACGATAGAGAATATTAATTAACCCACTGTGCGGGGACTTTGATTTAAACCAGTTTATTGTGTTAATACAGGGCGCAATGTGAAATCTGTTGGGTATCTGTAGAGAACCGACTAAATTATTGACATAGACCGCTGCCGCTTTTAATGGATGTGGCAAAATACCTTCAGATTGTCTGAAGAGTCCGATTGCTTTAAGAGGAGTACGCCAGTGTTGAAAAAACTACGGGCGCAGATTGTGCGCCGAGGGCCGGGCTTGTTGGGTAAGCCGCTAAAGTTCACTCCTTTTTCTTTACAGCGCCAGGTTCTGGAACAGATGTTGCGCTGGCAGTTTCGTCAGGCGCTGGATGACGGCGATTTGGAATTTCTGGCGGGGCGCTGGTTAAAAATTGAAGTGCGCGATGTTGGTCTGCGATGGTTTATGACGTTGCGCGATAATCGTCTGGTGGTCAGCCAGCAAGAAACGCCGGATGTCAGCTTCAGCGCGGATGCCAACGATCTCATTTTGATCGCGGCGCGTAAGGAAGATCCCGATACGCTGTTTTTCCAGCGCCGTTTGCGTATCGAAGGGGATACCGAGCTTGGATTGTATGTGAAAAACCTGATGGACGCGATCGAACTGGAAAATCTGCCCGCCGCGCTGCGCATCGGGCTGATTCAACTGGCTGATTTTGTTGAGGCGGGATCGCATGAGGGCGTGGTGCAGACTAGCGATCGCGCGCCTGTCTCATGCTAGTTCGCGTTGAAATTCCGGTTGATGCCGCGGGTATTGACAGTCTCTTGCGCCGCGCTTTCCCGACGGGCGACGTGGCCGATTTGGTTCATGAGCTGCGTGAAGATGGGCAACTGACGCTGGGGATGGTTGCAACGGATGATGAAGGCGGCGTAGTGGGCTATGCCGCTTTCAGCCCGGTTCTGATTGGAGGAGAAGATCGGCAATGGGTGGGGCTTGCGCCGCTGGCGGTGGAAGAAAACCTGCGGCGGCAAGGGGTGGGTGAACAACTGGTGTACGCAGGATTGGATTCACTTAACGAGTTCGGCTATGCCGCCGTTGTGGTACTGGGCGATCCTGTTTACTACTCGCGTTTTGGTTTTGTGCCTGCCATTGAGCAGCAGCTCCGTTGCCGCTGGCCGGACAGTGAGAGCGCTTTCCAGGTTTATCCGCTGGCGGATAATCATTTTGAAGGGGCGAGCGGGCTGGTGGAGTATGCCGCGCCTTTTGATCGTTTTCTCTAACGAAAACATTCGGATAAAGACTGAGGCTGATCTCGCACCAGCCTTTCTTTTTGACTTTTACTCAACTGTTTTACCTGATATTCAAGCTTTGAGGCGCTCGAACGGTTACCCGCCAGACACTGAAAGACCAGCGTCAGTTCGCCTTTTCCCCGCAACGCCTTTGCCCCCTTTCCCGCCTGATGCTGGGCCACACGCCGTGCCACATCCGTGGTGATACCGGTATAGAGCAGCCCTGTCGGCGTTCTCAGGATATAAAGATGCCAACAGGGTCCGGTGAGATTTTCATGCATGAATGGCATAGACAACCTGTGATGTAACAGTGAGTCTCGACTCCGATCATCGTGAGCCCGTAATCGCGCTGGCTTCATTCTACGGGGCTTACTCTGCGTATTGAAGCGCATACCTGTTTTTTAATCGCGCGCTCCCTGCCAGGTCCGGCCCGGACATGACGTTTGAAGAAGGCGCTACAGTATATTTGCGCCACTCTTTATACTGTCCCCCAGTATTTTTGACATAAGTTGGAGTCGGTATGTCACACACCATTAAAAGTAAAAAGAAACTGCTGGCGCGCGTTAGGCGTATCAAAGGTCAGATGGAATCTGTTGAAAAAGCCTTGGAAGAGGAAACCGCCTGCCTGAATATCCTCCAGCAGATTGCGGCCGTCCGTGGCGCGGTCAATGGCCTGATGACCGAAGTGCTGGAAGGGCATATTCGTGAACATCTGATGGATGAAAGCCATTCATCACAAGAGCGTAGCGACGATTTGGAAGAGATTGTTGCAGTTATTCGTTCTTATCTGAAGTAATCATATTTGTCTCCGTTCGTTATCGCCGGTTTGGGCTATGACGGGGCAGCAGAATAAAAGAAAGTGGATGTGCCGATGATATTGCCCGGATCACCTTTATGATTTTCTTAAATGTAATATACTGGGGGGGAGTATAACAAGGAGGGAATAACGGATGTCACTGATACAGATAAATGGTGCCCACCCCCACAGTCATGTTTTTGACGAGGGCAACCCGCTGGCGGAAAGGAACACTCGATACGCTACCCTGCTCACCGCTGTCATGATGGTGGTTGAAATTGCGGGAGGCTGGTATTTCAACTCTATGGCATTGCTGGCGGACGGCTGGCATATGAGTTCGCATGCGTTGGCGCTGGGGCTTTCTGCCGTGGCTTATGCGGCGGCCAGGCGGCTGGCGTCGGACCGCCGTTTTACGTTCGGCACCTGGAAGATTGAGATTCTGGGTGGGTTTACCAGCGCGATTCTACTGGGGATTGTCGCCTTTGTGATGATGTATGAATCAGTAGACCGGCTACTGAATCCGGCAGTAATTTACTACGATCAGGCCATTGCGATCGCCGCCGTTGGTTTACTGGTTAACCTGACTTGTGCCTGGTTGTTGCGTGATCACTCCGCCCACAATCATTCCCATCACCATGCTCATCATCATGATCATCCTACGTCGGCTTCCCATCAACATAGTGGGCATCAGGATTTGAATCTGCGCTCTGCCTACCTGCATGTGATTGCTGATGCGGCGACATCCGTTCTGGCTATTGTGGCATTGATCTGCGGTAAATTCTGGGGAGCCGCTTGGTTGGACCCGGTCATGGGCATGGCTGGGGCCATTATGGTTGCAGTGTGGGCGTATGGCCTGATTCGCCAGACCGGTAAAGTTTTGCTGGATGCGGAAATGGATGCGCCGGTGGTGCAGGAAATTCGGGAAGTCATTGACGCCAGTTCGATTCCTGCCGAATTAACGGACCTGCATGTGTGGCGGGTGGGAACGGCAAAGTATGCCTGTATTCTGAGTTTGACAACCGATCGGGTGGTTCCTCCCGATTACTACAAGCGGCAATTAGCCATCCATGAAGAACTTGTTCACATCACGGTTGAAATCAATATCGTCGCTAAGGCTAACATTTCTTTTCCCTGCTGATTTTTCTTCTCTCGCGTTATCCGTTTTACATCCCGCTCCCGGTGTTTACCGGGAGAAAACGCTATGATTAACGGGTACGATAGGGTGCGAAGTCTGGGTTACATGTGATTTAAATCACATGTAACCCCACGTTGTTACACTGCTTTTGACATCAAATGTGAATAAAGGCACAAAATGGCCTGATGTGGCGTGGTTTAATACGTGAGAGGTTCCCGGTGTTGAATCGCCACAGGGTGTAGAGGAAGGCTAGCTGCGGTGAGAGGGATTTCGGTTGTCGCTCCCGGTGATTTCCCCTGAGCGCTATCTTCAAGGAACCAAGTCCGCTCGCCAAATGTACTGATATTGAGAGCGTTCGGTTGATGTTTCCCTGACGAGTTGGAGTGTTGTATGACCACGTTAATTACCGCGGCGCAGCGTGCGCTGGGGCTGATGGATTTAACCACCCTTAATGATGACGATACGGACGAGAAAGCGATCGCGCTGTGTCATCAGGCCAATAGTCCGGCGGGGAATACCGCCGCCATCTGTATCTACCCGCGTTTCATTCCCCTGGCTCGCAAGGTGCTGCGCGAGCAGGGCACGCCAGCGATCCGTATTGCCACCGTCACCAATTTTCCTCATGGCAATAATGATATCGATATCGCGGTGGCGGAAACCCGGGCGGCGATTGCTTACGGGGCGGATGAAGTCGACGTGGTGTTTCCTTACCGTGCGTTGATGGCTGGCGATGCGCAATCCGGTTTTACGCTGGTCAAAGCCTGCAAAACGGAATGTCAGGCCGCCAATGTTGTGCTGAAGGTCATCATTGAAAGCGGTGAACTGGAGCGGCCGTCGTTGATTCGGCAGGCCAGCGAGATCGCTATTGACGCGGGGGCGGATTTTATTAAAACCTCCACCGGTAAAGTGCCGGTTAATGCCACGCCGCAGAGCGCGGAAATCATGCTGAAAGTGATTCGCGATAAAGGCGTGGGCGATCGGGTTGGCTTCAAGGCGGCGGGCGGCGTGCGAAATGTTGAGGAGGCCGCTATTTATCTGCAACTGGCGGATGACATCATGGGCGCGGGCTGGGCCACGGCGCAGCATTTCCGTTTTGGCGCATCCAGTTTGTTAGCCAGCCTGCTGACGGTGTTAGGCCATCAGACGGCAGGCCGGCAGAGCGGCTATTGAGCGCGCGACAGCGGAAGATCACCGCATGACGCTCTCATTGCATCTTCCCTTATTTCAGGAGTGCAAGCCTTGTTTCTGATTCAGGAAATTATTCGTAAAAAGCGTGACGGCAACCCGTTGAGTGCCGAAGAAATCCGCTTTTTCATTAACGGCGTGTGCGATAACACGGTGTCTGAAGGGCAAATTGCGGCGCTGGCCATGACCATCTATTTCCATGATATGTCGATGGAGGAGCGTGTGGCGCTGACGCTGGCGATGCGCGATTCCGGCACGGTACTCGACTGGAGAGGGTTTAACCTGAATGGCCCGCTGGTGGACAAACATTCGACCGGCGGCGTCGGGGATGTCACCTCGCTGATGCTAGGGCCGATGGTCGCCGCCTGTGGCGGCTATGTGCCGATGATTTCAGGCCGGGGGCTGGGACATACCGGCGGCACGCTCGATAAACTGGAGGCGATCCCCGGATTGAATGTCTTCCCTGATAACAATACCTTCCGGCAAATTATTCAGCGTGTCGGCGTGGCGATTATCGGACAGACCAGCTCTTTAGCCCCGGCGGATAAACGTTTTTATGCTACGCGGGACATTACCGCCACCGTGGATTCGATACCGCTGATCACCGCTTCCATTCTGGCGAAAAAGCTGGCCGAAGGGCTGGATGCGCTGGTGATGGACGTCAAGGTCGGCTCAGGCGCGTTGATGCCGACCTATGCGCTCTCCGAACAGTTGGCTCAGGCCATCGTCGGTGTCGCCAATAACGCGGGCTGCCGCACCAGCGCGTTGTTGACCGACATGAATCAGGTGTTGGCCTCCAGCGCCGGTAATGCGCTGGAAATACGCGAAGCGTTGCGCTTCCTGACCGGCGAGCACCGCAACCCGCGTTTATATGAAGTCACTATGGCGCTGTGCGAAGAAATGCTGTTGGCCGGCGGGCTGGCCGACTCCGCCGCGGACGCCCGAGCCCGGTTGCAGGCCGTACTGGATAACGGTGAAGCGGCCGAGGTCTTCGGGCGGATGGTCGCCGCTCAGCGCGGCCCGGCGGATTTTGTCGATCACTATGCGCGTTATTTGCCGGTTGCGCTGTTAAGCAAACCTGTGTTTGCCGATCGTGAAGGTATCGTCAGCGCGATGGATACCCGCGCGTTAGGCATGGCGGTGGTGTCATTGGGTGGAGGACGTCGGCAGGCCAGTGATACCATCGATTATAGCGTCGGGCTGGGTGAGATGGCCTGTCTGGGAGAGCGCGTCGATCATCAGCGACCGCTGGCGGTGATCCACGCCAATACGGAAGCGCAATGGCAACAGGCGGCGGAAGCCGTGCGCAGCGCCATCACGCTCGGCGATGTTGCCCTCGAAACGCCCCCGATGATTTATCGTCGGATGAGTGCTGAAGATTGATATTTCCAACGCCGGCAGACTAGGTTTGCAGCGCTTAACCGCGCAGGAGATGAATAATGAAACGTGCATATATTATGGTACTCGACTCATTTGGTATTGGTTGCAGTGCCGATGCGGAACGTTTTGGCGACGCAGGTTCGGATACGCTTGGCCATATTGCGCAAGCTTGTGCGGCAGGCAAAGCGGATCAAGGCCGTAAAGGGCCGTTGCATTTGCCTCACCTGAGCCGGTTAGGGTTGGGAAAAGCGGCGCAGGCCGCCACCGGTACTTTCCCGGCAGGGTTGGATGCGCAGGCCGACATTATTGGCGCTTACGCCCATGCCAGCGAAATTTCTTCGGGGAAAGACACGCCGTCGGGTCACTGGGAAATTGCCGGTGTGCCCGTGCTGTTCGACTGGGGATATTTCAAGGATGAAGAAAACAGCTTCCCTCAGGAACTACTGGATCTGCTGGTCGAGCGCGCCGGCTTAGCGGGTTATCTGGGCAACTGCCACGCGTCCGGCACGGTGATTCTGGATAAACTGGGTGAAGAGCATATGAAAACCGGCAAGCCGATTTTCTACACCTCCGCGGATTCCGTGTTCCAGATTGCCTGTCATGAAGAAACCTTCGGCCTGGAAAAACTGTACGCACTGTGTGAAATCACCCGTGACGCGCTGACTGACGGCGGTTATAACATCGGACGCGTGATCGCGCGCCCGTTCTTGGGCGAGCAGCCCGGCCGCTTTGAGCGTACCGGCAATCGCCGCGATCTGGCCGTCGAACCGCCCGCGCCGACCATGCTGAAAAAACTGGTGGATGAGAAGGGCGGCGAAGTGGTGTCGGTGGGGAAAATCGCCGATATTTATGCGCAGGCGGGGATTACCCGAAAAGTGAAGGCCACCGGTATCGATGCGCTGTTCGACGCCACGCTGAAAGAAATGGACAACGCGGGGGATAACACCATCGTGTTTACCAACTTTGTTGATTTCGACTCCGCGTACGGTCACCGCCGGGATGTGGCGGGCTACGCCGCCGCGCTGGAGCGGTTCGATCGTCGTCTGCCGGAGATGCTCTCGCGCGTGACGGGAGAGGATATTCTGATCCTGACCGCCGATCACGGTTGCGATCCCACCTGGCATGGCACCGAGCATACCCGCGAACAGGTGCCGGTGTTGATTTATGGACCGAAGGTGAAGCCGGGTTCGTATGGACACCGTGAAACGTTCGCGGATATCGGTCAGACGGTAGCGAAGTACTTTGGCCTGTCGCCGATGGATTATGGGACATCTATCCTGTAACCGCAGCGGTTTGAAATGACTTTTTATGTTGATGAATAAGGAAGAAGAGCATGGCAACGCCACATATTAATGCTGAAATGGGTGACTTCGCGGATGTCGTACTGATGCCGGGCGATCCGCTGCGCGCCAAATATATTGCGGAAACGTTTTTGGAAAATGCCCGCGAAGTGAACAATGTGCGCGGCATGTTGGGTTTCACCGGTACGTATAAAGGCCGCAAGATTTCGGTAATGGGCCACGGCATGGGCATTCCTTCCTGCTCGATCTATACCAAAGAGCTGATCACCGAGTTTGGCGTGAAAAAAATTATTCGCGTCGGCTCCTGCGGCGCGGTACGCAGCGATGTGAAACTGCGTGACGTGGTGATTGGCATGGGCGCCTGTACGGACTCCAAAGTGAACCGTATGCGTTTCAAAGGTCATGACTATGCCGCCATCGCCGACTTTAACATGGTGCGCAATGCGGTGGATGCGGCGCAAACGCGCGGCGTGCCGGTTCGCGTCGGCAATATTTTCTCTGCCGATCTGTTCTATACGCCGGACCCGCATATGTTCGACGTGATGGAAAAGTACGGCATTCTCGGCGTGGAAATGGAGGCGGCCGGTATTTATGGCGTGGCGGCCGAATTCGGCGCCAAAGCGCTGGCCATCTGTACCGTATCCGATCATATTCGTTCGGGCGAACAAACCACGTCCGTGGAACGTCAGACCACGTTCAATGAAATGATCGAAATCGCGCTGGAGTCCGTTCTGCTAGGCGATAGCGAGTAAATTACGGTCGGCGACGGATGATATTCAGGTTCTGCCAGGGGATAGGCTTTTCAGCCCTATCTCCGCTTCCGCTTTTTTCCGACGCTGGCGAACGGCGGGAGAGCAGAGATCTGCGACTTTTATCCCAGCGGCAGCGCCATGATAATGGCATCTTCACGGCCTGTGGCGCTGGGGTAGTAGTCGCGCCGCAACGATACCTCGTTAAAGCCCAGACTTTCGTATAGCGCGATGGCCCGGTGATTTGATGCGCGCACTTCCAGCCACAGCGTCAGAATACCGCGTTTTTCCATTTCCCGGATGACGTGTTCGAGCAGCTCCCGGCCAAGACCCTGACGCCGATAATCCGGGTGCACGGCGATGTTGAACAGTGTTGCTTCATCCAGCACCACTTGGGTAATGGCATAGGCGGCCATGCGCCCGTGGCGGCTCAGCTTCAGGTTGACGTAGCGTTCTCCCTGATTGCTGGCAAAGGTTTTTTCCGTCCACGGAAAGGCGTGACTGGCTTGTTCAATCAGCAAGGCTTGCGCCAGATCGGTGGGTGTCAGAGAAGATATCGTGTTCATGTTCGCAAATTTGTTGCCACAGCGACCGTTTGGCCGCGGCACTCTGAGAAAGCTCGGCCAAGGCCGGGCTGGTTAGCTGGACGCCTTCCAACGCAAGCGGCGTTTCCACACCCAAACGCCAGCTGTGGCAGCGGGTTTTTTCGGGGAGCATCACGGTTTGCTGCGGGGTCAGACGGTAGGTTTGCTCCGGCGTAAGCACCAAACTGCGTAAAATATCGTTCAGCAGCGGGGCGTCATCAGGCAGCGGCTCGGCGGACACGATAACCAGACGGACTTGTGCGGGCAGACTGACGGCGATTTCTCCCTGCAACGCAGCCGGGCGCTTCAGCGTCCACTGTGTAATACCCAGTTGTTGTAGCAGCCAGTCACGTCTTGATTCCATGCTTTATCCTGTCTGGATAGCGATTATGCCGCGCTATGCTAGCAAACCCATCGTACATGCGCCAACAAAGCTCTATAATCCCGGTTCAATTATTAAGGAGCCATAGTCTGATGTCCGTATTAACCCCAGCCAGTGAAGTCATACTGCGCCATAGCGACGAATTCGTCTCACGCCGGGTCTTGTTTGCCGGTGATTTACAAGACACTTTGCCAGCGCAGTTTGAAGCGTCTGATGTGCGTGTCCACGCCACGCAGTTTCATCACTGGCAGCAGTTAAACCGGTCATTGGGCGATCGCGTTCAGTATGGTTTGCTGGCGGATGCTGCGCTGGCGGCGGATTGCGATACCCTGATTTATTATTGGCCGAAGAGCAAACAGGAAGCGGAATTCCAACTGTTCAATCTGTTGTCGTTACTGCCTGTCAGCACTGAAATCTTTGTGGTGGGCGAGAACCGCAGCGGCGTGCGTAGCGCGGAAAACATGCTGGCCGATGTTGCCGCGCTGATGAAAATCGACAGCGCCCGCCGCTGCGGGCTTTATCACGGACGTATCGATAAACAGACTGCCTTCGATCTTGATGAATGGTGGGACGAGTATGTTTACGATGGCGTGACCGTAAAAACCCTGCCCGGCGTATTCAGCCGTGACGGACTGGACCCGGGCAGCCAACTGTTGTTGTCCACTTTTGAACCGCACATAAAAGGCAACGTGCTGGATATCGCTTGCGGCGCGGGCGTGCTGGCCGCGGCGCTGGCGAAGCAATCCCCGAAAATCCGTCTGACGCTGAGCGATGTCAGCGCCGGCGCCGTTGAATCCAGTAAAGCGACGATGGCCGCCAACCAATTGGAGGGCGAGGTCATCGCCAGCAACGTTTACTCGAACATTACCGGTCGTTTTGACATGATCGTATCCAATCCTCCGTTCCATGATGGTTTGCAAACCAGTCTGCAAGCGGTGGAACTGCTGATTCGAGGGGCGGTGGCGCATCTGCCGATTGGCGGGCAGTTGCGCATCGTCGCCAATGCGTTCCTGCCGTACCCGGCTTTGCTGGACGCGGCCTTTGGCAGCCATGAAGTTCTGGCGCAGACCGGGCGCTTCAAGGTATATCAGGCCACGGTCGGCCGTCCGCCGCGCACTGCCGCTAAAGGCCGCCATTAGTGTCTAAACGTTAATCGTTGCCATGCCTTCTTTGCCGTAGCGGTCGCCTGCCGCGGCATTGAAGGGAAAAATGGCTTCAATTTCCGCCAGATCGTCAGCCGTCAGGGTGACATCCAGCGCGGCGACATTCTCTTCCAGATAACGACGTCGCTTGGTTCCCGGAATAGGAACAATGTGCTTACCCTGCGCTAGAACCCAGGCCAGCGCCAACTGCGAGGGGGTGATGCTTTTTTGTGCGGCTAACTGATGAACTTTTTCGACCAGTTGCAGGTTTTTAGCAAAGTTCTCCCCCACGAAGCGTGGATTGCTGCGGCGGAAATCATCGGCGGCCAAATCGTCCGGGCTGCGGATGGCGCCGGTCAGAAAACCGCGGCCTAGCGGACTGTAAGGTACGAAACCCACGCCGAGACGTTCGCATGCGGGGAGAATGTCGGTTTCCACATCCCGCGTCCACAGCGAGTATTCACTCTGGAGGGCGGTGATCGGATGCACCCGGTGGGCGCGCTCCAGCGTGTCGGCGGACGCCTCACTTAATCCGATATAGCGGATTTTTCCTTCTTTAACCAAATCGGCCAACGTGCCGACCGTCTCTTCAATCGGCACAGTAGGATCGACACGATGTTGATAGTAGAGGTCAATCTCTTCTACGCCCAGCCGTTGCAGGCTGCCTTCAATCGCGCGGCGGATGTATTCCGGCTTACCGCAGACGCCACGTTCATCGAGATTGGCCGAATTACGTACGATGCCAAACTTGGTGGCAAGAAAGACCTGCCGGCGTTTGCCTTTGATGGCTTTACCGACCAGCAGTTCATTGGTGTGAGGGCCGTACATGTCGGCGGTGTCGAGCAGGGTGATGCCCAGTTCCAGCGCACGATGCAGCGTGGCGACGGACTCTTTTTCATCCTGCGCGGTAAAATAAAAGTCGCTCATGCCCATGCAACCCAGCCCAAGCGCGGAAACCGCCGGGCCATTAATACTTAATTGACGCTGTAACATTGTGTCGTCCTCATGTTGGTATGGCGAGTAACATGAGTTTGGTTGTTTATCGCTTAAAGATAAAGCCCCCAATTCATGCAACACTATTCAAAAAACAACAACAATGGAGACGTGATGGATCAAATTCAGGCGATGCGCGTTTTTGTCCGAATTGCGGAGCTGGGAAGCTTTAGCCGTGCGGCCGAAAGGCTGGCGCTACCGCGTGCCACGGTCAGTCATACCCTCAAACAGCTTGAGGCTCGTCTGGGCGTGCGCTTATTGCAGAGGACCACCCGCCAGGTGCAGATCACCACGGAAGGCCAGATTTATTATCAGCGTTGTACCCAGTTACTGTCGGAAATTGAAGAAACGGACCTGCTCTTCACGCAACATCGGCAGCAGCCGGTGGGCAATGTGCGGGTTGATATGCCTCACTCGCTGGCGCGTGGGGTGGTGATCCCTGCTTTGAGCGAGTTTTACCAGCGCTATCCGCAGATTACGCTGTCGCTGAGCGCCAACGATTCGGCAATTAACGTGCGGCGGGAAGGCGTGGATTGCGTACTGCGGGCCTGGCAGTCAGAGAGTGATTCGCTGGCGACCCGCCATTTACCTTCAATACCGCAGATAACCTGCGCCTCAGCCCGTTATCTGGCCGCGTCTGGTATCCCGCTGTCGTTGGACGATCTGCCTGCGCATCAGGCGGTGGGTTATTTTTCGCTACGCACCGGGCAGCGCTATCCACTGGAGTTTATGCATAGTGGGGAATGCATTACCTCTATGATACCCGGCAAGCTGGAGGTGAACGGCACCGATGCCTACGTGGCGGCCTGCCGCGCCGGGTTCGGGCTGATTCAGGCGCCGAGGTATGGCCTGCTGCGCTGGCTGGACAGCGGCGAACTGGTGGAAATATTGCCAGACACGCCGCCGCCGGATATGCCGTTATATGTGATGTACCCGCCCGGACGCTTCCTTGCGCCGCGGATCCAGGTATTCATTGAATGGCTGAATGAACTCTTTTCCCGCCATGCCGCGGCGAGGTGACGATTTTTGCAACAAACCCGGCATGCCAGAGGAAATAATCATTGACCTTAACGGTAAAACCTCTAGAATTCGCCCCCGTGGTGGCATCGCCAGGCGCGGTGTGACGGGCTTGCGAAGGTGGCGGAATTGGTAGACGCGCTAGCTTCAGGTGTTAGTGCCTTAACGGGCGTGAGGGTTCAAGTCCCTCTCTTCGCACCAAACTCACCACAGACATCATGGTTGCAAACCGCGGCCTGATGGCAGTAACGTTATCGTTGTATCAGTCGTATCGCAGAGCATCCACGCGAAGGTGGCGGAATTGGTAGACGCGCTAGCTTCAGGTGTTAGTGTCTTAACGGACGTGAGGGTTCAAGTCCCTCTCTTCGCACCACGTTGCGGCCCGGATTGGGCGGTGATACGCATTGCACGATGATAAAACAGGTTTCCCAGTGCGAAGGTGGCGGAATTGGTAGACGCGCTAGCTTCAGGTGTTAGTGCCTTAACGGGCGTGAGGGTTCAAGTCCCTCTCTTCGCACCACGCCTTTTCAGCCCCCGCTCTTTGCAGCCATTGAATCCCGCTTTGATAGTATTTCTTCCTCATACACGCTACTTAACCTAACCCAGCGTGACATTAAACATAACCGACAGCGCCGCCAGTCCGCTTGCCAGCACCACGCACGATGGCAGTAACAGATAGTGCCGCAGACGCTGATGAAGCAGCATGAATAACGTTGTCAACAGGGCGACGGCGATAATCACTTTGAGATGCGTCAGGTTAAGATCGAGCATTGTCAGAAGCGGCATGATGGCGCAAGGCAGTAACAGGCTCCAGACGCTGGACAGATGTTTCCCTATACACCAACTTACGCTCCACAAACCACATGCGGTAATCATCGCGGTCAGCATTTTTTTACCTGTCAATATGATAATGATAATTAATATCATATAAGAATTTATATTAGTTGCCAATTTTTTGGCGATGAAATGACGTCATGGCGGGGGCTTTCAAGCGGGTGACGGCTCCAATGAGGTGCGATATCTGTGGGAGCGAAGTGGGCAGAGTAAAAATATTTTATTTTATAACAGGAGGTTAGTGTTAATTTCTTGTCAGCGGTTTGTTATCGCGGGTAAATATAATTACTATTGTTAATAATTCTCATTTCTTTTTTAATCGAGTTTCTGGCGGAACATCCCCTATGCCGAACACCGTTATCAACGCGCTTGAGCATCCGATATTTTCCCGTTGTGAACCACGTCTGGCGGCTGCGTTACGTGCGTTGTTGCATCAGCATGTTCCTCATCGCCTTGATACGATCAAATTTGGCGAGGTGCCGCCTGCGGGAAGCCTAACGCTGGCGGAGTGGTCGCGTCCCGCGGTGTTTCACGCATTGGTGCGGCGTTACAGTGATGAGCGATATCGGGAACACCCGAATAGCGCGCGGGAAGAGAAACCGCTGCAATCGCTCTGGTCGCAGTGGTATTTAGGGTTGTTGGTTCCGCCATTGATGTTGGCATTGTTGATGCATTCCGTCGCGCCGGACTTTGCGCCGGAAAATATTTATGTCGAATTTCATCATACGGGGCGGGCCGCGGCGTTTTATATCGTCACGCAGCCGATGACCGATGCGCCGGTATCCCGGCATGAACGGCTGGAAACTTTGTTAACCCAGTGTATTACGCCGGTGGTTACCACGCTGAATGAGTTTGGCGTGTTGAATGCTAAACTGATCTGGAACAATACCGGCTACCTGATGCACTGGTTTTTGGGAACGATAGCGGCGCTGCTGCCCGCTGACGAGATTATTCATTTGAAAAACGAACTGTTCTTTTCCCGTACGCTGCTGGACGGTCGCGAGAATCCTTTATACCGCACGGTAATCCCTCGGGGAGGGGTGATTCAACGTCGCAGTTGCTGCCAGCGTTATCGTATTCCCGGCGTGGAGAAATGCCCGAGTTGTACGCTGAACACGGTATGAGAAAACGCGAGCGCCTGCCTGCGCCGTCGGTTCTCCTGACAGTATCACCCGGTGCCTTGTTGATATGATTAAGCTTTCCTTAGTGTTAGCGGGAGCGCGATAAAAGTCTACTCTCGCAGGGACTCGAAACGGAAAATTGATATAGCAAGCAAATCTGTCTGACGGGCGATTAGGCGGGGTATCATTATTCTTGTCGTGGTGGCGATAACGCTGCTGGCTATTCGTATTTATGATACCCAGCGTGGTCCCGCACTGGTTCCCTGGCACACCTATATTCCCAATGAACTTTCAGTGGAATAGCTGAATAACGCTGACTGGACGGCGTATTTGCGGGCAGAAGAAGGCCATTTCCGGCAGGTAAACCAGAATGTGACGCAGGCGCTGGACGCGGATGAAAAACGGCCAATCAATCGCTATTTTTCCGGTAGTCCGGTTTATCCCGGCAACTTTCTGCATGACTGGAACCGTTCTTATGAACTGATGCCCGACGGCGCGCCCAAAGGGGCGGTGGTGTTTTTGCATGGATGACCGATTCACCTTATAGCCTGCGGCATGTCGCTGAGCGTTATCGTCAGCGCGGTTTTGTGGCGGTGGGGATCGGTTCGCCGGCACACGGCACGGTGCCTGCCGCGTTGACGGATGTGCACTGGCGGGATTGGCTGGCAGCGACGCGTCTGGCGGTTCGGGAAGCTCAGTGCCATATCACTTCGGCTTCCGGGAACATCCTGCCGCTGCATATTGTGGGTTTTTCCAATGGCGGGGCGCTGGCCCTGAAATATGCGCTGGATTCGCTGGACGACGCGACGTTGATTCGACCTGATCAACTGATACTGATTTCCCCGATGATTGGTATCACCCGCTACGCGCGTTTTGCTGGTCTGGCGGGGTTGCCCGCCATCTTCCCGGCGTTTGCCAAACCAGGGTGGCTGGGGGTTTTGCCCGAATTCAACCCGTTCAAATATAATTCGTTTTCGGTGAACGGCGCACGTCAGTCATGGCTATTCACGCACCAACTGCAACGTCAACTGACCCGCAAGGCGCAGAGTCAGGCACTGGCGGCGCTACCGCCGGTACTGACGTTTCAGTCGGTGATGGATTTTACCGTCAGTACCCGGGCGGTCATTTCGGCGTTTTATAATCTACTGCCTGCCAACGGCAGCCAACTGGTGCTGTTTGATGTCAATCGTACGATCAATTTTGGGCCGCTGCTGCGTGATTCCGCCAACGGCGCGGTGAACCAGTGGCTTCCCCCCGCGCCGCGCCATTATGACACCACGGTGATCACCAATGCGGCCCCTGACAGCGCTCATGCCCTCGCGTTTGATGTTGATGCGGGAATGAAACAGGAGAACACCCGCGATTTGGGCATGGATTATCCCCCGGATGTTTACTCGTTATCGCATGTGGCATTGCCATTCCCGGATACGGATTCCCCGTACGGATGTTTCTCGCAAAATCCCCGGAAGTTTGGTTTGCCGCTGGGGGTGATTACAGCCCGCAGGGAGCGTTCAGTGCTGGTGGTCGATCTGGATACGCTGCTGCGCTTATCCTCAAAGCCTTTTTTCCCCTATTTGATGCAACGGATTGACGAGAAAATACCCTAGTAGCTCAACCAGCGCAGCCGACTGGCGTTTGAGTGAAATAATCTAATTTCAGTATGATTTTATCATTATTTTAACTAATCCGAATTGCAAAACCACACCGGTGTGATTATCTATTTTATTCAGTTTAAATATCATTAATTGATGATTAACTCTAATTTATAGGATTTTTATGCTTTATTTTTTTAAAAATAGAATTTTTATTCTTGTGCTTTTATGTTTTTTAAATCGCCTTTTTAAGCTTTCTATATAGTTTAACTTATGTTTACGGGTGTGGTTTAGCCGGCGCTTCGATGGTAAGTTCAGTAGCAAGGTAACGTTTGCGTGACGAGTTTCGATCTCCTGAACGCAGTGCTCTGAATAGAGGGAAAAGATGGCAAAGCAGACTCCGTTGTATCAGCAGCATCTGGCCGATGGCGCCAAAATGGTTGATTTTCACGGCTGGATGATGCCGCTGCATTACGGCTCTCAGTTGGACGAACACCACATCGTGCGCCGTGATGCCGGCATGTTCGATGTGTCCCACATGACGATTGTGGATTTGCACGGCGTCGGAACGCGCGAGTTTCTGCGCTACCTGCTGGCGAATGACGTTGCCAAACTCACTCAACCGGGCAAGGCGCTGTATACCGGCATGTTGAATGCGTCCGGTGGCGTGATCGACGATCTGATCGTGTATTTCCTGACGGAAACGTATTTCCGGCTGGTGGTGAACTCCGCCACGCGGGAAAAAGATCTGGCCTGGATCACCGAGCACGCCAAACCGTTCGCCATCGACATTCGCGAGCGTGACGATCTGGCGCTCATTGCCGTTCAGGGGCCGACCGCACAGGAAAAAGTCCGGGCTGTGCTCAAAGATTGCTATTCGCTGGATGCTGCCGGGATTGAACAGATTGCCGCGATGAAGCCATTTTTCGGCGCTCAGGCGAGTGACTTTTTCATTGCCACCACGGGATACACTGGCGAAGCCGGTTACGAAATTGCGCTGCCGCAGGCACAGGCGGCGAGCTTCTGGCAACAACTGTTGTCAGTGGGGGTCAAGCCCTGTGGATTAGGCGCCCGCGATACGCTGCGGCTGGAAGCGGGGATGAACCTCTACGGCCAGGATATGGATGAAGGCGTGTCCCCGCTTGCCGCCAACATGGGGTGGACCATCGCCTGGCAACCGCAGGATCGCCAGTTTATCGGCCGCGAAGCACTGGAAAAACAGCGTGAAACTCGGGGCGAGCAATTAGTTGGATTGGTGATGACTGAAAAAGGCGTATTGCGTAATGAATTGCCTGTGCGCTTTACTGATAGTGAGGGTGTGATGCAGGAGGGCGTCATTACCAGCGGATCGTTTTCACCTACCCTTGGGTTGAGCATTGCGCTGGCGCGTGTGCCTGTGGGCATTGGCAAACAGGCCATCGTCCAGATCCGCAACCGCGAACTGCCTGTGCATGTCACCCAACCCGGTTTCGTCCGTGCCGGAAAACCGATTGTTCATTATTAATTTTTGAAGGTTAAGGAGAAGGTGGCAATGAGCGATGTACCAGCAGAATTAAAATATACCGCTTCGCATGAGTGGGTGCTGTCTGAAGGCGAAGGAATTTACAGTGTGGGGATTACTGACTACGCGCAGTCGTTGTTGGGCGATATGGTGTTTATTGATCTGCCGGAAGTGGGCGCCATCGTCGCGGCGGGTGATGATTGCGCCGTTGCCGAGTCGGTAAAAGCGGCTTCCGATATTTACACGCCGATTAGCGGCGAGATTATCGAAGTCAATGAAGAGCTGGAAAACGCCCCTGAACTGGTAAACAGCGCGCCCTATACCGATGGCTGGCTGTTTCGGATCAGATCGTCTGACGAGTCTGATTTGAATGACCTGCTGGATGCGGAAAGCTATCAGGCCACGCTTGAAGAAGACGAGTAATGACATCGCTCTGGTTTCTGCTGAGCCAGGGCGTTTTTTATGGCGGGCTATCCTGCCTGCCCCCCTTTTCGGGCCGTCGCGAGCGACGTTGAAAAACGCTCCCGGCGTTTTTTATTCCCTTGCCCGGCGATAAGCCGGGGCAAAAGCATGTATTACGCAGGAAATTTCCGTAATGACTCAGACTCTCAGCCAACTTGAACATGACGGCGCTTTCGTTGAACGCCATATCGGTCCTTCCGCCAGTCAACAGCAGCACATGCTGTCTGTGGTCGGCGCGGCTTCATTGGAGGCGTTGATCCGGCAAATTGTGCCGGCTGATATTCAACTGCCCAGCCCGCCTGCGGTGGGAGAAGCGGTAACAGAGCATCAGGCGCTGGCTGAGCTGAAGGCGATTGCCAGCCGTAATCAGCGCTATAAAAGCTTTATCGGCATGGGATACAGCGCGGTGCTGATGCCGCCGGTGATCCTGCGTAATGTGCTGGAAAACCCTGGCTGGTACACGGCTTATACGCCGTATCAGCCGGAAGTGTCGCAAGGGCGTCTGGAAGCCTTGCTGAATTTTCAGCAGGTGACGCAGGATTTGACCGGGCTGGCACTGGCGTCGGCTTCGCTGCTGGATGAAGCGACCGCCGCCGCGGAAGCGATGGCGATGGCAAAGCGTATCAGTAAGCTGAAACAGGCTAACCGCTTCTTTGTGGCGGACGATGTCCACCCGCAAACGCTGGATGTGGTGCGCACGCGGGCCCGGACGTTTGGTTTTGAGGTGGTGGTGGGAAAAGCGGAAGCGGCGTTGAATGATGACGCCGTGTTCGGCGTGCTATTGCAACCGGCGGGCACCACCGGCGAACTGCACGACTATGGCAGCCTGATGGCGGAATTGAAAAATCGTAAAGTCGTTAGCTGCGTGGCGGCCGATATCATGGCGCTGGTGTTGCTGAGCGCACCGGGCAAGCAAGGGGCGGATATCGTTTTCGGCTCCGCCCAGCGCTTTGGCGTGCCGATGGGATACGGCGGTCCGCACGCCGCATTTTTCGCCTGCCGTGATGAGCATAAACGCGCGATGCCGGGCCGAATTATCGGCGTGTCGCGAGACGCCGCAGGGGACACCGCACTGCGTATGGCGATGCAGACGCGCGAGCAGCATATCCGCCGCGAAAAAGCCAACTCCAATATTTGCACCTCACAGGTGCTGCTGGCCAATATCGCCGGTCTGTATGCCGTTTTCCACGGCCGGGAAGGTCTGAAACGTATTGCCGGACGTATTCATCGCCTGACGGATATTCTGGCGCTCGGCTTACGTCAGGGCGGCATGACGCTGCGCCACCGAACCTGGTTTGATACCCTGACCGTCGATGTCGCGGATAAGACGACGACGCTCAGCCGGGCGCTGAGTTTTGGCATTAACCTGAGAGACGATCTGGATGGCGCGATCGGCATTACGCTGGACGAAACCACCACACGCGAAGATGTGCTGGCGCTGTTTGCCGTACTGTTGGGCGACGCGCACGGGCTGGATATTGAGGTGCTGGATACGGCGCTCAATCAGCATGCCGCGTCCATTCCATCAACGCTGTTGCGTGACGATGTGATTTTGTCGCACCCGGTTTTCAATCGTTATCACAGTGAAACTGAGATGATGCGCTATCTGCATCGTCTGGAGCGTAAAGATCTGGCGCTCAATCAGGCGATGATCCCGCTAGGCTCTTGTACTATGAAGCTTAATGCGGCGGCGGAAATGCTGCCGATTACCTGGCCGGAGTTTGCGGAACTGCATCCGTTTTGCCCGCCGGAGCAGGCGCTTGGCTATCGGCAGATGATCGAACAGCTGTCCGGCTGGCTGGTGCAACTGACGGGTTATGACGCGGTCTGCATGCAGCCCAATTCGGGAGCGCAGGGGGAGTATGCGGGGCTGCTGGCGATTCGCCGCTACCATGAAAGTCGTGATGACGCGGCGCGTGATATCTGCCTGATCCCAAGTTCTGCGCACGGAACCAACCCGGCGTCGGCGCAGATGGCGGGAATGAGCGTAGTGGTGGTAGCCTGCGATAAGCAGGGCAATATCGATCTGCACGATTTGCGTGAAAAAGCGCAGACGGCGGGCGAGCGGCTCTCCTGTATCATGGTGACCTATCCTTCAACCCACGGCGTTTATGAAGAAACCATCCGCGAGGTGTGTCAGATCGTGCATCAGTACGGCGGCCAGGTGTATCTGGATGGCGCCAACATGAATGCGCAGGTCGGCATTACCACGCCGGGTTATATCGGTGCGGATGTCTCTCACCTCAACCTGCATAAAACGTTTTGCATCCCGCACGGCGGCGGCGGTCCGGGCATGGGGCCGATTGGGGTAAAAGCGCACCTGGCGCCGTTTGTGCCGGGGCACCAGGTGGTAAAAATCGACGGCGTGCTGACCGGTCAGGGCGCGGTGTCCGCCGCCCCGTTCGGCAGCGCCTCTATCCTGCCGATCAGCTGGATGTATATCCGCATGATGGGTGCGGAAGGATTGAAACAGGCGAGCCAGACGGCGATCCTCAACGCCAACTATATCGCCACGCGGCTGAAATCGGCGTTTCCGGTGCTGTATACCGGACGTGATGGACGCGTCGCGCACGAGTGTATTCTTGATATCCGACCACTGAAAGAAAGCAGCGGCATCAGTGAAATGGACATCGCCAAACGCCTGATTGACTATGGCTTCCACGCGCCGACCATGTCATTCCCGGTGGCGGGAACGTTAATGGTCGAGCCGACGGAATCAGAAAGTCAGGAGGAACTGGATCGCTTTATCGATGCGCTGCTGGCGATCCGTTCGGAAATCGATCGCGTAGTGAGCGGTGAATGGCCGCTGGAAGATAACCCGCTGGTGAATGCGCCGCATACTCAGGCTGAACTGGTTGCCGACTGGACGCATCCTTACAGCCGCGAATTAGCGGTGTTCCCGGCGGGCGGCGAAAACAAATACTGGCCGACCGTGAAACGCCTGGACGATGTTTACGGCGACCGTAACCTGTTCTGTTCATGTGTACCGATGGCGGATTACCTGTAATCCATCACCCCTGAGAAATTGGCCCGCCAGTTGTGAGGCGGGCTGATTTCTATGCTGGATGCTATCGCGCTCTCCCCCCGCCTGACAGTGATTCAAACGCTCTTCAAGTCTGGTCCTCTGCGGTTCTCAACCGTTGACGCCATCGTGATCGAAAATATTGACAGAAAAGTCCCCTTGTAGATGAAGGCGCTGGAAGCGGTGCTGATGGATGAGACGAATTCGGCAGAAAACAGAGTGTATTTAATAGCACGCTTATTTTGATCATTAAAAATATTTCACTGCAAATAAACTGTCACTGAACTGCCGTTTCTCTGACATGTAACGTATTTATGGTGTCCCTTCCATGTTTCACTTCTGTGACTAATTTGTTTATGCGTGCAAAATGCTTTCCTTACCTTGTGCTAATGCCAACGCTGGTTTTCCTTTTTGCTTTTACCTATTTTCCTCTGCTGCGTTCAGCCATCGATAGTCTCTATGATACCCGGATGAACGCCGACCAGCCGTTATTCGTCGGAATGGATAACTTTATCCGTCTATTGCAGGATGATGTGTTCTGGCAGGCGTTGCTGAACAACGTGTTGTATATCCTGATGACGGTGATCCCTGGTGTATCACTGGCGCTGCTGCTGGCCGTGATGCTGTGGGAAAATACGCGGATCAACCGCTGGCTGCGTACCGCGTTTTTCTTTCCGATGATTATTCCGCTGGTGAGCGCGGCAACGTTGTGGCTGTTCATTTTCATGCCAGGACTCGGCCTGATGGATTACTATCTGGCGAAGCTGTTCGGTCCGATGAACAACAACTATCTCGGCATGAGCAACAGCGCGCTGGTGGCGGTGAGCGTGATTGGCATCTGGAAATTTGCCGGTTACTACATGCTGTTCTTCCTCGCCGGTCTGCAAGCCATTTCCTCCTCGGCGCGGGAAGCCGCGTTGATGGAAGGGGCGTCAAGACGCCAGGTCTTTTTTTATGTCACTTTACCGTTACTGCGACCGACTATCGCATTTGTGGTGACGATTGCCTTTATTTATGCCATTACCCAGATTGACCACGTCGCGGTGATGACGCGCGGCGGACCGAATAACGCCACCACCGTATTGCTCTACTACATTCAGGATCTGGCGAACGATACTCACGATCTTGGCAAAGCCTCTGCCGCGACTTTTCTGACGCTGGCGTTGCTGTTTGCATTTTCCATCATGAACCTGAAAGTGCTGGAAAAGGGGGCGCATTATGAACGCTGAACATCCGCTGCGCGTGACCTCGCGTTTTACGCTGCCGCTGCTGCTGATTTGCGCGGCCTTACTGTGGATAAGTCCGTTTATCTGGATGCTGTCGTCTTCCGTTAGCACCAGCAGTTTCGGGAGCGACATGGCCTCGCTTTTGCCGCGTTTGCCGCTGACGCTGGATAATTTCCGCGATGCATGGGATAGCGCGGATTGGCTGCGTCTCTATGCCAACACGCTGATTTTTTCATTGGGAACTTTCCTGGTGCAGCTCGTGACGATCACCACCGCCGGATACATCTTCGCCTATCACCAGTTTCGCGGCAAAACGCTGCTGTTTTATCTGCTGCTGATCCAACTGATGATCATGCCGGTTGTCATGATGGTGCCAAACATGATGACGCTGAAGCAGTTGGGGCTGTTGAACACGCTGACGGGCGTGATGATGCCGTACTTTGCTTCGGCGTTCGGCGTGTTCCTGATGCGTCAGGCATTTCTCAACATCGCCAAAGAGATTGAGGAAGCGGCGCTAATGGAAGGGTGCCGCTGGTGGCAGGTGGTCTTTCACGTCCTTATCCCCATGACCTGGCCTTCTATTCTGGCTTTTGCCACCGTCAGTATTACCTATCACTGGAATGAGTATCTCTGGCCGCTGATGGTTCTGAACGATCCTGATAAACAGGTGCTGACCATTGGTCTGGTGTCGTTCGCCATGGGCGCGGAATCCGGGGGGCAATGGGGACTGATTTGTGCCGGCACGCTGCTGGTGTGTCTGCCGCTGATGGTGGCGTTTGTACTGTTCCAGAAGCAGTTTCTGAGCAGTTTTGGTTTTTCAGGCATCAAGTGATTGCCTTTCAAGAAGCACAAAGAGGTAGGAGTTATGTTACTGGCACAGATTTCCGATCTGCATTTTCGCAGTGAAGGCCGCAAGCTCTATGAGTTTATTGACGTAAATGGAGCGAATGCCGAGGTTGTTAATCAACTGAATTCGCTGCGTGAGCGCCCGGATGCGGTGGTGATAAGCGGTGATATCGTCAACTGCGGCCGACCGCAGGAGTATCAGGTCGCACAGCGCGTGTTGCAGATGCTGGATTATCCGCTGTATGTGATACCGGGAAATCATGATGATAAACGTCATTTTTTGCATGCCATGCGCCCGCTTTGCCCGCTGTTGGGGGATGACCCGGACAATATCCATTATGTGGTGGACGATTTTCCTCTGCGTTTGCTGTTTATCGATTCCAGCCTGACAGGGCAATCGAAAGGATGGTTGACGCCCTCCACGCTGGATTGGCTGGAGAAGCAACTGGCCGATCATCAGGATCGCGAAACGGCCATTTTTATGCACCATCCACCGATCCCGCTCGGTTCTGCGCAGATGGACCCCATCGCCTGTGAGAACGGCCATGAGTTGCTGGTATTGATCGAACGCTTCCCGCAACTGACCAGGGTATTCTGCGGCCACACTCATCGTTTGATCGTGACGCAGTGTCGTCAGGCCATTATTGCCACGGTGCCCGGTACGGTGCATCAGGTGCCTTATTTTCACCATGACAAGGCGCCTTACTACAATCTTGAACCCGCCGCCGTGGTAATGCACCGCTATGTCCCGCATACAGGACTGGTCAGCTACAGCCAGTTGCTTACGCCGTTCGCCGGTCCCTATCTCTATGACCCTCGTATCAGCTGCCCGGTGGATGAGTCATGACCGTGATCCAGTTACGTAATATCAGTAAACAGTTCGAACAAACGCAGGCGCTGTCTTCGCTGTCGCTGGACATCGCCGACGGCGAATTTCTGGTGTTGGTGGGGCCGTCCGGCTGCGGTAAAAGCACACTGCTGCGCATGTTGGCCGGCTTGGAAACGGTGAGTGCGGGGCAAATCCTGCTGGGCGAAGAGGACATCACCGCATGGAGCCCGAAACAGCGTAATTTTTCGATGATTTTCCAGAATTATGCGCTATTTCCTCACCTGACGGTGGAGCAAAACATCACATTCGGGATGCGGATGCGCGGCGAGCCGAAGGCGGACTATCCCCAGCGCGTGCAGCGGGTTGCCAGCCTGTTGCAGCTTGAACCGCTACTCAGGCGTAAACCGGGAAAACTTTCCGGCGGTCAGCGTCAGCGGGTGGCGATGGCACGGGCGATTGTACGTGATCCCCGGCTTTTTCTGATGGACGAGCCGCTCTCGAATTTGGATGCCCGTCTGCGCAGCGAAGTGCGGGACGGCATTATGGCGCTGCACCAGCAGTTGAAAACCACCACCGTGTATGTCACGCACGACCAGATTGAAGCCATGACCATGGCGGACAGGATTGCTGTTCTGGATCGCGGCGTCTTGCAACAGGTTGGCACGCCTGAACAGCTTTATTCTCATCCGGCCAATGTGTTTGTGGCGGGGTTTATCGGTACGCCGGCGATGAATATGATCACCTTGCCCTGTGCGGACGGTAGCGCTTTTTTGCTGGAGCAGGTTATCGAGCTGCCCGCCACTGAGGAAGCCCGCGAGATGACGGGTGTGCTGTTGGGGATTCGCCCTGAACATATTAGCGAACAGGCCGCATCAGACGGCGGATTGCAGTTGCCGGGCACGGTAACGCAGCGGGAATTGTTTGGGGCTGAGTACCTGATTCATGTGGATACCCCGTTGGGGAGGATTCGCTATCGCCGGCCAAATCGCGATGGCGTTCCGGGCGTAGGAACGCCCCTTACCCTTAATTTTTCACCGCAGGATTGTCATTGGTTTTCCGGGCAGACCGCCCGTAATTTATCCCAGGAGAAAATAGATGCATAAGCCCCGTATTATTGCGTTGGCGCTGGCCTTGCTGATGTCTGGCCCGGCGCTGGCGAAGCAGAGTATTGATTTCATGTTCCCTGCTCCGGTTGACGGCAAACTGACGATGGAGATGAAGCGCATCATCAAAGAGTACAATCAGTCCCAGGATCAGGTAGAAGTGCGCGGCATTTTTACCGGCGGCTACGATACCACCAAAGTGAAAGCTGAAGCCGCCGCCAAAGCGGGCGATCCGCCGGCGTTGGTGATCATGTCCGCGAATTTCACTGCCGATCTGGTCATCAAGGATGAAATTCTGCCGATGGATGAGCTGTTCAAATACGGCAATGAAAAAGCCACGCCGTTCCTGACCAAAAACTTCTGGCCGGCGCTGCATCAGAACGCACAGGTAATGGGCGTGACCTACGCCATTCCATTTCATAATTCGACGCCGATTCTTTATTACAACCAAGATATGTTGAAGCAGGCTGGCTTCAATGAACCGCCGAAAAACTGGAATGAAGTGGTCACGATCGCGAAAAAACTCACCGATCCGGCGAAAGGGCAATGGGGCATCATGATCCCGTCCACCAATGATGACTATGGCGGCTGGATGCTGTCGGCGCTGACGCGTGCCAACGGCGGCGCCTATTACAACGCTGACTATCCCGGCGAGGTGTATTACAACACGGCCTCAACCAAAGGGGCGTTACAGTTCTGGCGCAATTTGGTTCACCGCGACAAAGTGATGCCGGGCGGCGTGTTGAACTCCAAGCAAATCAGCGCCGCTTTTTTTTCAGGCAAGTTAGGGATGGCGATGCTAAGTACCGGCGCGCTGGGCTTTATGCGTGAAAATACTAAGGATTTCCAACTGGGCGTGGCGATGATGCCGGAAGAAGAACGGCGCGGCGTGACCATTGGCGGCGCCAGTCTGGTGAGCTTCAAAGGGATTTCCGAAGAGCAGAAGAAAGCGGCCTGGCAATTCCTGAACTATCTGGTCAGCCCGGAAGTGAGCGGCAGTTGGAGCCGATTTACCGGTTATTTCGCCCCGCGTATGGCGGCGTATGATCTGCCGGAAATGAAAGATTACCTGGCTAAAGATCCTCGAGCGGCGATCGCGCTCTCGCAGTTGCAATATGCGCACCCGTGGTACGCCACCTATGAAACGGTGGCGGTGCGCAAGGCGATGGAAAACCAGCTTGCCGCGTTATTGAATGATCCGGCGCTGAACGTGGATAAAGCTGCCGCCGCCGCTCAGCAGGAGGCGGATACGATCATGAAGCCTTATGTGGAGAAAACAGCGCTCAGCTTGCCGAAATAGCAGGGGGTGCTGACGTCTGCATCATTCAGGTTCGATGCGGGTTTCGGGCGTGATAAATAGAGGAATATGCCACGTCCGACACGGGGTGGCGAATCGCCGCCCCGTGTCCTCGGTTTTTCACGAGAAGTTCAGCCGTTTCGCGGTCCATCAGCACCACTTACGCGTCTAAAAGCGCGATTTCCTTACAATAACCATCCTTTGGCTTTCGCCTCTTCCAGGTGCTGTTTCAGGTATCGCCACAGCTCAGGATTGATATTGGCAATGAAATCGGCGCGGCCTAATACCTGCTCCAAACGAATGCCGTTTTCCACCCAGCTTTGTCCGCCGTTATGCAAATTCATTAGCATCGGCATGATGCGATCGATCATCAGGGCAAATTGGGCGCTGGCGGTTTCGCCCGCTTCGTATTCCAGCCATAGCGCGTGGAATTGCCGGCGCTGCGGTTCCGGCAGCAGGCCGAAAATCCGCGCCGCGGCAGCGACTTCCCGATCGTGAACGGCAAGGCGGGCAGGGAGATCGTAAACCATGACGTCACCGGCATCGATCTCGACGATATCGTGGATCAGCGCCATTTGGATCACCCGCGGCATATCCACGTCTTTGCCCGCGTAGGGCGCTAACGCCATTGCCGCGACTGCAAAATGCCAGCTGTGTTCGGCAGAATCTTCATGGCGATCGCTGCCGATGATTTTTGAGCGGCGCTGTACATGCTTTAGCTTATCAATTTCCATCAAAAAGCCGATCACGTCGGTCAGGGGACCGAAATTCAGAACAGATGGGGCAGACGACATTAAAACCACCTCTTGCAGTTAAAACCGGGGGAAGGTGCCGTGGGTAGTGAAGTGGATAATTGTAGGGGAAGTAACCGAAGATTTACATGAATGATTATTTTGAAAAATGAAATGTTAAGTTGCGTAATTATTATAGCTTACACATGTACACTGAAACTATTCTCGGTTAAGCTGTTCAAAGGTTAAACACCACGGCTTGCCGGTCGGCGTCATTTCAGCGGCAGGCGCGGATAGGCTGTTTCTGAATAAGGTAAACATGTCAAAGCGTATACGTGAGCCAGGATATTCGCTGGCAGAGGAAATCGCGAATAGCGTAAGCCATGGAATTGGTCTGGTTCTTGGTATCGTTGGGCTGGTGTTACTGTTGGTTCAGGCGGTTAATAGTGGTGCGGATGGCGTCGCCATCGCCAGTTACAGTCTTTATGGTGGCAGCATTGTTCTTCTGTTTCTCGCTTCGACACTCTATCACGCCATTTCTTCCCCTCGGATCAAACACTGGTTGAAAAAATTCGATCACTGTGCAATTTATGTGTTGATTGCCGGAACCTATACGCCGTTTTTGCTAGTGGGACTTGATTCACCGCTGGCGGATGGACTGATGGTGGTGATTTGGAGTATGGCGCTATCGGGCATTGTCTTTAAACTGGCTTTTGCCCATCGTTTTGAAGTGCTGTCGCTTGTCACTTATCTGGTGATGGGGTGGCTGTCGCTGGTGGTGATTTATCAGCTTGCCATGACGCTTTCTGTGGCAGGCATCACGCTGTTGGCGATAGGCGGCGTGGTTTACACGCTGGGGGTGATCTTTTACGCCAGTGAGCGTATTCCCTACAATCATGCCATCTGGCATGGTTTTGTGCTCGGGGGCAGCGTGTGCCACTTTCTGGCGATTTATCTGTATGTATGACTCAAGCGCGCCGTTTGGTTACGCGTCCTCCTCCCTGGGTGCGGCATCGTATATCTCGCTCAGTCGACTATTTCATATGGCAGCGGCCGAATTCTTAACTGACTGTCGGCATCTTCCCGTACGCGCAACAGACTGTCGGCGTCCAGATCGTTATTCATGACCACCTGAACCCACACACTTTCATCTTGTAAACGGCATGCCGACAGCACGGTGCCGGTACGCCGCCAGTTTTCCCCTAATTGCAGTTCCAGATCCTCTCCCGCCTCGGGAACGCGGCTGGCCCGGCCCGCCACCCAATAAAGCGCTCGTTTGTTGGCGCCGCGGTATTTGGCCCGCGCCACCATTTCCTGTCCGGCGTAGCAGCCTTTACTGAAGCTAATGCCGTTTAATGCCTGTAAATTGGTCGCTTGCGGGATGAACTGCACGCTGTTTACGCTGTCAATAATCGGCAAGCCGGATTCAATGTCTAAAGCTTGCCATTGACGGCTGTCATTTAAGCCGGTTTTTCCTTCAAGCAGTTCCAGCAGTGACGCGTATTGTTCAGAAGACAACACCAGCAGGAAGCGTTCTGTCGGTAAGGAGAAGTGCAGCAGGGTCGCCCCCTCATGTTGAACGACCGTATGCTCGGCATCCGGCAGCGTGCTGAACATGGCAGACAGCAGTTCGCGAATTTGCGCGCCGGCGGCGCCCAGTAGAATGACGTTGTCGTCCGCTGCTATCGTGGTTTTAGAAAAAACAGCGTATTTTTTCAGCTCGCCGAGTTGGGTGTCTCGTAAGTTACGGCGTTCGATAAACGCGAAACCATCGCCGCGTTGGAAAAGGCGCAAGCTGCTCCACATTTTTCCTTTGGCGTCGCAGTGCGCGCAAAGAATATGCTGGTCGGCAGGCAATGCGGCAACATCGGCCGTCACCTGACCTTGCAGGTATTTGATGGTGTCAGGGCCGGTTAGCGTCACCAGCGCCCAATCATCCAGAGAGATAAGCGTTGCGGGGAGCCGGGCTGAAGCAAACGGGCGCTGTGATGCAAAAGGAAATGGGTTAGCCATATTACGATCCTGCTGCTTGGTGCAGTATTTGAATGACCTAATGGTAAAATAGCCGCGAAGGTTTGCAAGCTCTTATTAATTGTTTGCAACCGGTAATTATGCGCACAGCTTCGCAGCGCGACGTGATAGCGCTGCCTTGCACCGGTAAAATATGTCAAAGTGTTACTATTAGTTTAATGCCTGTCGTTGAAATCGGGTTACACTAGCGGCAAGCATCGATAACAAGGTGGATAAGAAGCATGGAAATCGATAATAAGTCTCGGATTCACTGGGCATGTCGCCGTGGCATGCGTGAGCTGGATCTTTCTATCATGCCTTTTTTTGAGCATGAGTATGACGCATTGAGCGATGATGACAAACGAACGTTTGTGCGTCTGTTGCAATGTGACGATCCCGATCTGTTTAACTGGCTGATGAATCACGGCGAACCGCAAGATCAGGCGTTAAAGCGCATGGTTTCCCTTATCCAGATGCGAAATAAAGACCGTGGCCCAGTGGCAATGTGATCTGCGTGTTTCCTGGCGCATGCAGCTTTTTTCACTGATCGTGCATGGGCTATTGGTGTTGCTGATCCTGCTGGCTCCCTGGCCGGATGGTTACGCCGTGGTGTGGCTGGGACTGGTTACGCTGGTGGTGTTCGGCTTTATTCGTAGTCAACGAAATATTAAATCCCGGCAAGGGGAAATTTCACTACGCAGCGAGACGAATCTGCGCTGGCAGCAACAGGAATGGCAAATCGTCAAACGTCCCTGGGTGTTGAATAATGGCATTTTGCTCTCTTTGAAAGCGTCCGATGGGAAAGCGCGGCAGAGGCTGTGGCTGGCGTCCGACAGCATGGGAGACGACGAATGGCGTCATTTGCGCCAGTTGCTGTTGCAGCCTAAAAGCTGGGTAAGATAAGAAAAACGCCAGCGGCGATTTACGGGGATTGACGCAGCAGGTATCTTACGCGCCATTCAATAAGAGAGAAACTGATGACGACGCCCGCTGATAAACATGCTGTGCAAAAAAACGAACTGCACCCGCGCAACCGCCACCGTGGTCGATATGATTTTACTGCGCTAAAGCAGACCTACCCGGAACTGATACCCTTTGTGAAAGTGAATCCCTACGGCGATGAGTCGATGGATTTTGCGGACCCTGAAGCGGTGAAAGTATTGAATCAGGCGTTGCTGCGTCATTTCTACCAGATTGAACACTGGACGATCCCGGAAGGCTTTCTCTGCCCGCCGGTGCCCGGCCGGGCCGACTATATTCACCACCTTGCCGACCTGCTGGCGGAGGATAATGGCTCGGTCATACCGCGTGAGGCGTCGGTGCTGGATGTCGGTTGCGGCGCCAACTGCGTTTATCCGCTGATTGGTCATCGTGAATATGGCTGGCGTTTTACCGGCAGTGAAATCAATGTACAGGCGATGCAGGCGGCCAATGCCACTATCGAGGCCAACCCCGGCCTGAATCGTGCCATTCGCCTGCGCCGTCAGAAAAACAGCAAAGCCATTTTGAGCGGTGTTATTCACAAGAATGAAACTTTTGACGCTGTACTCTGCAACCCGCCTTTTCATGCTTCCGCCGCACAAGCGCGTCAGGGGTCACAACGTAAGTTGCATAATCTGGGATTGGATAGGCATTCGCCGCTCAATTTTGGTGGCCAGCAGGATGAACTCTGGTGTGAAGGGGGAGAGATGGCCTTTATCAGCCAGCTGATCGGAGAGAGCGCCAGCTTTGCCCGGCAGTGCCTGTGGTTTACCTCGCTGGTATCGCGCAAGGAAAATCTGCCTGAGCTTTATCGTGTGCTGGAAGAGGTCGGCGCGGAAAAGATCAGAACCATCAACATGGCGCAGGGGCAGAAACAGAGCCGCTTTGTGGCATGGAGCTTTTTTGACGGCGGCGCCCGCGCCAGATGGTTACAGAAGCGGTGATCCGCGTTTACAGCAGTGGCGCCATTTCCAGCAGAATTTGCTCACACCACTGTTCAATGCGTTCATCGCTCAGATCGTATTGGTTAACTTCATCCAGCGCCAGACCGACAAACTGTTTGCCATCGGTGGTTAGCGGTTTGGGGCTGGTGAAGTCGTAACCTTCCGTCGGCCAGTAACCGATGAATTTCACACCCAACGGTAAAAGTTGTTCGTGCAGCATGCCCAGCGCATCAAGAAACCATTCTCCGTAACCTAACTGGTCGCCCATGCCATATAGCGCTACGATCTTGCCGCTGAGATTAAGCGTCGGAAGTTGTTCCCATATCTTTTCCCAGTCTTCCTGAATTTCGCCAAAGTCCCAGGTCGGGATGCCGAGGATCAGTACGCCGTAATCTTCCATATGTTGCGGAGCAACGTCTTTAACGTTGTGCAGATCCACCAGATCTTCACCCAAAATGTCGCGGATCTTCTCCGCCGCCATTTCGGTATAGCAGGTACTTGAGCCGTAAAACAGACCAATTTTCATAAGCGGTAGAGTAAGTGTCGGGTTAATGTAAATGACGATGTTGGAAACGGGTATTCTAGAATGAGGACACCAGGAAAGGAAGCGCGGTGAGGACTGTCGCCCTCACCGGCAGGCATTAGCCCAGAGGCTGATGGCGCGTTTCTTTGGTCGCCAGAAGCGCAATCAGCGTCAGCGACGCCATTGCTGCGAGATAGACGCCAACGTAGAACAGGCCGTAATTCGCCGTCAGCCAGGCGGCAATATAAGGTGCGACAGACGCGCCCAGAATAGATGACACGTTATAGGAGAACGACGCGCCGGTGTAGCGTACTTCCGTCGGGAACAGCTCCGGCAATAACGCGCCCATTGGACCAAATGTCAGTCCCATTAGGCTCAGGCCGAGTACCAGGAAGCCCATGACCAGCGCCTGATTACCGGAACCCAGCAGAGCCGGGAACAGCATGGAGAATGCCAGCATGATACAGGTGACGACAATCATGGTTTTACGGCGTCCAAACGCATCCGCCAGATAGCCCGCCACAGGGATCGTCAAGCCAAAACCGATGACCGCCACCATCAGCATCCACAGAAAGCTGTTGCGGGAGAAACCGAGGCCGTCTGGAACCGGCTTGGTGCCATAGGTCATGGAGTAAACGGTCATGATGTAGAACAGCGTGTAGGTGGCCAGCATAATGAACGTGCCGAGGATCGTGGCTTTCAGGTGCTTGCTGAGCAGCGTGCCCATTGGGATACGAACCTGTTTACCGGTTTTGACCGCTTTGGTGAATACCGGCGCCTCATGCAGAGAAATCCGGACGTACAGACCGATCAATACCAGCACGGCGGAGGCGATAAACGGTACGCGCCAGCCCCACGACATAAACTGTTCCTCAGTCAGCAGCCACGACAGCAGCAGGAAGGTGCCGTTAGCAAAGAAGAAGCCAATGGGGGCGCCCAGTTGCGGGAACGAACCGTACAGCGCGCGTTTGTGCGCCGGCGCATTCTCGGTCGCCAGCAGCGCCGCGCCGCCCCATTCGCCACCCAGCCCCAGCCCCTGCCCGAATCGGGCCAGCGCCAGTAGGATGGGCGCAAGAATACCGATGGTTTCGTAGCTGGGCAGCAACCCGATCAGAACGGTTGAAATCCCCATAGTCAGTAACGAGGCCACCAGTGTGACTTTACGCCCGACGCGATCGCCGAAATGACCAAACAGCGCCGAGCCAATCGGACGGGCGATAAATGCGATGGCGAAGGTCGCCAGAGATTGCAGCGTGGCGGCCGTCGGGTCACCCTGCGGAAAGAAAATATGCGGAAACACCAGCACGGCGGCGGTGGCATAAATATAGAAATCAAAAAACTCGATAGCTGTTCCCACCAGAGAGGCAACAATAACTTTATTTCTGGAGTTGACCGGTGAAACGTCGGCCTCTGCGTCGATAGCGGGAGTGATGGTGGCTTGCATGGTGATTTATCTTTTTAACAACACGAACGGCTATTCTATGCATAGAAAAAATCGCTTTTCAACGGAGATTCCGTAGGGGGATAGTGCACATGGAACCGGCGTCTGGAGCCTATTCCGGCATAGGGAGCATACGTAAAATATAATCTTATCGCATGAAGTTTTTACCGCAGAATGTTATTGCGATGTGAGATATAACGGGATATATGAGATCCGGCAATCTCTGCGATTATTATCTCCTTCATCTTCCAAATCGCCGCCGCGTGGGTGAGTCTTGCAATTTATTGGCGATATCGCGACGATTAACGCCTTAGCGGATTGCTCAGGCATAATAGGGGGCATGAGTGAAAGAGGACACCGCGATGCAGGCACAGGATCATGCATTCATTGAGCAATTTCTTGATGCGTTGTGGCTGGAGCGCAATCTGGCGGAAAATACGCTGGCCTCTTACCGGTTGGATTTACACGCCCTGGCTGGCTGGCTGACGCGCCATGACAATGATTTGCTGCATGCGCAGGCCATCGACCTGCAATCGTTTCTGGCCGAGCGGGTTGAAGGGGGATATAAGGCCACCAGTTCGGCGCGTTTACTGAGTGCCATGCGTCGGCTGTTCCAGTATCTCTACCGGGAAAAAATCCGCAGTGACGATCCCAGCGCCGTGCTCTCATCGCCTAAATTACCGCAGCGTTTACCGAAAGATCTGAGCGAAGCGCAGGTGGATGCCTTGCTGAATGCGCCGAGTATTGATCAGCCACTGGAATTGCGCGATAAAGCGATGCTGGAAGTATTGTATGCCACGGGGTTGCGCGTTTCTGAACTGGTAGGGCTGACCATCAGCGATGTCAGTTTGCGTCAGGGGGTGGTGCGGGTGATCGGCAAGGGAAACAAAGAGCGTTTGGTGCCGCTGGGCGAAGAAGCGGTGTATTGGATTGAGTATTATCTCGAACACGGTCGGCCGTGGCTGCTGAACGGCCAGACGCTGGATGTGCTGTTCCCCAGTAACCGGGCGCAGCAAATGACGCGGCAGACCTTCTGGCATCGCATTAAGCATTATGCGATCCTGGCATCCATTGACGGCGATAAGCTGTCCCCGCATGTGTTGCGCCATGCGTTTGCCACCCATTTATTGAACCACGGTGCGGATTTGCGGGTCGTACAGATGCTGTTGGGCCACAGCGATCTCTCCACCACCCAGATTTATACCCATGTTGCAACGGAGCGCCTGAAACAGCTTCACCAGCGGCATCACCCGCGGGCGTAACACAAGATGATAGGTGAACGCGCGTCACGACCGGATCAATACGGAATATTTACGGATAAACTAAAACAGGAACGATGAAATGAAAAAAGGGCTATTACTGCTTTCCCTTCTGGTGGCAACGGCTACAGGCTTTGCTCACGCTGATGATTCGCCTATCAAACAGACGCTGACCCGGATGGGAATGCAGGACGCGCAAATTCAGCCCGCGCCGGTGGCGGGAATGAAAACCGTGCTGACGGACAGCGGCGTGTTCTATATCAGCGCAGACGGCAAACATTTAATCCAGGGGCCGCTGTATGACGTCAGCGGTAAAACGCCGCTGAACCTGACGAATCAGATTCTGAAGGGAAAAATGGATGCGTTGCAGGATCAGATGATTGTCTATAAAGCGGCGCAGGAAAAACATGTCATTACTGTGTTTACCGATATCACCTGCGGCTATTGCCACAAGTTGCATGAACAAATGAAAGAGTACAACGCGCTGGGGATCACCATTCGCTACCTGGCTTTTCCGCGTCAGGGGCTGGACTCCCCGGCGAAAAAAGACATGCAATCCATCTGGTGTATGGCTAACCGCAACAACGCGTATGATGCCGCGCTGAAAGGCGAAGAGATTTCGCCTGCCACCTGCAAAACCGATATCGCCGCCCACTTCCGGCTTGGCGTGCAGTTCGGCGTGAAGGGAACCCCGACCATTGTGTTGGACGATGGCACGGTGGTGCCCGGTTATCAGGGACCGAAAGAGATGCTGGCGATGCTGGATGAACACAAAGCATCGTTGAACACGGGCGATTGACGTAACGTGGAGCGGATAACACAACTCCGCCGGCGTCCGCGGGCGGAGGATATTGATTTACCCGCGACAGTGCCGCCCTTGCTGCGTCGCTTGTATGCGCAACGCGGTATTAAAGGCGCACAGGAGTTGGAGCGCGGTTTGCGCGGCCTGCTGGATTACCGCTTGCTGAGCGGTATCGGGCGGGCCGTCGATTTTCTGCACCGGGCGCTGTCGGACCAGCGCCGCATCGTAATTGTCGGCGACTTTGACGCCGACGGCGCAACCAGTACCGCGCTGACGGTGCTGGCGCTGCGTAGCATGGGCGGCGTTGACGTAAAGTATCTGGTGCCGAACCGCTTTGAGGATGGCTACGGGCTAAGCCCGGAAGTCGTCGCGCAGGCGGCGGCGCTGGGGGCTGACGTTATTGTCACGGTGGATAACGGCATTTCTTCCCACGCCGGCGTGGATGACGCGCATCGGCGCGGCATTGCCGTGCTGGTGACTGACCACCATTTGCCGGGTGAAACCTTGCCCGCCGCCGATGCCATGATTAACCCAAGTCTGCGCGACTGCGCGTTTCCGTCGAAATCGCTGGCGGGCGTCGGGGTCGCCTTCTATTTGATGATGGCTTTACGGGCGCATCTGCGTGACATCGGCTGGTTTACCGCGAAAGCGCTGGCGGAGCCGAATCTGGCTGAATTGCTGGATCTGGTGGCGTTGGGGACGGTAGCGGATGTGGTGCCGCTGGACGCCAATAATCGTATTCTTGTGGCGCAGGGGCTGAGCCGTATTCGCGCCGGAAAATGCCGTCCGGGCATCAAAGCGCTGCTGGAGGTGGCGAACCGTGAGGGCGGACAACTGGTCGCCAGCGATCTTGGTTTCGCGCTTGGGCCGCGGTTGAACGCCGCCGGGCGGCTGGACGATATGTCGGTCGGCGTGGCGCTGCTGCTCTGCGATGATATTGCTCAGGCGCGTATGCTGGCTAGCGATCTGGACGCGCTTAACCAGACGCGCCGTGGAATAGAGCAAGGGATGCAAGTGGAGGCGCTGCGCCTGTGCGAAACGCTGGAGCGCAGCCGCGACCAACTGCCATACGGTCTGGCGATGTATCACCCTGAATGGCATCAAGGGGTGGTTGGCATTCTGGCCTCACGCATCAAAGAGCGGTTTCACCGTCCGGTCATTGCCTTTGCTCCTGCGGGCGACGGCATGCTGAAAGGATCGGGGCGTTCCATCGCCGGCCTGCATCTGCGCGATGCGCTGGAGCGTCTGGATACGTTGTATCCGGGGATGATGCTGAAATTCGGCGGTCACGCTATGGCGGCGGGGTTAACACTGATGGAAGAACAGTTTGATGGTTTCCGTCAGCGCTTTGGCGAACTGGTCGGCGAATGGCTGGATGCCTCGCAACTTGAGGGGGTTATCTGGTCGGATGGCGAACTGGCGCAGCCGGAGTTGTGTTTATCCACGGCGGAGATGCTGCGTGACGCCGGACCCTGGGGGCAATCGTTTCCTGAACCGACGTTCGACGGCCGTTTTCGTATCCTGCAACAGAAACTGGTCGGCGAGCGGCATCTGAAAGTGATGGTGGAGCCGGTAAACGGCGGCCCGCTGCTGGATGGTATTGCGTTTAATGTGGATACGCTGTTGTGGCCGGACAGCAGCGTGCGCGAGGCGGAGCTGGCGTATAAGCTGGATGTGAATGAGTTTCGCGGTAAGCGCTCGGTGCAACTGCTGATTCAGCATTTATGGCCGCTGTAATCAGGCTGATGAATAGAGTGTAAACCGTGCGTTTAATCCGCTAGAATGGCGGGTTTACACTATTCCGTTGTCAACGACTTAACGTAAGAATATAAAAATCATGTTTGAAATTAATCCGGTAAAAAACCGTATTCAGGATCTGTCTGAGCGTACAGCCGTCCTTAGGGGGTATCTTTGACTATGATGCCAGGAAAGAACGCCTCGAAGAAGTAAACGCCGAACTGGAACAGCCGGACGTCTGGAATGAGCCGGAAAGGGCGCAGGCGCTGGGTAAAGAGCGTTCCTCGCTGGAAGCCATCGTCGATACCATCGACCAACTGACTCAGGGGCTGGAAGATGTCACGGGTTTGCTGGAGCTGGCGGTAGAAGAAGATGACGAGGATACCTTCAACGAAACCAGCGCAGAGCTGGACACACTGGAAAACAAATTAGGCCAGCTTGAATTCCGCCGTATGTTCTCTGGCGAATACGATAGCGCGGATTGCTACCTGGATATCCAGGCCGGTTCCGGCGGCACGGAGGCCCAGGACTGGGCCAGCATGCTGCTGCGCATGTACCTGCGCTGGGCTGAGGACAAAGGCTTCAAGACCGAAATTATCGAAGAGTCCGATGGCGAAGTGGCGGGCATCAAATCCGCCACCATCAAGATTATCGGCGACTACGCGTTTGGCTGGCTGCGCACCGAAACCGGCGTGCATCGTCTGGTGCGTAAAAGCCCGTTTGATTCCGGCGGTCGTCGCCATACCTCGTTCAGTTCCGCTTTCGTTTATCCCGAAGTGGATGACGACATCGATATCGAAATCAACCCCGCCGACCTGCGTATTGACGTTTACCGTGCCTCGGGCGCGGGCGGTCAGCACGTTAACCGCACGGAATCCGCGGTGCGTATTACCCACATTCCGACCAACATCGTGACGCAGTGTCAGAATGACCGCTCCCAGCATAAAAACAAAGATCAGGCGATGAAACAGCTGAAAGCCAAGCTGTATGAGTTTGAGATGCAAAAGAAAAATGCTGAGAAACAGGCGATGGAAGACAACAAGTCGGACATCGGCTGGGGAAGCCAGATCCGCTCCTATGTGTTGGATGATTCGCGCATCAAGGATTTACGCACCGGGGTGGAGACACGTAATACCCAGGCAGTGTTGGATGGCGATCTGGATAAATTTATTGAAGCAAGTTTAAAAGCGGGGTTATAAGGAATTCACATGGCAGAATCACACTCACAGGGTACCGATCAGGCGCAGGATCTCAATAACGAATTGAAAGCGCGTCGTGAAAAGCTGGCGGCGCTGCGTGAAAGCGGCATTGCGTTTCCGAATGACTTCCGCCGTAACAGCACTGCCGATCTGCTGCACGCCGCCTATGACGGCAAAGAAAATGAAGAACTGGAAGCGCTGAATATCGACGTGACGGTTGCCGGTCGTATGATGACCCGCCGTATCATGGGTAAAGCCTCGTTCGTCACGCTACAGGATGTGGGCGGGCGTATTCAACTGTACGTCTCCCGCGACGATCTGGCGGAAGGTGTTTATAACGAACAGTTCAAAAAATGGGATCTGGGCGATATCCTTGGCGCGCGCGGCAAGCTGTTCAAAACCAAGACGGGCGAACTGTCTGTTCACTGCACTGAACTGCGATTGCTGACCAAAGCCCTGCGTCCGCTGCCGGACAAATTCCACGGCCTGGCCGATCAGGAAACCCGCTACCGCCAGCGTTATCTGGATCTGATTGCCAACGACGAATCTCGCCATACGTTCCGTATTCGCTCTAAAGTGATGGCGGCGATCCGCCGCTTTATGGTCGAAAACGGTTTTATGGAAGTGGAAACGCCGATGATGCAGGTGATCCCCGGCGGCGCGGCGGCGCGTCCGTTTGTCACCCACCACAATGCGCTGGACATCGATATGTACCTGCGTATTGCGCCGGAACTATATCTGAAGCGTCTGGTGGTGGGCGGTTTTGAGCGGGTGTTTGAAATTAACCGTAACTTCCGTAACGAAGGGGTTTCCCCCCGCCACAACCCGGAATTCACCATGATGGAACTTTATATGGCGTATGCCGATTATAAAGATCTGATCGTGTTGACGGAAAATCTGTTCCGCACGCTGACGCAGGAGGTGCTGGGCACCACGACGGTTGAGTATGGCGACCAGACTTTCGATTTTGGTAAGCCGTTTGAAAAGCTGACCATGCGTGAAGCCATCTGCAAATATCGCCCGGAAACCAACGTCGCCGATCTGGATGATCTGGCTAAAGCCACGGCGATTGCCGAGTCTTTGGGCATCAAGATCGAGAAAAGCTGGGGGTTGGGCCGTATCGTGACCGAGATTTTTGAAGAAACGGCGGAAAGCAACCTGATTCAGCCGACCTTCATTACCGAATACCCGGCGGAAGTGTCGCCGCTGGCGCGTCGTAACGATAACAACCCGGAAATTACCGATCGCTTTGAATTCTTTATCGGCGGACGTGAAATCGGCAACGGCTTCTCCGAGTTGAACGATGCGGAAGACCAGGCGGAACGTTTTGCCCAGCAGGTGAGCGCAAAAGACGCCGGTGATGATGAAGCGATGTTCTACGATGAAGACTACGTAACCGCGCTGGAACACGGTTTGCCGCCAACCGCCGGTCTGGGTATTGGTATCGACCGTATGATTATGCTGTTTACCAACAGCCATACCATTCGCGATGTCATTCTGTTCCCGGCGATGCGGCCACAGAAATAATACTCTCACCTTATTGAGCGTAGTTATAAGCCGGTGCCGCCCGCACCGGTTCAGACTTCGTGGTGATGTGTGATCGGTTAAAACAACATCACTTTGTCGGGTTTTCTGCTTGCCCGGCAACGGGATAGCGCTATAATGCCAAGCGCTTATCCATGCGAGTGTAGTTCAATGGCAGAACGAGAGCTTCCCAAGCTCTATACGAGGGTTCGATTCCCTTCACTCGCTCCAATTACCCCTCTCAACGTTTACCCAAGTCCATTAAAACCAGTAACCACAAGGCGTCGCGCTATTTTTCAGTCGTTCAGGGAAAACCCGCATCTATCTAAATCTACACCTCAGTGTGAATAGTTATGTGTATAGGACATGATGACATCCGAAATCCTATACACATTCGCCCTCAATACAGGTAGGAAACTATACACATGCTGCTTACAGACCTTGAGATCCGCCGTGCCAAGCCAGAGGACAAGCCTCACACCGAAAACGATGGTAATGGCCTTTCACTACTGATTGAACCTAACGGATCGAAGGGATGGCGCTATCGCTACCGTTTCGATGGTAAAGCAAAACTGTTGTCGCTTGGCACCTACCCAACGATTTCTTTAGCTGAAGCAAGACAGAAACGCGATGAAGGCAAAAAACTGGTAGCTGCTGGCAATCAACCCCAGCGAAGTGCGTAAAGAGGTGAAACTTGCTAAAGAAGGTCGTCTTAGCAATACCTTTGAGGTGATTGCCAGAGAATGGTATCAAAAACGAGTAGATGGCCAGTGAGTCGACGTTTTATCGGGTGCTCCGGCGACACGGTCAGGTACATCATCGAGGCCGCAGTCGGGCACCACTGAAAGTGAATAAACCGACCAGTTATCAGGCTCTCGAGGCACGCCAGGTGTGGACGTGGGACGTCACCTGGTTAGCCTCACGGGTTCGTGATCGCTATTTTTATCTGTATTTAATAGAAGATATTTTTAGCCGAAAAATCGTCGGTTATGAGGTTCATGAAGAGGAAAACGGCGAGCAGGCCGCCGCGCTCCTGCACCGCACGGTATTACGTGAAGGGTGCTACCGACATCCGTTAGTGCTTCATGCCGACAATGGTGCTCCAATGAAATCCCAGACGTTGAAAGCGAAACTGGAAGAACTGAAGATCACCGGCTCGCACAGTCGCCCACGAGTCAGCAACGATAATCCCTATGTGGAGTCGCTGTTCAGGACGCTAAAATATGTTCCGGCGTGGCCGTCATCAGGCTTCCTGGATCTGGATGAAGCGCGGCGTTGGGTCGAGGAGTTCAGGCGGTGGTATAACGAAGAGCACCGGCATAGCGCTATCGGTTATGTGACCCCGGGCCAACGGCATAGAGGGGAAGATATAAGCCTGCTGGCAAAACGAAAAGCCTTGTATGAGACGGCTCAAAAAGCCCGACCGGAACGGTGGTCAACCTCATGCCGTCAATGGCAGCGGGTCGAGGTGGTGATGTTGAATCCAGAGAAGCCAGAAACTGGGCTGAAAACGGCAGCATAAAAACGAATAAGGGTGTCAACTTCGTTGACAGCTACCGCGTTTCCGATCCATCTTTTTCTTCAAAAACAATAAATTACACAATTTACATTACAGTCTTGATGCGACAGGCAATAAACGTTTCCTGATGGCCCCCTAATAAATGTTATCGCAGGCTAAAGCCGTATTTATTATCCCGCGTTTTATCGTTAATGAAAGATCGTTAATTTCTCTTTTGTAGTGTGTCTTTTTTTGGTTTTTCGCGTGATGATTAATTTTTTCTTTTGAATGTTCTCAATGTGTTTATTGAACGAATAAACCGCTACTAGAAGTAATAATAATCCTAAGATTAATGTTTTCATTTGGGATATAGAGGGATTTTATCGAGCGCATAGGTTGTGTAAATGTGCCCTTGCATACCGTCTACTCCGCAGTTTTTCAGTAGAAAATACTCGGATTGGTTTTGTACGCCTTCAACAATGACGCCCTGACAGTATTTTTTAATGTTTGATACTAAAGCTGGCAGCAGATGACCTTTTCTATTTCTTAGCATTTCCCAGTAAAATTCTTTATCTAATTTCACATAATTAAACAGAGACTGGCTAACGGCATAAATATTTGCATTTCCGCTGCCAAAGTCATCCAGCCACAGTGGGTAGCGGTTATAAAGTTTTGAAAGCAGTGGGTTACGCTTCCCATCATTTAAATTAGGAAATCTTTCGTTTATTTCGAAACGGATAAAAGATAAGTCATCCAGTAAATGTTCGATATGGTGATTCTGCAATAAAAATACCGCCATAGAATAATCGATATTAATCGCAAGCAGTAAATTGTTATCGATAAAATATGACCTTTTCTTAGCAACACATTCCAGTTGATCGATAAGCAGCCGCTGTTTTTCAGAAGGATTCATATTTCGGATATGTTCTTCTGTACTTATGCCTCCATCAAACCGTGTCAATAGCTCCATGGCAAACATAGTGTTCTGACAGTTATAGATAGGCTCCATAACATAGTGTCTGCTGGCCTCTGAGATTGGTTTAACAATCATCATGCATCTCAATTGAGAAATATTTCCTGCATTATTGATCGACCTGTAAAATAGATCAATATTTTTATATCAATAAATAAAAATGGTATATCTACCGATCGATCTGGCTGATTTAATAGACAAAACCATTTGGGAAATCATCATGAAATTACATATCACTTATTTAATAGATGAAAATGAATAATTTAAAGTTAATTATGGTTAAAATTTATTGATGATATCTGTTTCACAAAATAATCATAGCGCTATACCAATAGCCTTTCCGACTGTCGGGAAGCGGGAGATGATTGCAAAGTGCGCCTATTGGCGCAAGCAAGGTTAGGCATTTCCGAAATAGTGCTGATAGCGCATATTGACGTTGATGGCCCGGTTGAACAGATATTAGATTATCGATGATAATTAATTTTGAATATGTCACCGCCTTTCTGTTGAGAAATATATCTAAATTATAAGAAAATTATAAAGAATAAATATTTATTATGACGTGGGATAAATTAATTTTGTTAATGTTTTAGGCGAAAAGTTTATCTTTAAATTCTGTTTAAGTATGAATTCGATTTCGGTTTAACGGTTTCATTCTCCCTTACTTTACTTAGTTCTCTACTACAAGCATTGTTTTATTTATCATAGTGCGGTATTAACCATTTTTTCTATGTGGATACCGGGCATGTTCTGTAGTCGTATTGTTGCTGAACGAGATGATGGGGCACTTAATCTGAAAGTGAAAGGGGGGGCTATGTCAGTTTCTGCAAGAAATCAATTAACTGGTATTGTTTCCAGCGTTACTGATGGGGCGGTTAATAATGAAGTTGTTTTAAAACTGGACGGCGGAGAGCAACTGACAACCGTCATTACCAGGGCAAGCAGTGATTCTCTGGGATTGGTTCCAGGTAAATCGGTGGTTGCGTTAGTCAAAGCGCCCTGGGTTATTTTGGCATCGGTAGACTGCGGGCTGAATTTTTCAGCGCGTAATCAGTTTGTGGGTAGGGTGAAAAGCATTGTTAAAGGCGCGGTAAATTCCACTGTGCATGTTAAGACTGGCAATGGTTTATTGCTGACCTCTAGCATTACTAATGAGAGTCTTGATGAGATGGCGATTGTTGATGGGAGCGAAGTGATGGCCTTGATTAAAGCCTCCAGCGTGATTCTGGCTACGCAAAAATAATATCGCTATCGTTGTGTATTATGATGAAAAATCGTGTCGTTCCCCAACGGCTATCGGGGAACGACACATTGCAGCAAGTCAGCCGTCCCTGAATAATCATCCCGTTATTCTTTGGCGTAAGCATCCTGGTTTTTTTCCAGAATGGAAATGGCGGTCAACATCCCTTCTCTGTCGGATTTTTTTTTCATTTCGCCTAATTTCACATACATAAAATCAAGCAACGTGCGGGCATTCACCGGTCTGCCTTGTTCACAAACTCGCACGACAGCAAGGCCGATAATGGCTTCGACGCGTGACCGTTGTGCCGGATACCAGGTTAAATTATGAATATTCATTGTCTTTCTCCGGTCTTTTCTGATGAAACATCATAGCATCTTTCAGATGTAATAATGGGAATTGATGGCGCTGATTTCAGAAAATAAAAAACGAGCGAAAATGAAATAAAGTGATATTTATCATCACAGTGGAAGAGGACGTTCTCTTTTGTATTCGTCCGATAAAATACGCAGAAACCGCAAATGTCATCGCTGTTTTTTTGGCTATCCTCATTTCTTTGAAATAAAGGCTTGCTATAGGAAATCATTCATGCGTTAATAGCTCCATCGGCCTGAAATACAGACCTATTTATGAAAGACATTGTAATTAAGCAGTTCCTAGTTCAAGCGATGCACCCAGTCTCTTATCCGACGAATTTCCTTCTTATAAGCGCCCATAAGTAATCACTGTAACAGACCCGTTCCGCCCTATAGTGGCTATCTAAATATATAAAGGAAATTCTCTATGTCTAATAAAATGACTGGATTGGTAAAATGGTTTGACGCTGGTAAAGGTTTTGGTTTCATCACCCCGACTGACGGCAGCAAAGATGTTTTCGTTCACTTCTCTGCCATTTTAGGCCTGGGTAACGATTACAAAAGCCTGGACGAAGGCCAGAAAGTTGAATTCAACGTTGAAAGCGGTCAGAAAGGCCCATCAGCGGTGAACGTTTCCGTAATCTAATCCTCTTTTGATGATGAGTGCTGAGCCGGCCTTGTTGCTTTTGCCAGCGATCGTCACAGAAGATAACTGATTATGTGTTAAGCCCCTCAGAGATTCTGAGGGGCTTAATTATTTGCATGTTTATCACTCTTTCCTCCTGTGAATTCGGGTATGGATGTGCGACTCTTCAGCCCTTCAGACTGGTCGGTTCGAGTACTATCCATGATCCCCTCATAATGATCCGCAGCTTCATCCTGGTGTTAACCCTGCAATTGCGCCGATCAAAGTTAATTACATATACCTTTGCAACGATAATGATTAGAGAGTGTCACATAGACGTAGCGCGATAGGAGCGGAGCGATTCTTTTTGCGGTACTTACGTTGACCATTTAAAGATGAGCCTCATGAAGATTAAACAACGATTTACCCGGTCATTATTTCACCCGCGCTTTTGGCTTACCTGGCTCGGTTTTGGCTTTTTGTTCCTGCTGGTACAACTGCCTTACCCGCTATTGATGAAAGTCGGCCGTAGTACGGGACGCTTATCACGCTTTGTTCTGAAACGACGCGCGTCCATCGCACGGCGCAACCTTGAACTCTGTTTTCCCACGATTTCTGTTGAAGAGCGTGAAGCGATGATTGTCAGCAATTTCGCCTCGTTGGGAATGGCGCTGGTTGAAACCGGCATGGCCTGGTTTTGGCCTGATCGCCGCGTGCGCCGATGGTTTGATGTATCGGGGTTGGAAAACTTACAGCAGGCCTGTGCCAAAGATCGTGGCGTCATGGTTATCGGTATTCACTTCATGTCGCTGGAGCTGGGCGGCAGGGTGATGGGGCTGTGTCAGCCGATGATGGCGATGTATCGCCCACACAACAATAAAGTGATGGAGAGGGTTCAGACCTGGGGACGTTCCCGCTCCAACAAAGCGATGATCGACCGCAAGGATCTGCGCGGCATGGTGCACGCGCTGCGACGCGGCGAAGCGGTCTGGTTTGCTCCCGATCAGGATTACGGTCCTAAAGGCAGCGTGTTCGCGCCGTTCTTTGCAGTCAAGAAAGCGGCGACGACCAGCGGGACGTTTACAATAGCTCGTCTGGCAAACCCCGCCATGATCACCACGGTATTGATACGTAACCCCGATGCCTCTGGCTATCGACTGGTAATACAACCGGAACTTCAGGGTTACCCCTATCACGATGAGCAGGAAGCCGCGTGTTATATGAATAAGGTCATCGAACGTGAAATCATGCGTGCGCCGGAACAATATCTCTGGCTGCACCGTCGTTTTAAAACCCGCCCGTCAGGGGATGGTTCGCTCTACGCCTGAGCATGATTTCAAGCTGGTCCGCCCCCCTTTACACTCTCAGTCAGGCAGATAAGGTGTGCAGAAACAGTGCGGACAACCTTAATCTTTGCGCAGTAATAATTCGCGCATTGTGGTGCGTTCGGGCGCCGCGACTCTCTCACGGCGCGCCAGATAGCGATAGCAACCCGCGCCAAGAAAAGCGCCGATAAACCAGCTGAAGTTCGCTACGGCGTTCCATCCGGGAGTAAAGCTGATGAACAGGCCGATGGCGACGGATGGCAACAGCGCCATCACCGCGTTTGGATTGAAGCCGCCGCGATACCAGTAACGTCCTTTTGACGTGGCGTCGAATAAATCATTCACATGAATTTTTCCTCCTTTTATCAGATAGAAATCCGCCATCAGAATACCGAACAACGGGCCGATAAAAGCGCCCAGCACATCAAGCGTATAGTGAATCAGCTCCGGTGATTGAAACAAATTCCACGGTGTCAGCAGCACGGAGCCGACGGCGGCGATCATCCCGCCGGTGCGAAAGCTGATACGCTGTGGTGAGCAGTTGGAGAAATCAAACGCCGGAGACACAAAGTTCGCGACGATATTGATCCCGATAGTAGCGACAATCATGGTCAGCAAGCCCAGGGCGACCGCAACGCTGTTACCTACGCGGCTGACGGTTTCAATCGGGTCGGTAATCATTTGACCAAACAGCGACTGCGTGCCGGAAACGATCACCACGGTAACGATTGAGAACAGCAGGAAGTTAAACGGCAGCCCCCAGCGATTGCCACGGCGAACTTCCTGCATACTTTTGCCATAGCGCGCGAAATCGCCAAAGTTGAGCAATGGACCGGAGAAATAGGAAACCACCAACGCCGTTGCGGTGATCATCTGCCACGTCTGCTCACCGGGAGTCAGCGTTTTGCTGCCGAGGGTAAACGAAATATTTTCCAGTCCGGTTTTGTAAACGATCCAACCGGCCAGCGCCAGCATCACGACATAGACCGCCGGTCCGGCGATATCAATAAAGCGTTTAATGGCGCTCATGCCATGCCAGAACACCATGGCTTGCAAGAGCCACATCACGCTAAAACAGATCCACCCCAACGCGGAGAGGCCGAGCCAATGACTTTGTGTCAGCGGTACGAGCGAGGGATAGAACTTTAGCAGCACCAGCATCAGCGCGTTGGCAGCAAGATAGGTCTGAATGCCATACCAGGCGAAGGCGATCAGGCCACGGATAACCGCCGGGATGTTGGCGCCGAAGACGCCGAAAGCCTGACGACAAACCACCGCATAAGGCACGCCGCTGATCTGGCTGGGTTTCGCCACCAGATTGGCGCACAGTTGTACGATACAGATTCCCGCCAACAGGCATAACAGCACCTGCCAGCTCGCCAGCCCTAGTGTGAAGAAGCTTGCGGCGACGACATAGCCCCCCATACTGTGGACATCAGACATCCAGAACGAAAAAATGTTGTACCAGGACCAGGTTTGGACGCGGGTAGGAGCCAGATCTTCATTACATAACCGGGGGCTGTAATGCGCCTGTGCCTCATTATCTACCGTACTATTTTCTGGCATGGAATCTGCTCCTTTTGATGACCGTCGAAAATAAATGATGCTGATGTATGCAAAAGGTGTTGCATGAACCAGGCCAGAATTTATTTCTTGTATACAATTTATATTTTTCATGTATACGATTTGATAATGATATGACGATGAGAAAAAAAAACGATGAACTATACCTATGGACTTGATCAAGCCGCATTTATTGAACAAAAAGATGAAGTTATTTATCACGCTCTGTTAAATGCGATGGTTGAACATCAGTTATTGCCGGGAACAAAATTGCCGGAGGAGGCGCTGGCAGAGGTATTTGACGTCAGCCGCACCGGGATCAGAAAAGTGCTGCAACGTCTTGCCACGGTGCAAATGATCACCTTAACGCCCAAACGTGGTGCGCATGTCGCCACGCCATCGGTGGAAGAAGCGCAGGATATCTTCCAAACGCGCAGCATACTGGAGTGCGCAAACTTGACGCAGGTGGCCGAGCGCTGCCAGCCTCCTCATCTGGCGGCGCTGGGCAAACTGATACAGTTGGAACAGCAGGCCCATCGCGATCAAAACGGCCCGGAGGCGATCCGTCTGTCCGCCGCCTTTCATATTCAGTTACAGGCTATCTCCGGTAATGCGGTGCTGACGGCAATGGTGTCGCAGCTCACCCTGCGCTCTTCGCTGGTCATTGCCGCCTATGGCGCGCCGTGGCAGCAGGGATGCCGCTGTTACGATCATCACGATCTTCTCACTTTACTGCGAGAGAAAAAGGTCGAGGCCCTGTCGAGCCATATGCGGCGCCACTTTGCCGATATTGTCTCTAGTCTGCGTTTTGATCGGGATGAAGAGGCCGAGCCTGATTTCGCTCGTCTGTTTGGGCACCTAAAGGAGCGTAAAGCATGAGTGCGTGCGTCATTCAGGTCATCAACCCGAATACCAGCCTCGCCATGACCGAGAGGATCGGCGACGCCGCCCGTCGCGTTGCGGCGCCGGGGACGGAAATTATCGCCGTCAGCCCATCGCAAGGCGTGCCATCGATCGAGGGGCATTTTGATGAGGCGATTGCGGCGATTGGCGTACTGGAGCAGGTGAAGCAGGGGAAAGCGCGGGGCGTTCAGGGGCATGTGATCGCCTGTTTTGGCGATCCGGGCCTGCTGGCGGCCCGTGAACTGGCCAGTGCGCCGGTGGTGGGGATCGCAGAAGCCGCCATGCATATGGCGACGCTGGTGGCGACGCGTTTTTCGATTGTCACTACGCTCCCGCGCACGCTGATTATTGCCCGCCATCTACTCCAACGTTATGGTTTTGAGCATCACTGCGCCGGGCTGCATGCGATCGATCTGCCGGTACTGGCGTTGGAGGAGGGGGCAGGTACGGCACGACACAAAGTGCGGGATTTTTGTATACAATCCAGTCGTGGGTGCGATACCGGCGCTATCGTACTGGGCTGTGGCGGCATGGCCGATCTAGCGTGGGAACTTACGCAAGAATTGGGTATGCCGGTGATTGATGGCGTCAGCGCCGCCGTCAAACTGATCGAATCTTTGGTGTCGCTGGGACTTACGACCAGTAAACGCGGCGATCTGGATTATCCTCTCGCCAAGCCGCTGAGCGGTATGTTCAGCCCACTACGTTAGGCGACGTCACAATGTACGGTTCAGTCGCCGTCATTGCGCCGTGATAAGGAGCGAGTGATGAAAAAACAATCGGGAATGGATAGCGGCTATCCACGTGATTTGCTGGGGTATGCCGGTAAGCCGCCGCATGCCAACTGGCCGGGGCAGGCGCGGATCGCGGTACAGTTCGTGCTGAACTATGAAGAGGGCGCGGAAAATCATGTTCTGCATGGCGATGCCGGTTCAGAGCAATTTCTTTCCGATATCATCGGGGCAGCCAGCTATCCCGATCGCCACATGTCGATGGATTCGCTCTACGAGTACGGTTCGCGGGCAGGCTTCTGGCGAATCCATCAGGAATTTCAACGTCGTGAATTACCGTTGACGGTGTTTGGCGTCGCGATGGCGTTGGCGCGTAATCCCGCCGTTGTGGAAGCCATGATGTCCGCGAATTACGATGTGGTCAGCCACGGCTGGCGTTGGATTCACTATCAGAATATGGCTATCGAAACCGAACGGCAGCATATGCAACGTGCGGTGGACACGTTGACGGAACTGTTCGGTAAACCGCCGCTAGGTTGGTACACCGGCCGCGACAGCCCCAATACCCGCCAATTGGTGGTGGAGCAGGGGGGATTTTTGTATGACAGTGACTATTACGGGGACGACTTGCCTTTCTGGATGCCGGTAATACTCGCCAATGGGGAGAGCCGACCGCATCTCATCATTCCCTATTCGTTGGAAACCAACGACATGCGTTTTGCCTCACCGCAGGGGTTCAACAGTGGCGATCAGTTTTTTACCTACCTGAAAGACAGTTTCGATGTGTTGTATGCCGAAGGGGAAACGTCGCCGAAAATGTTATCAATCGGCATGCACTGCCGTTTACTTGGACGGCCTGGGCGTTTTCGGGCGTTGCAACGTTTTCTCGATTATATTCAGCAGCATGATCGGGTATGGATTTGTCGTCGCCAGGATATTGCGGAACACTGGTGTCGGCAGCATCCTTATCAAGACCCTGCTCTGGTTCAGTCACCGCGCGGAAGAGACAAGCCGCCCTGCCCGTATCGCCATGATGAAGGCGACAGAAGTAAATAGTTCTTATTAGCTGTTGAAATAATCGCGGGTGAAGCAGGATAATCGTTGGCTTCAACTGACCCGGCGACATTTTGTGGTTTGGCATTCGGCGAGCGAGCCGTTTGCACGTCCGACCGCAGGGTTTCACGGCGCATCAGCCGCGCTGAGGCAGCGTGAACCGTCACGATTTACCTTATGACCTATCAGGGGATACCACCATGTCAAATACCACACGTCTGGCTGATAGTGCGGCGCGTCCGCATGGCGCGCTTGACGCATTTTTTAAAATCACGCAGCGGGGAAGTAGCGTGCGGCAGGAAGTGCTGGCTGGGTTGACCACGTTTCTGGCGATGGTTTACTCGGTTATCGTCGTGCCGGGCATGCTGGGGAAAGCGGGCTTCCCGCCGACCGCGGTATTTGTCGCAACCTGTCTGGTTGCCGGTTTGGGCTCATTACTGATGGGCTTGTGGGCCAATCTGCCGATGGCCATCGGTTGCGCCATCTCCCTGACCGCGTTTACCGCCTTCAGCTTGGTGCTGGGCCAGCAGATTAGCGTACCGGTCGCGTTGGGGGCGATTTTCCTGATGGGGGTGTTGTTTACCATCATCTCCGCCACCGGGGTCCGTACCTGGATTTTACGTAATCTTCCGCTTGGGGTAGCGCACGGTACGGGTATTGGTATCGGCCTGTTTTTGTTGATTATCGCCGCCAACGGCATTGGTCTGGTGGTAAAAAATCCCATCGATGGTCTGCCCGTCGCGCTGGGGGATTTTACCTCGTTTCCGGTCACGATGGCGTTGTTGGGGCTGGCAGCGACTATCGGCTTGGAAAAACGTCACGTCCCCGGCGGTATCTTGCTGGTTATTATTGTGATTTCCATTTTGGGGCTGATTTTCGATCCCAATGTGAAATATCAGGGGTTTTTTGCATTGCCGAGTCTGACTGGCGCGGACGGCACGTCTCTGATCTTCAGTCTGGATATCATGGGCGCGTTGCAGCCGCTGGTCTTGCCAAGCGTACTGGCGTTGGTCATGACGGCGGTGTTTGATGCGACCGGCACAATCCGTGCGGTGGCGGGTCAGGCAAATCTGCTGGATAAAGACGGACAGATCATCAACGGCGGCAAAGCGCTGACGTCTGACTCCGTCAGCAGCATTTTCTCCAGCCTGGTGGGAACGTCGCCCGCCGCAGTTTATATTGAATCGGCTGCGGGTACGGCCGCCGGCGGCAAAACCGGCCTGACCGCTACCGTGGTCGGCGTGCTGTTCCTGTTGATCCTGTTCCTGTCCCCGCTGTCTTATCTGGTGCCGGGCTACGCGACGGCGCCAGCGCTAATGTATGTTGGCCTGCTGATGCTGAGCAACGTGTCCAAACTGAATTTTGATGACTTTGTTGACGCGATGTCCGGCCTGGTGTGCGCAGTGTTTATCGTACTGACCTGTAACATCGTGACCGGTATTATGCTGGGTTTTGGTTCACTGGTGCTTGGCCGTCTCTTCTCCGGCGAATGGCGCAAACTGAACGTCGGGACGGTGCTTATTGCCATCGCGCTGGCGGTGTTCTACGTCGGTGGTTGGGCGCTGTAACCTGACGGGCCTTCGGGTATCGTCCCGAAGGCTGTATTATCCCAGCGCTTTTCCCGATTTTTACTCAAAAATTTCATCTTTTTCCGTTAAAAAATTCATTTTAATGCCTTGGTAAACGCGTTAAATATGGGAGAGCGTTTTAAGGTATGACGGGAGGAGATAACCTGTCTTTTTTTAATGCTGTAGGAGATAGTCTAAGGAAAGCATGGAAATCTTTTTTACTATTCTTATTCTAACCCTGATGGTTTCTCTATCAGGTGTGGTTACGCGAATTTTACCTTTTCAAATACCTCTGCCATTAATGCAAATCGCCGTTGGCGCCATACTCGCCTGGCCCCAGTTTGGTTTGCATGTCGATTTCAACCCCGAGTTGTTCATGGTGCTGTTTATCCCGCCGCTGCTGTTTGCGGATGGCTGGAAAACACCGACCCGCGAATTTCTGAAACATGGCCGGGAGATTTTTGGTCTGGCGCTGGTTCTGGTCTTGATTACCGTGGTGGGCATCGGTTATTTCATCTACTGGATGGTGCCGGGCATGCCGTTGATTGCCGCCTTCGCGCTGGCCGCGGTACTGTCGCCGACCGATGCGGTGGCGCTGTCCGGCATTGTGGGTGAAGATCGTATTCCGAAAAAGCTAATGGGTATTCTTCAGGGCGAAGCGTTAATGAATGACGCCTCTGGCCTGGTATCGCTGAAGTTTGCGGTAGCGATTGCGATGGGCACGATGGTGTTCACGGTGTCTGGCGCGACACTGGCGTTCCTTCAGGTGGCGGCAGGCGGCTTGCTGGCCGGTGTCGCCGTCACCTGGCTGTACAGTAAATCCCTACGCATCATCAGCCGCTGGAGCGGCGGTGACGCGGCCACACAAATTGTATTAATGCTGCTGTTGCCCTTTGCCGCCTACCTGATTGCGGAACACATTGGCGTATCGGGCATTTTGGCGGCCGTCGCCTCCGGGATGACTATCGGCCAGGCCGGGGTGATCCGCCATGCGCCGCTGGCGATGCGATTACGTGCGAACGGCGTCTGGTCGATGCTGGAGTTTGTGTTTAACGGCATGGTGTTCATCATGCTGGGGCTGCAACTGCCGGGCATACTGGAAACCTCGGTGACGCAGGCGGAGCTGGACCCCACCGTTGAAACCTGGATGCTGTTTACCGACATTGCCATCATTTACGTCGCGCTGCTGCTGTTGCGTTTCAGTTGGCTGTGGGTGATGAAAAGATACAGTATGCATATTCAGAAAAAAAAGCCGATGGTGTTTGGCGAATTCACGACGCGTGAACTGTGGATTGCCTCGTTCGCCGGCGTACGCGGGGCGATTACGCTGGCCGGCGTGCTCTCTATCCCGCTGTTATTGACCGACGGCACCGCGTTCCCGTCACGTTACCAACTGGTGTTTATTGCCACCGGCGTTATCCTGTTCTCCCTGTTGTGCGGCGTACTGGCGTTACCCCTGTTGCTGCGGGGGATGGTGGTGGCGGATAAAGCGGCTTATGCCAAAGAGGAGCGCATGGCGCGGGTCGCCACGGCGGAAGTAGCCATCAACAGTCTGCATAAAATGGAAGAACGACTGGCCGCGGATCGCGAGGAAAATATTGATGAGCAGGTGCTGAAAGAAGTCAGCGCTCGCGTCATCGGCAACCTGCGGCGGCGGGTGGTGGATAAAGACAATCTGGAAAACAGTTTGCTGATTGAAAATCTGGAGCGGCGTTTTCGCCTGACGGCGCTGAATTCGGAGCGTGCGGAGCTGTATCACCTGCGCGCCACCCAGCAAATCAGCAATGAAACGTTGCAAAAAATGCTGCGCGAGTTGGATTTGCTGGAGGCGGTGCTGATCGAGCGGGAGTAGGCGCGTTGAATCCTTACTCCAGCATTTTATTGATTTTTTTATTTCCTGTTGCTTCCCCATCGTACAGACGGTGGGGCGCTTTTCTAAATCCTTACACGGTCAAAACCGCTGCCTTGATTGTAAATGACTTGTCACTAAATGATAATGATTGTTATTATCCAAATAAAAAACCTTTGATACTAATTTCTTGCTTGTGTTTCGCCTGCGACATTTCGCAGCGTGCAAGGACGGACTGAAAATAATAAATTAACCATATATTAAATCTGTGAATAGGCCACGTCTGGTAGGGGAAAGTTATGCGCGTACTGGTGGTTGATGATGATTCTGTATTGTGCCATTGGCTGGGTTCTAAATTACATTCGCACGGTCATTCATGCCGTATGGTTCATGATGGCGAACACGCATTAAAAGCCATAAAAGATGAAGTTTATGATGTGGTTCTGCTGGATAGAATGTTGCCGATTATGGACGGATTTACCGTATTGCGTGAATTACAGGGATCGCGTCATCCGCCGATTATGCTGCTTTCCGCATTAGACCGGGATGTTGATCGGGTAATGGGGTTGGAACTCGGCGCGGAAGATTACCTGGGCAAACCTTTTAATTTTAATGAATTAAGACTGCGTCTGGATATTATGGCGCGGCGCGGTAAACGCCATACGGACGACTCCTCTCTCCTGATATTCGAAGACCTGCAACTTGATCGCCTGCAACGGGTGGCATGGCGCGGCGGTCAACGTATCGATCTGACGGATAAAGAAATCAAGTTGTTGATCATTCTTATGGAAAATCCCGGTCAGGCGATAACCCGCACCATGCTGCTGGAGCGGGTATGGGGCTACAATTTCGATCCGCAAACCAATTTGATTGACGTACACATGTCAAAACTGCGTGCGAAAATTGATAAAGGTTTCCCGCGACCGTTGATTAAAACGCTCAGATCAATGGGGTACGCGTTAGGCTCTATTGATAAGGATAAAACAGATGTTGGCAGCCACGCTGAATAAAATAAAAATAAAGAAGCTGGGGCGTCGCTGGCAGATAAAAATAAAACACCGGCAATTAATAGGGGCAAGCCAATATCCCGGCTTTTTATGCACCTCTAATTTCCGGCAGGCGATTACCATTGTTTTTTTATTTTTGCTGATGATGCTGATGTGTATTATCGGTTTCAGTTCATTGAGTGAAACGTTAGTCAGAACGCATGTCCGTGAAGTTATTCTGGGTAATATTTATGATTACTCCATGCAATCGCGTTTAAGTAATGCAAATAACCTGATCACTCAACTTCGGCAGGACAATCTGGCTAAAAACGATGAATTACCGCTATTTCTGGTGGCCAATAAAAACGGCGATATTTTATATCGCAACCATCCGCTGAATAATGTGCAAAACACGCAGTGCCGGATGGATGTGGCCTGCCTGAAAGCGGTGCTGTCGAGTAAAAGCGACGCCAATCTGATTGGTCTGTCCGTCAAGCTGGACGATGGCGCCGTGCTGTTTACCGCTTACAATATCAAGCCGATGCTGGAGCGGGTGCGAACCATCCCGCTGGTGGCGGGGGCCGGATTGTTCGTCGTGCTGTTGTTCTGCCTGTTTGTCAGCCGTCATTTCAGCCTGAGGAGCTTGCGCAGCGTCGAGAAAATCCGTGCCGCGCTGCACCGTTACAGCACCGGCGAGCAGCAGGTGCGCATGCCGTTGTCACCTTACGGCGATGACTTCGACAAGCTGAGTGAAGATATCAATCAGAATCTGGAACGCATTGAACGCCTGATGGAGCAGGTTCGCAGTACCTCCAGTCATATCGCCCATGAGCTGCGAACTCCGTTGACCCATTTGCAAAACCGTCTGTTCAATCTGACGGAACGCGCCGGACTGGATGGCGAAGTGAGTGAAGAGCTGAATCTGGCGGTTGAGGAAGTCCACAAAATTCTCGGCCTGTTCCGCACGGTGATGCGCATTGGTGAAATTGAAAGCGGGCGCTGTGTGCATCAGTTCGAACACATTGAAGCGCGACAGTTGCTGGAAGAAGTCGCCGAATATTATCAGCCGCTGGCGGAAGCGCGCGGCTGTCAGATCAAGGTGGAAATCAAGGCGGGTATCCAGTTGTTCGGTGATCGCGCCTTGCTGTTTCAGGCGTTGGCGAATCTGGTGGAAAATGCCCTCAAGTACGCGGCTCAGGGAAAAGAGGTCACCCTGGGCGTTACGCTCTACCGTGGCTGGATTGCCCTCAGCGTCGCCGATCGCGGGCCGGGTATTCCGGCGACCCAGCATGAGAAAGCCCTACAGCGATTTCAGCGGCTGGAAACCTGGCAGCAGTCGGGCTATGGACTCGGTTTGTCCCTGGTACAGGCGATTGCCGATCTGCATAACGGAAGGCTCACTCTGGAATCCTCTTATCCCGGGCTCAATGTTTATCTGTGTCTGACCCGTTGTTAACGAGGACGAATACCCCTACCTAAATCCTGCATATTAATCCCTGCCATCCTCAGACGTTGGATATATTACTATTTGATTTTCAATGGTAATTTTCTGTATGGAAAGATTAACGAATATTAATGTTCCGCGCCTTGTAGTAGCTGATAATAAGACTCATTATTTCAGTTATTCGCATCATGGCGCCCGGTGTTTGCCATGGTTCATTTGGCTAGAGATAAGAGACCCTCCCATGGATACGATGAAAACTAAATTGCGCGCGTTCCTGCGCGATGAAAGCGGTGTGACGGCAATTGAATACGGCATTCTTGCCGCGGCGATGGCGGCGGCGATCGGCGCTATTTTTGGCAGTGACGGGATCTTTGTTCAGGCGCTGAATGAAAAATTCAGTGAAATCGCCGATCAGATTACCGGCGCCGGCACCAGTGGTTCCAATGCATCAGGGACGGCGAAATAAAGCCAGTGATGGTGTATTACGCGCAGGGAGTGCAAACAGCGTTACTGGCAGGATGCCTGTTGTGGTGCGTCAGTACCGATTTGTTAGCACGAAAGATCCCCAATCAGGCGGTGTTGATTTTATTGTTGGGCTGGCTGGCTTTCAGCGTACTGGATGTGTTGCAGTCCGGTCGGATTGATGTGGTGAAACTGCATCAGGTGCTGTGGGCGTTGCCGGGAGCCGTTGTCGTGCTGGTGGTCGGTTTTTTAATTTTCCTCACCGGCAGGCTCGGCGCGGGCGACGTAAAACTGATGAGCGTGTTGTGTCTGTGGGTGGGACATGGGCATCAGATCGTTTTCGTCATGATAACCGCTCTGGCGGGGGGCGTGCTGGCGCTGGGTCTGCCATTGCTCAATACCGTACCGGCCGCGATCGCTATAGGTATTCAAACCGCCAACCGGATATTTAAAAGCCGGTTACCGATTCCGCCCGCATTGCCTGCCGATCTTTCACAGGGTATCCCCTACGGTATCGCGATTGCGTTCGGCGCGATGTACGTCCTGGTTTTTCCCTTGTTTTAATGCTATCGCCGTTTTTAAGACGCACCTAATAGGGTAGGCAAGTTGAAATGAAAGTTAACTCTACGTATGTACTGTCAGGCGCATTAATCCTGGCAGGCATTGTTGCGCTGATGGTGCGCAGTCATTTGTCCTCTCCCCCGCCTGCGCCGCAGCAGGTTGCGGTGAAAGCGCCGGAACCGGTAGCCGTTCTGGTCGCCGCCAAAGATCTGCATCCCGGCGATTTTCTGGACGCCTCCTCGCTGCGCTGGCAGGTAACGGAGGAGCCGGTATCCCGCACGTTTAATTTCATTCGCGGCAAAGACAGCCAGACGCTGCTGCTGGGCGCCACGCTGCGCGAAACGGTGACCGAAGGCGCGCCCTTGACCAGCAATGTGGTGGTGAAGCCCAATGAACCGGGCTTTGTCGCCGCCGTGTTGCGTAAAGGGATGCGCGCCATCTCGATTCCCACCAACGCGGTGGCCAGCAACGCGGGGCTAGTGGCGGCGGGCGATCGCGTGGACATCATTCTCAGTCTGAAAAAAGACGACCAGCCTGAATTGCAGGCAAGCCGTACGCAAGCGATTGCCCTCCCGCTGCTGGCATCGCAAACCATCGTGCGCGATTTACGCGTTTTGGCGCTAAATAATCAAACGGATACCGACGTCCGTCCCCGGCAGGACGTGGCGCTGGAAGAGGGCGCGGCGGGAGAGGCTTCAGCCCGAAGCCGTACCCCTGCCGCCAACAGCCGATCGCGCGCTGTCAGCTACCAGACGGTAACGGTCGAGGTCACGCCGCAGCAGGCCGAGGTGTTGGCGGTGGCGAAAGAAGTCGGCATGTTGCATCTGGCGTTACGCAGTTCAACGCCGGACGGGCAGGACGATATCCGTCAGGACGCGGCGCGGCGGGTTACCACGTTATCGCAAAGCACCAGCATCTTTAACGGCCTGTCCGATAGTGGTCATCAGGTTAAGGTGTTCCGGGGCGCACAGAAAGATGTATTGACGTTTCCCTCCCGATAGGGCGGAACCACTCACCCGGCAGCCTGTGAATAACCAGACGGTTGCTCATGGAAAAAATAAAGCCCATTACGGAAATTAGTAAATGACGATGTTTTCCTTGTTTTTGAAATCGGACTTTTGGGATACACGTAAACGATTGCTGGCCGCCTGCTGGCTGTCCATGTTGATGCCTGCGACGGTTTTCGCCGCGGGTATTTCCGAAGTCGCTGAAACGAACGTGGTGCATATGACGGTGCATCAGGGGCGTCTATTACAACTGGACGCTTTACCGGACAGCGTATTGGTGGCCGATCCGGAAATCGCCAGTTTCGAACTGCCTTCTCCGGGCAATCTGTTTATCTATGCCAAGAACGTCGGCACCACCACGCTGTATGCCATGGATGAAAACGGCAATGTCATCAATGCCATTCGTATTGTTTCCGAACATGACCTGAAAGCCCTGAGCGAACGTCTGAAGCGGGAATTCCCCAACGCGGATATCCAACTGGAAGCAGGGATACCCAGCGGCGTCATTGTGCGCGGCAGCGTCGATACCCCGCAGGATGCCAAACGGGTGATTGACAGCGTACAGGCCTATATCGCCGCGTCCTCCTCATCTGCTGCGGGCGGTGGCGGCGGACAAGGTCTGCCCGGCAGCAGCGAAACGTCCGGCAAAGTCATCAACCAGCTCAAAATCAAAACCCCTTCGCAAATCAATATCCGCGTGCGGGTGGTGGAAGTGTCCCGCAACCTGACGCACGAACTGGGTTTCAACTGGGAAGCCTCGCTGAATCGGGGCAGCGCCAACTTCGGTCTGGGTACCGGTACGGTAAGCGGCTTTTATGATTCCAGCACCGGCGCGTTTACCGGTGTTGAGGGCAGCAGTTTCTTTGGCGCCAATGTCGGCGGCAGTGAAGGTTCGCTCAGCGGGCTTCTGTCCGCCATGAACAAACAGGGCATGGCTTCCGTACTGGCGGAACCGAACCTGACGGCCATGTCGGGTGAAACCGCCGCCTTTGCCGCCGGCGGTGAAGTGCCGGTGGTCATCATTACCAACAACAACGTCAATATCGATTACAAGTCGTACGGGGTGATCCTGCGTATGACGCCGACCTTGCTCTCCGCCAACCGTATCAGCCTGCATATCGCGCCGGAAGTCAGTGAATTGACCTCGGTGGGGGCCGTCGAGCTGGAAGGGGGATCGACCATCCCGGCGCTGACCGTACGCCGCGCCGATACCACGGTGGAGCTGGCCAGCGGCCAGAGCTTTGCGCTGGCGGGCATGTTGCGCAGCTCTAACAGCCAGACGGTGACCGGCGTGCCGGGGTTAAGCCGCATTCCGGTTATCGGACGGGCATTTGAAAATGAATCAGCCAGTCATGAGGAAACCGAACTGGTGATTATCGCCACCGCTTACGTGGTGGAGCCGGTAAATGCGGGCGACCTTCAGGTGCCGGGGCAGGGGGTCAAAACGTTGGACTCCGTGATGCCAAGTTACGGCGCTGTGGGCTACCTCTACTGAACCTGATGATGAAAGGGTGAAAAAATGAACAATCAACACAGCGCAATGCAATCGTCAGTCAGTCCGCTATTCAGCCTGGCGCTCTGCGCCCTCGCTTTTCTGCTGGCGGCCTGCGGCGATAGCGCCGTTAACAGCCAGCGTTTGCAGCGTTATGAGCAGCCCGCGCTGGCGCCGATTGAAGTGCGCCCCACCTCACTGGCGGTGACGTTGCAGGTGGCCCCCAACGGACACGGCTTTACGCCCGAATCGCTCAAGCAGCTCAACGTGATGCTTAAAGATCAGGGACGGCTGGCCAAACAAACGTTGACGCTGATCCCGCGTACCGTTCGCGGCGAACAGATGGCGGGGCGGCTGGTCAGCGTGCTGAAGAACGCCGGCGCCGATGCGCAGAAAGTAAAACTGATGCGTACCTCGTCAGCCGGAGGTCAGCCCGGCGATCTGGAGGTGATTTCGCAAGCGTTGGCGGTAAAAACCACGCGCTGCCAGGTGAACGATCCTGATTTGCTGATGGTGAAACCGTTTGAAGGCATGGGATACCTGGGCTGCGCGACCCAAAACAATCTGGCGATGATGGTGGCGGAACCGCGGGATTTGATTCAAGCGAAAGCTTTGGATGACGCGGACGGCGTGGCGGCGGTGAACAGCATCGAACGTTACCACGCCAATGACGTGACGGAACTCATCGATATTGACTTTGAAGACTAAGGGAGTGGCATTTGATGAGCGAAATTACCCTGGTTGACAACGAAGAACTGGCCGCGCCGCTGGTGGCGTTTGTGCATGCCAGGGAGGATATCGCCGAGCTCAGCGATCAGTTTACCCGCCTGAAACAGCCGGATGTGCCGGTAATGGCGGGGGGCGTCGCCGCGGCGCGCCAGTGGTGCGAACAGACGGTTCCGCCGCGCATCCTGCTGGTGGATTTGGAAGGCGCGCACTGGCCGTTGCCTGAACTGGAAACGTTGCTCGGCATTTGCGGTCCCACGACGCAAGTGATCGCCACGGGCAAGGCGCAGGATGTCGGTTTGTATCGTGCGCTGTTACAGGTGGGGGTGGCGGACTATCTGGTCAAGCCGTTCACGCTGGATTTACTGGCGTCGACGCTGGCGAAATGCGAAGGCCAGCAGGCCGGGCCAGAGTATGCCCGCATGGGGCGCACCATTGCGGTGGTTGGCGCCAGCGGCGGCTGCGGCGGCAGTACGGTCGCGATGGGATTGAGCCGGCTATTGTCCGGCGAGCGGCATTTACCGGTGGCGCTGGTGGATTTCGACCGTCGCAACGGCGATCAACTGCTGTTGCAGGGACAAAGCGCCGATGCGGGGCTGGCCGCGGTGCTGGCGACGCAGGAGCTGGATACCCGGCTGTTGCAGCGCGCCATGCTGCGCATCGATCCCCGTTTACATCTGCTGGCGCAAAAGCCCGAACTCGGCGAGCTCAGCCCGATTGAGGTGGATAACGTACTGAATCTCGGCGGCGCGCTGTGCCGCATGTTTAATCAGGTGATTTGGGATTTACCCAGCAGCTATCCGCCGGGCGCGCTGGATGTGCTGACCTACGCGGATTTGCGCATCATCGTGACCGAACTGACGTTACAGGATGCCCGTAATATTCGGCGCGTATTGCATGAGATCGGCGATGAAAGCGAAGGACAGCGGCTACTGCTGGTGCATAACCAAAGCCGGTTTGCCGGGACGCCGCCGTTGAGCCGTGAGCAGTTCGAGCAATTCACCGGCCGCAAAATAGACGCCGTGCTGCCGAACGCCGGTCACGCGTTGGCGCATAGCTTAACGCTGGGCGCGCTGAATTTTGCCGCGGCCCCGGCTTTCCAGCAAGGATTACGCCAGTTGTGCGATCTGGCCTGCGGCGTACGCGCCCGCCCGGCGGAAAAACGCTGGTTTTTCCGCTGGTTGAAACGGGCATAAACATCGTCCAGCGGTTCAGTCGATCTAAGGGTTAACACACTATGCTGATTCGTAAAAATAATCTGCAAAAAGGCGAGGCGCACAAAAATGCGCCGCACTCTTCCGCCGACGCCAAGGTGACCGAACTGAAAGCGCGCGCGGCGGTCGAAAACCGGGCGCAACCCGCGCCGAGCGCGGCTGCGGCATCGGCGCCGATTACGCGACAGGCGGATAGTCGCACCAGCCAGCGGCGTTTGATCCGCGCGCAGCTCTACGATCAGATCGATGCGGGCAAAGCCGCCATGATGGGGCGGGATAAGCTGCTGGTGCAGATCGAAACCGTGATCCGCCGGATTTGCGACGAGCAGCGCTTGCAGCTTTCCCGTCAGGAAGAAGAAACCATCGCGGCGGAAATGCTGGATGAGATGACCGGTATCGGTCCGATCCAACCGCTGCTGGCCGATGATACGGTTAACGACATTCTGGTGAATGGCGCCAATCAGGTGTTCGTCGAACGCTTCGGCAAACTGGAGCTCTCGCCGATCACCTTTATCGATGAAGAGCATGTCTTCAACACCGCGCAGCGTATCGCCGCGGCGGTGGGGCGGCGGATCGATGAAGCCAGCCCGATGGTGGACGCCCGTCTGCCGGACGGCAGCCGCGTCAACGTGATTACCTATCCGCTGGCGATCGACGGCACCACCATCTCCATTCGTAAATTCATGCGCCGCAACCTGTCGCTGGAAGCGCTGGCGGAAAGCCGCTGCATGTCATACGCCATGGCCGACGTGCTGAATAAGGCGATGCAGGCGAAGATTAACGTGATTGTCTCCGGCGGCACCGGGGCCGGTAAAACCACGTTGCTGAACGCGCTGTCGCAAAAGATTGGCAGCGACGAACGCATTATCACCATTGAAGACGCCGCGGAGCTGCAATTACAGCAGGAGCATGTGATCAGGCTGGAAACCCGGCCGATCAGCGCCGAAGGCACCGGACGGGTGGATCAGCGCGATCTGGTGCGTAACGCGCTGCGTATGCGTCCCGATCGCATCATCCTCGGCGAAGTGCGCGGCGGGGAAAGTTTCGACATGTTGCAGGCGATGAACACCGGTCATGACGGCTCGTTGTGCACCGTCCACGCCAACACCTCGCGTGATTCGATACAGCGTCTGGAAAACATGGTGATGATGGCCAACATGCAGTTGCCGCTGATGGCGATCCGCCGCCAGATCGCCAGCGCGGTACACCTGATCGTGCAGATCGAGCGTATGCGCGACGGCATGCGCCGCGTGGTCTCCATCACCGAAGTCTGCGGCATGGAAAATGAGGTGATCCAGCTACAAGATCTGTTCACTTTCCAGATCACCGGCAAAGACGGGCAGGGCATGCTGACCGGCGACTACGTCCAGCACATCCCGCGTCCGCAGTTCTACAGCGACAAAGCGCATCTGTTTGATGCGCAGTAATGAACCGAGGAGAGGCCAGTGACCGATTTACGCCTGAATCTGATTACGCTGTTGGTGTTTTGCTGCGTGCTGCTGCTGTGCTTTGCGTTTTATGCCTGGCAAAAAGCGCGTCAGCGCCGTGCACAGCGTGAACAGCGCTGGCAGCGGATTTTAGCGGATGTGGCGCCGCAGCCGGTGCAAGCGCTTTCCGATTCCATTCTGCGTGATGAGATAAAAACGCCGTTGATGAAAGTGCCGTTGCTGGGGCGCTGGCTGGCCGGGATCTGGTCGCAACTGGCGTTTATCGGCTGGAAAAAGAACCTGCGCCAGCGGGCGCTGATTCTGGCGGCGCTGTGCCTGACGCTTGGCATGATCCTGGGGCAGCGAACCTTATTGCCGCTGACGCTGGGGCTGGTTTTCTCGTTGCTGCTGTTTATCGGCATAGGGACGTTGCTGTTCCGTTCCGCGTTGCAAAAACACCTGAAAGCGCTGCGTGAAAGCCTGCCGGAAGCCATTGACGCCATTACCCGCAGTTGTCGGGCGGGGGTGCCGGTAGCGAACACGTTTGCGATTGTGGCCGAACATCTCACCGGGCCGCTGGCGAATGAATTCAAAACCATCGATCACTGGCTGAAGCTGGGGATACCGCTGCGTCAGGTGATCCAGACCTCGGCGGGCCGGGTGCCGATGTCGGAGTACCGTTTCTTCGTGGTGATCCTGATTATCAACCAGGAAGCCGGCGGGCGGCTGGGCGAAACGCTGGAGCGGCTGTCCGCCACCCTGCGCGCCCGGCGTGAGTTACTGCTCAAAGTGCAGTCGAAAACCTCTGAGGCGCGGGCGTCCGCCAAAATTGTGGCGGCGCTGTTCCCCTGCTGTCTGGCTTATCTGTACATGCGCTCCCCGGACGATTTCAGCTTTCTGTTTTCCGATCCGGTAGGGACAACGGTCCTGATCTACGCCCTGTGCAGCGTCACGCTCGGCATGCTGGTGACGCACTTTATGGTCAAGCGGATAAGTTAAGGACGAGGGAGAGGCCGACATGACGATATTTAGCGACCCCTTATTACTGCTGGCGCTGGGGTTGATTGGCGCGGGGATCTACCTTGCGCGTTTTCACCAGAGTCAGCGGCAGTACAAACAACTGCTGGCGCGGATGCAGGCGCATCTGCCGAGCGCCCCTATAGGGGCGGCCTCTCAGGATACTATCCTGAGAGGCCAGGGAACAACAATCACTCCCTGGCTGGAAAAAATTCTTTTACCGATAGCGCAGCAGGGCTATCGCCTCTCTGGGTCCGATCGGGATCGTCTTAACTTACGCCGCCTGCTCGATCTGGCCGGGTTCCGCCGTAACGAAGCGGTTGGCTGGCTGGTGATGGGCAAATTCGCCGTGGGTTTGCTGTGCGGCGTGACGCTGGTGTGGAGCTGGCTGCCGCCCGCCGATCGACTGAGCATGACCGGCATTGCCGCCGGGCTGATCGGGTTTTTTGTCGGCGCGATGCTGCCGGAAGGGTGGCTGAAGTGGCGGGCCGCCAGCCGCGGCGAGAAGCTGGCGCGGGCGGTACCGGACGCGCTGGATCTCATGGTGGTCTGCGCCGAAGCCGGATTGCCGATTGGCCGTGTCTTACAGGTGGTATCGAAAGAGCTGGGGCTGTCGTCGCCGGAAATGGCCGATGAGCTGCACTATACCGCCGCCGAATTGCAGATCCTCTCCGATCGTACGCTGGCCATGATGCATCTGGCGGAAAGAACCCGGGTCGGTGAAATAGAAAGTATGGTCGCCACGCTGATCCAGGCCGAGCGTTACGGTACGCCGCTGTCTCAGGCGTTACGCACCATTGCGGACGAAAGCCGTAAGACCTTGATTCTGGAACTGGAAGAGAAGGCGGGCAAATTACCCGCGCAGCTCAGCGTGCCGCTGATGGCGCTGATCCTGCCGCCGATTGTCGCGATTATGGCTTCGCCGGCGCTGGTGCGCGTGATTCGGTTGCTGACTCAGTAAAGAGGTTTTCCCGGCACATTGCCTCTAACTAACTTGGACGTAACTAAAAAGGTAACCACGCATGAAGTTTTCGACGAGGGTCGGTCTGATGGCAAAACAGAGACGTAGTCTGCCGCTGGCGGCATTGCTGGTCATGAGCGCGCTGCTGGCGGGATGCGGCAGTTCCCTGGCGATTAAAGGCACTAAAGACGAAGGGTTGCGGCTGGCCCGCTTACTGCGCGATCAGGGCCGGCTTGAAGCGGCGACGGAAGTCTATGCCCGCATTGATAGCCGCGGCGAACTGACAGGCGCCGAACTGCTGGAATATGCCAGCGTAGCGGCATTGGTACGTCCGCCGCAGCAAACGCTGGCGCTGTATGGCCGCGCCCGGCGCGGGCTGGGCGGCGACAGCGCCAGCCTGAAACCCCAGGAAGCGCTGGCGATTTGTTTAGGCATGGGGCGCGCGCAACTGGCGCTGGGGCGTCAGGCGATGGCGCAGAAAGACTTTGCCTGTGCGTTGCAAGCGCAGCCGGATAGCGCGGGCGCGCTTAATGGTATGGGAGTGGTGATGGACGCGGCCGGCAGGCACGGCGAAGCGCGTCAACTGTTCGAGAAAGCGCTACAGGTTAACCCGGCGGATGTGGCGGCCATGAACAATCTGGCTCTCTCCTGGCTGATGAGCGGAGAGGCGGATAAAGCCATTGGCTTACTGCGTTCGGTGGAGAACAACAACCCGACCGGCAAACTGAATCTGGCGCTGGCCTACCTCTATGGCGATCGTCAGGAGGACGCGCGCAGCACGCTGGCGACCATCGCGCAGCCGCAACGTATTGATGAACTGATGGCGGCGCTCACCGAGCGTCTGGAACAGATGCGGCAGGAGAACAACCGCGGCGAAACGCTGTTGTTATCCAGCCGTCAACGCTTGCAGCTTAGCAATCCTGAGTGATGGACATGTGGCGGCGTAGCAATGTGGATTGGCGAGGCACCCGCGGCGTGATCGCCGTAGAGGTGGCGTTCCTGGTGCCGGTGGTGCTGGTCGGCGTGATGATGCTGTTCGAGCTGGCGCGTATCGGGCTGGTGATCGCCGTAGGCAGTGCGGCGCTGGATAAGGCGGTTCAGACATTTCGTCGCGACGATTTGCAGACTGACAGCGCCGAACAGATGGGGCGGAACCTGAAAGAGCGGATGATCGGCGCGTCATACGGTTATCTGCAAGAGGATGATTTGACCGTCAGCGTGTTGCATTTCGACAACCTGAACCAGCTTGGCGGCTTGACGATAAGCGACGAAGAAGGCGAGGGGGAAAATTTGAGTACGCTGCCGGTCTGGTCGGTCACGGTGCAAATCACCAAGGCGTTCATTACCCCGCTGCCCGAAGTACTGACGTTGGGGGACACCTTCCGCTATCAGTATAAACATGTATTTGGCACGGAGCGGCGTAGTGACGAGTGAACGCTTATCGCGGCTACGCCGCTTTGGGGGCGACAGCCTGGCTTCCGCCGCGGTTGAAACGGCGTTGGCGCTCCCCATCGTGCTGGCGGTGGGGATGCTGTGCGCGGATATCTATACCGTGGGTCTGGAGCGCGAAAGGCTGGAGCAGCGTGCCGGCGCCATCGTATCGATTCTGGGCATGCAGCAGGAACTGACGCAGGAAGGGCTGCAAGGTCTGCTGGACACGGTGCTGCCGGAGGAAGAAGGGTTGGGGAACTACCAACTGCTCATCAGCAACGTGCGCCAGACCGGGGTGCTGTACTGGCAGCTTAATCGCGGCAATTCTGACGATCTGTGCACCGACAATCAGGCCGGTTACGGGGAAACCTATCCGGGTGATTTACCGGAAAAAGAGACGGAAGACGGCAAAGAGGACATTTCTATGGTGGTGGTGGAACTGTGTCGTGAAGGTAAAGACATCAGCCTGCTCGGTGGATTGTCGCTTAGCAACCTGCTGCACGTTACCTCGGTAAATCGCGTGGCCAGGGGCGTTGTCGCGCTTGACCCAGGATTGATGCAGGAAGCGGGCTTGCCGGAAGATGATGAATAATCTTTATCGAATGATGAAATCTCGTCTCGCCGGAGGGCGGATAGCCGCCAGCCGTTTTCTGCGTCAGGAGCGCGGCGCGGGCACCGCTTTCTATGTGCTGAGCACGATGGCGCTGCTGGTCAGCGCCGCGTTTATTGTCGATACCTCAACCTCGACCGGCGATGCGACGCAAATTAAGCGCGCGACGGATGCGGCGGCGCTGGCGGTTGGGCATCAGGTGGTCATCAGCGGTAATGAAAACAAAGCGTACGACCCGGAGCAGATGCGTGAACTGGCGTTCGACTATGTGAAGGCCAATCTGGGGCTGAACAGCAAGCTGGCCGAAAAGCTGACGTTTGACAAGGTCAGCCTCAGCGAAGGGCGCAGCGATAATGATTATCCGACCTATACCGTGACCGCCAGCTTTACCACCGCGCCGGCATTGCTCCAACTGGGGGAATCCGAACAAGAGGTTTACTCCACCGTCGAGGTGCTGAACCGTTCGACGGAGGTGGCGCTGATACTGCCTAACACGGCGAAAGAGGATCGTTCCAATCTGGCCGCTCTGCGGCGTATCGGCAACGAATTCGCAGAAAACCTGATCGGCGCGCGCGAAAATATCTGGCTGGCGCTGGTGCCCCATAGTCAGGCCGTTAGCGTTTACGACGCCGAACATACCAACCGGGTTCGTCAGTGGGCCGAATCGGGGGCGCTTAATCCGGTGGAACTGACTTCACTGTTCCAGTCAGGCTACGGCAGCCTGGCCGACCGCCGCATGCCCGATCGCCGTTACGACCTGTTGTGCATGTACCGCGGGCTGAACCGGGGCGACAACTATTTCTGGGATGAGGCGCCGACGGGGCAGTTTCGTATCTACTACCGGTATGACGTCAATGTCTCGAACGCCTTTGAACGTTATTCCATTTCCTGGATCGGCCCGAACCCGAATTTCGGCCAGGCCAACGGCGTTAACGACACGCGTTCGCTGGTTGTGGATATGGGCTGCCCCTACGCGCCTTTGCTGCCGCTGACCAACGATCTAGACAAAATTGCCGCGCGGCTCGATGAAATGCGCACCGGTTTTAACGTCAACTACGCCATTGCCATCGGCTGGGCGGCGATGGCGCTCGCCCCGAACTTTCGCGGCAGCGAGGGCTGGGATCTGGACGACGATCTGCCCAAAGACTTTGACGAGGGCAACGGCGAACGCACCAAGGCCATCGTGATGCTGGTCAACTCCAGCGACATGCTGTGGTTCGACAGCGATTCCTACAACGCGTACGTGGGTAAAACAATCGACGGCTGTAGCGCAGGGACCACAACGGCGAATGACGGCTGTACTGACGAACAGTTGATTACCGAGCGCTTCGCCAATCTGTGCGCCAGCTTCCGTGAGCGCAACATCCGTTTCTTTATGGTGGCGACCGGCAATGACGAGGCCGAGAACGAATCGAACGACGAAACCATTGCCAGCGCATCGGCGTTCCGTGAGGTCGCCGATGCGGGACTGGGCGGCTGCGCCGAGAAAAGCACCGATCTCACTTATTACAACGGCGCGGATTTCGTCGCCTCGGAAAGCAAGATCAGAAATCGCCTGAGTGAAATTAACGACGAACTGCATCAGAAAAGCGGTTTCGTCCGGCTGATTGAATAACGGCCCATGAGCCTTTTGACTGACAGGATACGACACCATGACCTATTCTCGTTCCGCATCGCGCACGGCGCACCGGCGTCTTCCCCAACAGGCATGGGCGCTGGAGCCGCGTATGATGTTCGACGCCGCCGCCGTTGCGACGGCGGAAGCGGCGGTGGCCGCTACCGATACCGCGCCGGGCGTCACCGCCAGCGGCGCGGAGGCCACCATCAGCATTGATGACAACTCAACCGCGCAATCGGTGGATCTGTTCAGCGGCGTGACCGTCTCTACCGACCGCGGCGGCGAGGAACTGACCGATCTGACGATCACCGTGAATAGCAGCGGCGGTAATCAGGCGCTGGTGATCGACGGCAGCGCCATCGCGCTGGCAGCCACGACGACGCCCGGCACCACCACGAACAACGGTTACACATATTCGGTATCGGTCAGCGGCGACAGCACCACCATCACGCTCAGCATTGCTTCCTCGAGCACCGGTTACACCGCCGCGAGCGCGGCCAGCCTGATCGACGGCATCGCCTACAGGACGCTGGACAACACCGTGGAAAGCGGCGCCGTCACGGTAACGCTGACCAGCCTGAGCGATGAAGGCGGCGAGAAAGCCGATCTGAGCAGCATCAGCGCCACCATCGCCATCACCAGCAACATCAATGTTGCGCCGACGCTGTCCGATGACAGCGCACTGGAGCCTGCCGAGTCCTTCACCGTCGCCGATCTTGGCGACGGCGCCGAGGTCGCCTATTCCAGCGACGGCAGCTACGCCTATGCCGCCGGGAAGGGCGCGCTTTCGGTCTTCTCCGTCGACGGCAGCGGCCGTCTGACGCTGTTGCAGACATTGACTGTCGGTGACATGACCACGGCCACCGAGATGGTGATCAGCGCGGACGGCGCTTCGATCTACGCCATTGACGGCATTGGCAACAACGAGAGCGAGTACGACGCCAGCAATATCTATGTGTTCAGCGTCGCCGAAGACGGTTCGCTCAGCCATACAGATACCGTTTCCACCGAAAACGGCCCCGCCACCGGCGGTCTGGCCATTTCGGACGATGGCGCCTGGGTTTATGTCGGCACCGCGTATAACGGCGTGGTGATTTACGCCCGCGACGTCACCACCGGCGCGCTTACCTATGTGGCGCGCGCGCCGGACGACAACAGTCGTGACGGCGTGATCGCCACGTCCGGCGACTATGTTTATGTGGTTTACTCCGGCGCCGGTATCGCCGTCCCGCCCAACGTGACCGTCTATCAGCGCAACGACGACGGCACGTTGAGCACGGTAGCCAGCCTGAGCACCCGCGACATCGACAGCAGCGTCGGCAACGACACGCTGGCGGTATCGGCGGACGGCCAGTATCTGTACCTCGCCGATCCTGATTACAGCGTGATCCTCGCCTTCCAGTTCAGCGGCACGTCGCTCACCCAGCTCGATACCCTCTTCCCCAACGGCGTGGCGAGTATCGCGCTGAGCGACGACGGCAGCCTGCTCTACGCCGCCGCGCCCGACGGCGCGATCGCTGTTTATACGGTCGCCGGCAACGGCGCCCTGACCCTGAGCAGCACGATTGCCGGCAGCGGAAGCGGCAGCGATATCGCGGTTTCCGGCGACGGGTTGTCGATTCTGGTGGCGGGCGGCAGCGTGAACCGCTACACCCGCGTGCAGACGTTGGATCTGGGGGAGGCGCTGACCTTTGCCGGCGGACTGACGCTGAAAGACAGCAACTATGATGTGCTGAACGGCGGCGCGGGTAATTACAACGGCGCCGGCATCAGCGTCAGCGCCAGCACCGAGGGCGGTAGCTTCGGCTTCGCCGACGGCAACGGGCTGACCCTGTCGAACGGCGTGATTTCCCTTGACGGCGGCGCCATCGCCACCCTGAGCGTGAGCGACGGCGCGTTAACCGTGACCTTCACGGCGGACACCGCCGCTGCCGTGGCGAATCAGGTGCTGCAACAGCTCACCTATACCAACGCCGACGCCACGGCCGGCAGTTTTATCCGGCTCAGCGTGATCGCCAGCGACGCGGCGCTGGCCAGCAGCGCCGCGTCGCTCACCTTGCGGGTCAACACGGCGCCGCAGGTCAATACCGATGCGGCTACCGGCTATAGTCTGGGCTCCGCCACCAGCGAAACCGCCTACAGCTTTACCCTGTTCTCCGGCCTGTTCAGCGATGCCGACGGCGACGCCTTGATCTGGCGCGTCGAGGGGCTGCCGGAGGGGCTGAGCTTCGACGCCGCGACTCGCACCATCTCCGGTTCCGCCACCGAAACCGGCTCCTTTTCCGTCGCCGTGACGGTGACCGACGCTTCCGGCGCCAGCGCCTCCGTCGCGCTGGATCTGGTGGTTGAGCAGATCGCCAACCGTGCGCCGGAAGTGAATGCGGACGCTTCCACCACGCTGGCTGCGGCGACCGAAAATGTCGCCTACAGCACCGCACTGGACGCGGGCCTGTTCAGCGACGCCGACAGCGTCTACAACGGCGACAGCCTGACCTGGCGCGTCAGCGGGCTGCCCGACGGCCTGACTTTTGATGCCGCCACCCTGACCATTTCCGGCGTATCCGGCGCATCCGGCGACTACGCCGTTACCGTGACGGTGACCGACGAATCGGGCGCCGCCGCCAGCGCCGATCTGACGCTGCGGGTGATCAGCACGGCCGAGGCCAACAACAGCGCGCCGTCGCTGGTGGCCGACGCCAGCACCCTGACTTATGCCAGCGACGGTTCGCTCAGCGGTTTCAGCAAGTACGTCAACAGCATCACGCTGTCCGAGGACGGCGGTACGCTGGTGATCGCCGCCAGCGACAATAACAACGGCAATGGCGCCAGCTATCTGTACGTCTACAGCCGGGATACCGCCAGCGGCGAACTGGCCCTGTTGCAGACCTTCACGCAGGGCGACAAAGACGATGGCGACGCTGCCAACGGCGTTGAGCTTGACGGCTTGTCAGGTATCACCTCCGTTTCCTATTCAAAAGACGGAAGCTTGCTCTACCTGTCCGGTTATGCCTCCGCCGGCAGCAGCAGCGCCTATTCGATCAGCGTTTTCAGCGTCGGTGACGACGGTGCGTTAGCGCTGGTTGGTCAAGTGGCCAATATCGCTGAAAAAGTGTTGCAGATTGCCGTTGCACCAGACAGCGGGACGTTTTACGCCCTTTCATCCGCCACGGTTTATGCCTACCGCATCGGTGACGACGGCGCGCTGACGGCAATAGATACCTACACGCCGGACAGCGGCTTCGGTACCGCCGTCGCCATGCAAATCGATGACGACGGCACGGTCTACGTGCTGAGCGGCGGACGCCTGACCATTTACACCGCCGCCGCCGATGGCGGTCTGACCTACGCCGGTCAACTGACGCGCAGCGGCACCACGCTGACCTGGACCGACGCCGACGGCACTGCCGCCGCCGCGGGAACTGTCAGTAATGGCAACGCCTTCAATGGCGCCAACGCGTTTGCGGTGTCCGACGCCGGCTACCTCTATCTGACCACCAGCAACGGCTTCCTGACAACGCTGCAATACGACGCCACGGCCAACACCCTGAATCTGGTCAATGCCCAGGATGCGTATAATCCTTTGAGCCAGTATCCGCATGGCCTTACCCTGTCGGCAGATGGCACGACCCTGTATGTGGTGAGCGCCGCCAGCACCAAGATAGCCATTTACACCCTCGGTGAAGACGGCAATCCGACCCTCTCTGGCACGGTGACGACAGCCAGCGCCCTGTCACGGCTGGTTGTCAGCGACGATGGCCGGTTCATTTACGGCGGCAAGCATCTGTATTTCGTCCCCGGCCTCAGCATGGTTAGCGCCACCGGCGTGTCCGTGGCCTACACTGAAGGCGGCACCATCAGTCCCGCCGCCGCCGTGACGCTGTCCGATACCGATTACGACGCGCTGAATGGCGGCGTCGGCAATTATAACGGCGCGACCTTCACGCTGGTGCGCGACGGGGGGGCCGACAGCAACGACAGCTACGGCTTCACCGACGGTAACGGCCTGACGCTGGCCGAGGGGGTGATCTCCCTCAACGGCGCGGCCATCGGTACGCTGCTGAGCGAGAACGGCGCGCTGACCATCACCTTTACCGCCGAGGTGAGCACCGCCGCCGCCAATCTGGTGTTGCAACAAATCAGCTATAGCAATAGCAGCAGTACGCCGGGCAGCAGCATCGCGCTTAAGTTATCGGTGGCGGATCAGTACGCCTCGGGTTCGATCGCCCTCCAGCTTGCGGTTACGCAGATCAATAACGCGCCGATAGTGGAGGCCGGCGGGCAGGCGATAACCTATATCAGCGGCGGCAGCGGTGTGAAGCTGTTCGATGATGTCAGCGTATCGGCCGGGGAGGACGATCAGGCGATCGGCAGCTTTACCCTGGGCGTTTCCGGTCTAAAGGACGGCGAAAAAGAAGTGTTGATCGTCGGTGGCGCCAACGTGACGCTGGTCGATGGCGCGAATGTAAGCGGCTCGGTTTCCGTCGATGTGGTGGAGAGCGACGGCAGTACCAATACCTACAGCTACGCCGTCACCATCTCGGTCAGCGTGACGGACGATGCCGCCGCCGTGACGGTCAGCAGCAGTAGCGGGTTGCCGGCGGAGGTGGCCACGGCGCTGGTCAAAAATATCGCCTACATCAATACCTCATCCGATTATGCTGAAGCGCCCACCACCGGCGAGCGCGTCATTACCCTGACGGCCGTTAAGGACAACGGCGGCACCGCTAACGGCGGCATAGATACCACCGCGCTGTCAATCAGCTCCACGGTCACCGTCAGTCTGACCAACGCCGCGCCTTCGGTCACGGCCGCGGGCGCCGCGACGCGCTATGTTGAAAACGGTGAGGCGGTGGGATTGTTCAACGACGTTGCGGTGTCAACGGGCGAACAGGGCCAGGCCATCACCCACATTGCGCTGGCGGTTTCCGGCCTTAGTGACGGTAAAAGCGAAACGCTGGTCATTGACGGCACCACTGTTTCCCTGACGGCGGGCGCTTCTGGGGAAACCACCAACGGCTACACATACGACGTTTCCCTTGCGGGCGATATCGCCACGGTATACCTCAAGAGCAATGACGGTATCGCCGTGGCCGACGCCACCACACTGATTGCCGGGCTGACCTACGCCAACCTGAGTGACGATCCCACGGCGGGCACGCGCACCGTCACGCTGACCTCGATCCAGGATGACGGCGGCACGGCCAACGGCGGCGCGAATACCGCTTCACTGGCGATTGCGGCGAACGTGGCGGTGGCCGCGGTTAACGACGCGCCGGTCGTCAGCGCCACGCCAGCGGAGGTCATTTACGCCACTTCCGGCAGCAGCGCCGCGCTGTTCAGCGACGTCGCCATCTCAACGGTGGAAAACGGCCAGACCCTCTCAAGCATTACCTTCACCCTCTCCGGCCTGCTTGACGGCAGCAGAGAGACGCTCGCCGTCGCCGGTACGCGCATTGCGCTGGTTGCCGGCAGCGGCACGCTTGACAGTGGCGACACATATACCGTGAGGCTTGACGGCGATACCGCCACCGTGACCATCGCCAGTGCGGACGGCATTGCCGTCGATACCGCGGCAAGCCTGATCGAACAGGCCCGCTATGCCAATCTCAGCAACGCCCAAAGCGCCGGCGAACGCATCATCAGCCTCAGCGTGCAGGACAGCGGCGGTCGAGAAAACAGCGGCAACGATACCGCCACGCTGGAAGCGACCGCGTCTCTCTCCGTGGTGAACAACTCAGTGCCGGCACTCAGCGCCGGCGCCGATTACACCAGCCTGGAAGCGGTTGGCAGCCTGACGGCCATCAGCGGTCTTGCCGATATCGCGGCCAGCGCGCTGACCGCGTCGGGCGATTACCTGTATGCCGTCGACAGCAGCGGCAACATCGCCATTTTCAGCCGCAACACCAACACTGGCGAACTGATGCTGTTGCAGACCCAGGACAGCGGCATTGCGTCCGTTTCGCGTATCGAAGTCAGTGACGACGGCGGTACGGTGTACATGCTTGGCGCGGGCGGGGACAGCGTGACGGTGTTCAGCCGTGACGACATCGGCGGCAACCTGACATGGGTACAGACGCTGACCACGGAAAACGTCGCCGACCTGACGATGTCCGATGACGGCAGCATGCTCTATGTGGTGGATGGCAATTACTCCGGCCTGCTGGTTTACGCCCTGAACGCGGACAGCGGCCAGTATGTGCTGAGCCAGTCCATTACGGCTTCCACCAGCAACGAACCCTATCTGTTCACCGCCGTCGGTATCGAGGCGGTGGGCGACTATGTCTATGTGGTCACCGATCCGGCCGCTGCGTCGGTCGCCAATACCCTGATCGTCTATCAACGGGCGGCGGACGGTACGCTCAGCGCTGTCGCCTGGCAGCGTGACGGCGCGGCCGCGGGCGAAAGCACTATTGATATGTCCGGCCCGGTGGCCATCGCCGTCGCCGGCGATGGCGGCACGATTTATGCGGCCAGCGAGGATGGCATAGCCGCGTTCGGCTTTGACGCCGAGAGCGGCGCGTTGCGCTACCTCGGCGCGGTCAGCGGCCTGTCCGATGTGACTGCCGTCGCGCTGTCCGATGACGACGGTACGTTGTATGTCACCGCTTCGGACGGCAGCCTCAGCCGCTACAAATCCGACAGCGGGACGCTGACGCTTATTGATACGGTCACCCGCGATACCACGGCGGCATTGGCCGGCGCCCGGAACGTGGTGACCGGCGCTCAGGGCGCAGTGGTGGTCACTGGCAGCGCCGGTCTGGTCAGTTTTAAAGATACGTTGACGGAAATCGCCATGGATTACACCGAGCAGGGAACGGTACTGCCGGCGGAGGTCATCACGCTCAGGGACGCCGACTACGACGCGCTGGCCGATGGCGCGGGCAACTACAACGGCGCGGTGATCACGCTGGTGCGCGACGGTGGGAGCAGTAGCGACGATGGCTATGGCTTCAATGACGGTAACGGCCTGACGCGGGTGGACGATACGCTCTATCTGGATGGCGCGGCTATCGCTACCTTCAGCAGCGCAAGCGGCACGCTGACGCTCACCTTCACCGCCGAGGTCAACACGGTCACCGCCAACCGGGTGCTGCAACAGATCAGTTATACCAACGGCAGCGACGATCCGGGCGCCGGCGTGCGTCTCCGGCTGAGCGTGACCGACGCCTATGGCGCCACCGCCAGCGCTACGCTGGCGCTGAGCGTTACCGGAATTAACGACGCGCCGGTACTGACCGCCACCGCCGCTACCCCCAGCTACACGGAAGGCGGCGAAGCCGCCATACTGTTCAGCGACGCGGTTGTCTCCACCGTGGAAGCCGATCAGACCCTTAGCGCTCTGACGCTGAGCGTTTCCGGTTTGCGCGACGGTTCAAGTGAAAAGCTGACCATCGACGGCACGGTAATCGTCCTGGTCGACGGTTCCGGCGCCACCGCCAGCGGCTACGGTTATACCGTGTCTGTCAGCGGCGACACCGCCACCGTTGTGATTTCCGGCGGTACAGGCATGACCGCCGCAAACACCGCTGCCCTCGTCAACGGTATCGCTTACGCCAACGCCAGCGACGATCCGACGGTCGGTACGCGCACCGTTACGCTGACCGCCATTCGGGACAGCGGCGGTACGGCCGACGGCGGCGCAGACGCGACGGCGCTTGCCGTCTCCGCCGCCGTTGACGTCGCGGCGGTCAACAACGCGCCGCTACTGACCGCGACGCCAGCCGATCCTGGCTACACGGCGGGTGACGCTGCGGTATCGCTATTCGACGGCGCGAGTGTTTCCACGATAGAGCGCGGTCAGTCCATTGTGGCGCTGACCGTCACCGTCTTCGGTGTCGTCGACAGCGCTGAGAGCCTGATCGTCGACGGTACGGCCATTATGCTGACCGATGGCGCCGCCATCACGACCGCCAACGGCCTGAGCGTCGCGGTCGCGCTCGACAACGGCACCGCCACGCTGACCATCGGCAGCGGTGGGAGCATTGATGCCGCCACCGCCGCTGCGCTGGTCGACGGTCTGACCTATGCCAACACCAGCGCTACCGTCACCAGCGGCGAACGCGTCGTCACCCTGGTCGCTATCCGGGACGACGGCGGTAGCGCCAATAACGGCACGGATACCGGCGCGCCGAACATTGCGTCGGTGGTCAGCATCGCCAACAGCGCGCCTTATGCCACGGATAGCGAAGCGGCGTTGCCGCAAGCCACTCAGTCGGCGGCATACCGCGCCACGCTCTCGTCCGATTTGTTCCACGACGTCAATGGCGACACCCTGACTTGGAGCATGGCGGGATTGCCGGACGGCCTGAGCTTTGATGGCGCGACGTTAACCATCAGCGGAAAAACGCTGGCCGTCGGCAGTTTTGATCTGACGCTGACGGTAAATGACGGTCAGGGCGGAACGGCCTCCCGCTCCCTGACGCTGGCGATCAACAAACAGCCAGTCATGCCGGTAGTCTCCACTATGCCTGATATGCCGGGCGGCATGATGGCGGCGTGGCTGGATGCGCGTCAGGACGAGTTGGAACGGCCGGACAAGGTGATGCGCCCCGCGCCCCGTGGGGGAGAGTCGTCGGCGGCAACCCGCGTGGCGGCGGGGGCCGCGCCATCGTTCGGCAATGAGCTGTCGCGGGATAACTATCCGCTGGCGGGCGGCGCGGTGGACTACGCCGCAACCCCGTGGCGGTTGGCGCCGATGATGGAAACGCTGATGCCGGTGCTGGACGAGGTGGACTTTTCAACATTGCGGGCGGCTAACGCCGTCGCCGCCACGCCGGAGAACGCGCCGGCTGGCCTGCGGATGCCGCAGCCGGACGGACCGGACGCCAAAGTCGCCTTCTCCGCGCAGTTGCAACAGGCGCAGGCGGCGTATGACGAGTTACTGACCGCATTGGATCAGTTAACGGAAAAGAACGCGTCGTCGGCGGAGTGACGCGCCAGTAACGCGAATTTCACGCAGCAACGTATAACAACATCAACACACGACATTACATTAGAGGGGGAGAACCCTGGTGACTCAGCACATAGCGAAACTCTGGGACAGCAAGCAAAAATCTGCCGGTTCCCAGGCTCTAAAATTGGCGGTAGCGCTGGCCTGTCTGGGGCTGGGCGGGTGTGCGGTAAAGCCTGAACCGGTGACGACGGAACAGCAGGTTCAGCAGGCATTGAGCGATCGGACACAGATGTTTGCCAATCAGGAACCGGTACGCGGCGCCATCACGCTGGATGAGGCGATTGCCCGCGCGCTGAAATACAATTTGCAACAGCGGGTGGCGCTGATGGAGCAGGCGATGGAGGATAACCTGGTCGGCGTCGCCAGCCTGGATATGTTGCCGAAACTGGCGGCCAGGGCGGGGTTGCAAACCCGTGACAACGTGGCCGGGTCCAGCAGTCAATCGGTGACTACCGGCGAGGAATCGCTGGAAGCGTCCACCAGTCAGGATAAAACGCTGCGCACGGCGGACCTGTCGCTGAGCTGGAACGTGCTGGATTTCGGCATCAGCTATTTCAACGCCAAGATGCAGGCGAATAAATCGCTGGCCGCCGAAGAGCGTCGCCGTCGCGTGGTGGCGGACATTACCCGGCAGGTGCGTACCGCCTATTGGGAAGCGGCCACCGCGCAGCGCCTACGGCCGGAAGTGACGGCGGCGCTGACGGATGCGCGTCAGGCGCTGGAATATGCCCGCCAGACCGAGCAACAGCGGCTGCTGGCGCCGGTGGAGGCGCTGCGTTTCCAGAAAAATATGCTGGAAATGGTGCGTCAACTGGAGATTGTCGATAGCGATCTGGTGGTGGCGAAGTCCCGTCTGGCCTCGCTGATGAACTTACCGCCCGCCAGCAAATTTGATGTGGTGGTGCCGGGTGAAAGTCGCCTGATCGCGCCGAAAATGGCCTACACCCTCGACGATCTGGAAAACTTCTCGATGGTAAAACGTCCTGAAGTGCGCGAAGAGAGCTATCTGGCGCGTAACTCGGTGTTGGAGACCCGTAAATCGTTGTTGCGGCTGTTGCCGGGCGTGTCGCTGTTTGCTGGTATCAACGGCGACAGCAACAGCTATCTGGTCAATCGCCAGTGGGCGAACGCGGGCGTGCAGGTGAGCGGCAACCTGCTTAACGTCCTGTCGTGGTCATCGGTGAAACGCGCCGGACAAAGCAACGAGGAACTGGCGGAAGTGCGGCGTCAGGCGCTGCGCATGGCGGTGCTGACGCAGGTGAACGTCGCCTGGCAGGAGTATCAGCAAAGCACCCGCATGTTCAACCGCTATCAGGAACTGGCGCGCATTCAGCGCGGCATTCTCAATCAGACTGCGTTAAGCGTGCGTAATCAGGCGGCGGCGCAGATGGAACAGGTACGCGTCAGCACGGAAACCATTCTGACCACCCGTGCCCGCGACCGCAGCTTTGCCGACGTACAGAATGCGCTGGGCGCGGTGTATCAGGCCGCCGGGCTGGATGTGCTGCCCGACAAGGTCAGCGATACCAGTCTGGCGGCGTTGAGCAACACCATTGCCCGCAGCGCCAGCAATATTGAAACCGGCGGCGTGCCTGTGCCGCGTCTGTCGCTGGCGACGCCGGGCGCGGTAGTCGCCACGGTAACGCCGGCGATCGCGCCGCCGGTGGCGGTCGCGGCGACGCCCGATACGGTGGCCGGAAAACCCTATCGCACGGTCAACGCCGATATGTGGGATAACCTGCAATCACTGCAAGCCGGGGGAACCCATTGATGAAAGCACGGCAGTGGCTGCTGGCGGGGGTGTTGCTGACGCCCCTGTGGGTGCGGGCGGGCGGTGACGGCGATGTTCGCGTACAGCTCAGTGCGGTGCGTTACACCACGCTTTCCAGTGAAATTTCGGCCAAAATAACGGATATCGCGGTGAAAGAGGGCGAACATTTCAAGCAGGGCGATACGCTGCTGACCTTTGACTGTACGGTACTAAAGGAAAAACTGAATTATTCCACCGCCGCCGAAAATGCCGCCCGTAAAAAACTGGCTATCGCCAACCGGTTGGATAAGCTCAACTCGATCAGCTTGTCGGAGGTGGATCAGGCGCGTTCGGCGGCTTCAATGGCGCAGGCGGAAAACGGCGTGAACCGCGCCATGCTGCAACGTTGCGCCATCAAAGCGCCGTTCGCCGGCCGGGTGACGGAAACGAAAGTGAAGCGCTGGGAGTCGGTGCCGGAAGGTAAAGAACTGCTGTCGATTTACGATGACAGCGCCTTCGAGTTGGAAATGATCGTGCCGTCCCGCTGGCTGGTGTGGTTAAAACAGGGCAACCCCTTTCAGGTGACGCTGGATGAAACCGGGCTACGTTATCCGGCTGAAATCAGCCGCATCTCTTCCGCGGTGGAGCCGGTCAGCCAGTCGGTCAAAGTGTTTGGGCGCATCACGCAATCCACCGCCGGGCTGCTGCCGGGAATGAGCGGCGTGGCGGAGATCGCGCCGCCCGCGGCAGGCGTCGGCGCGCCATGAGCCAAACCGTAAGCGAACAGGAACCCCGGCTGGCGCTGCTGGCGGAGTTATTGCAGTTGCAAAGCCGCGCCAGAGCGCGGGAAACGCAGGATGAACTGGCGTTTTTAATCGTCAATGATACGCACAATCTGGTGAAATATCGTCAGGCGCTGCTGTGGGACTGTGAAAAACAGCGTCTGCGCACCGCTTCCGGGCTGGCGTCGATTGACGATAATGCGCCGTTCTGCATCGAGTTCAGCCGTCTGTGCCGCCAGTGGCAGCAGGAGGGGCGGCAGACCCAATCCCTGCGCTGGCAGGATCTTCCCGTCAATGACCAATTGTTGTGGCAGGCGTATCTGCCCGAGTTTTTACTCTGGCTACCTTTGCGGCGTCCGCAGGGCGAAACGCCGCTGGTGCTGATTCTGGCGCGTGACCGCGCGTGGCAACCCGCGGAACAGGTGCTGCTGGAAAAACTGGCCGACGCCTATTCTCATGCCTGGATTGGCCTACGCAAAAACCGCCGCGTCAATACCGGCGGCCGTCCCAACCGCCGCCGCCTGATGCTGGCGGGGGCGATCGCGCTGTTGCTGGTTATGCTGTTCCCGGTACGTCAATCGGTACTGGCCCCGGCGGAGATCGTGGCGTACCGTCCGGTGATGGTGCGCGCGCCGGTGGCCGGGGTGGTGGACGATATTCTGGTTCGCCCCAATCAGCAGATCGCGGCGAATCAACCGCTGGTGCGGTTGGACGCCCGCGAGCTGGAAAACCGTCTGGAGTCGGCGCGCCAGGCGTTTGCCTCGGCCGACGCCCAGTACCGGCAGGCGCAGCAACAGGCGCTGTTCGACGCCAATAGCAAAGCCAGTCTGGTGGTACTGCAAAGTCGGCGGGAGCAGGCGCAGAGCGACATGGATTTTCTGCAACGACAGTTGGCGCGTATGCAACTGGTTTCCCCGCGTGACGGGGTGGCGATCTTTGACGATGCCAGCGACTGGATCGGCCGTTCGGTGGCGATTGGCGAACGTATTATGATGATTGCCGATCCGCATGATGTCGAACTGGAAATCCAGTTGCCCGCCGCCGATGCCATCGCGCTGGAGAAAGGGGCTGATGTGCGGTTATTTCTGAATGTGGCCCCAAACTCCGCGCAGTCGGCGCGGCTGGAGCATATCGGCTACCGTTCGGCGCTCACGCCGGACAACATTATGGCCTATCGGCTGAGAGCCAGGTTTACCCAGGACGATCCGCAATTGCGCGTGGGGTTGAAGGGCACGGCGAAACTGTATGGTCAGCGTACGGTGCTGTTCGTTTACCTGCTGCGTAAGCCACTGGCCACGCTGCGCGTATGGCTGGGGGTGTGATGATGCCGGGCTTGTCGGCCTCCGCCATCAACGGTCTAAGCCAGCGTCCGGCGACATCCCGGTTGTCTCCGCTGCGGGACGAACTGATCCTGCACGCCGGGCCCGCCAACCGTGACGGATCGCCAAGCTGGACGTTGGAAGATCCGCTGCGCGGCCTGTTTTTCCGCATCGGCTGGGTGGAAATGGCGATGCTGTCGCGTTGGTCGTTGGGGGAACCGGCGAAAATTGTGGCGCAGATAAACCAGACGCTGCCGCTGACCATCGACGATAGCGACGTGCAGTGTTTCAGCCGCTTTTTGCAGACCAATAGCTTGACGCGGGCATCCGGCGATGAGGCGCTGGCGCAATTTGGGCGGCAGTTAGCGCAAACACAGGTTTCGTTGTGGCGTAAACTCCTGAAGAACTATCTGTTTTTCCGTATTCCGCTGTGGCACCCGGATCGTTTTCTGCACCGCACCCTGCCGTGGGCGGAACCTTTTTTCAGCCGTTTATGTTTAACACTCACGCTCATTGCGGCGGTGTTGGGACTGTTTCTGGCCGGGCGTCAGTGGGAGACCTTTAAAAACACGTTTCTGCATTTTTTTACCCTGGAAGGGGCGGCGCTGGCAGGCATTACGCTGTGTTTCACCAAAATCCTGCATGAGCTGGGGCACGCCTACGCCTGTAAACATTTTGGCGCGAAGGTTGCCAGCATGGGCGTCGCTTTTCTGGTGATGATGCCGGTACTGTATACCGATACTTCCGGCTCCTGGACGCTCACCCGCCGTCGGCAGCGGATGGCGATCGGCGCCGCCGGGATGTTGACCGAACTGACGCTGGCGGCCTGGGCGACGCTGGCCTGGAGTTTCCTCCCGGACGGCATGCTGCGCAGTGCGGCGTTTATGCTGGCGACCACCACCTGGATCATGACGCTGGCGATCAACCTGAGTCCGTTGATGCGTTTTGACGGCTATTTTCTGTTGTCGGACTGGCTTCAGGTTCCGAATCTGCAACACCGGGGATTTGCCGTGGCGCGCTGGAAGCTGCGCGAATGGCTTTTCGGGCTGGGTGACGAGCCGCCGGAACCGTTCCCGCGCTGGCTACAGCGCACGCTGGCGGGCTACGCCTTCTGCGTGTGGATCTACCGCTTTTTTCTGTTTACCGGCATCGCGCTACTGGTTTATCACATGACGTTCAAGCTGCTGGGTATGCTGCTGTTCGCCGTTGAAATCGGTTATTTCGTGGTATTGCCGGTGGTAAACGAACTGAGTGAATGGCGTAAACGCCGCAAGGATTATCGTATGAACCGGAATATGCTTGTTACGCTGACGCTGAGCGGTATTTTGCTGCTGTTGCTGGTTATTCCCTGGCAGCGCGGCGTTTACGCGCCTGCGCTGTTGCGCGCCGAACAGCAAAGCAGTTTATATATGCCGCTGCCCGCGATGGTAAACAGCATTGATGCGCGGATCGGGCAAACGGTGCAGGCGGGTCAGGTGCTATTTACGCTGGAGGCGGACGCGCTGCTGCACGAGCGGCGGCAGTTGGAGCGGCAAATCGCCACGCTGAACTGGCAGGGGGCGTTTCAGGTATTCAACAAGGAAGCGGCGGCTGAACACCTGCGGGTGAAACAGGAACGAGACGCCGCGCAGCAAAAGCTCAGCGTACTGCAACGCCAGTCGGCCCAATTGACGGTACGCGCGCCGATAAGCGGCGTGGTGGCGGATATGGCTGTACCGCTGGCGGTCGGCGAATGGCTGGCGCAGGGCGAATGGCTGGCGGTGATTACCAAACCGGCAGGCGGGCTGGTGGAAGCTTTTGTGTCGGAAAAAGACTGGCAGCGGCTGCAAACCGGGGGGCGGGGGCATTTTTATCCTCTTGATGCCAGCAGCCCGGCGTTGCCTGTGACGATCGTGGATATCGACCATACCGCAACCCGTGATTTGAGCGCCGCGCCGGAACTGACCTCGACTTACGGCGGAGATATCGCCACGCTGAGCGATTCGCAGCGTAAACTCCACCCTGAGCAGGCCGTTTACCGGGTGGTGCTCAGCCTGCCTGACGGCAGCCGCGGCCAGCGGCAGATATTACGCGGAACGGTGGTGATGGATGGCGAGGCGCAAAGCCTGCTGGTGCGCGGTTGGAAAGTGGTGTCGGCGGTGCTGATCCGGGAACTGTCGTTTTGATTAGGGATGGACGCGCGGTGTCCTCGGTCAAGGCGTGGCGTAGCGGAATATCGGGATAGACAAATGACGAACCCGGCAGGCGCAGCCTCATGACTCCCATCACATTGTGGTTTTTGGTCGCGGTTTTGGCATTTCCCTTCCGCGCGCCTGCCTGGTCCGCAGTTTCTTCGCCCGACTCTCCAGTATCAGATAGCCAATCGTCGCCAGGCACAGCGGCAGGAAGTAGTAGAGCGTGCGATAAGCGAGCAGGGCGGCGATAATCGTGCCGCGAGAAACCGGTTCGCCTGCCAACAGTGCAATAAACACCGCCTCCAGCACGCCGATGCCCGCGGGAATATGAACGATAACCCCGGCAATGCTGCTTATTAGCAGGACGCCGAGCAAAAAGAAGTAGCCCACGGCTTCCCCCATCAGCAACCAGATAATCGCCCCCATCACCATCCAGTTGAGGCTGGAAAGCGCCAATTGCGCCAGCGCGAATTTCCACGACGGCAGCGCCAGCTTTCGTCCTTTGATCGTCATACGGCGCCGTTTGGCGCAGGCCCACAGATAGACTGCAATAACCAGCAGCAACGCGATGCCTAAAATGCGCAACGCCTCCGGGCCGATATACCAGTGTTCGGGCAATCGCACGATGCCCGCGGTAAAAATCACGCCGCCGAGCAAGATATACCCCAGCCAGTTGGTGGCGATGCTCAGTGAGAAGATACGCGTGATATCGCCGCCGGACAGCCCCAGCCGGGAATAGAGCCGGTAGCGCATGCCGATGCCGCCAACCCAGGTACTGAGCGTTAAATTAAAGGCATAACAAATAAATGACACCAGCATCACCTGGCGCTTCGCCAGCTTATGCCCGCAATAGACGCGGCCGAGCAGATCGTAGCAGCCATAAATTAAATAGCTCAGCATTACCAGACCTACGGCGCTCAACAGCGCCGTGCGGTTATAGTCGCGAATGACCTTCCATACCGCTTCCCAGTCGACTTTTTGCGCATAAACAACCAGAAGGACGGCGACGGCGATAAAGAAAAGGCCGTTAAGGATTTTTTTTGCCAGACGCCAGCGCGGATGGGATTTTGACATCAGGGCTTCACTCCGCTGTTTTCCGCTTCGACCCGATCCTGGGTTTCCATCTCCGGCTGCACCGGGGCCGGCACCTGCGATAGCGTCGGCGTATGGGCGGGCAACCAGCCGACTAATGCCGGGAAATGGCGCAGAAAGTGGAACACCAGCACACTTTTGGTCAGGTTCCACCAGGTACGTTTCGGCGCCATCGATTCATCCACGCGCACGCAGTCGTTGACGATAATCTTGCTGAGATTGTCGCGCAGCGTCTGGTTAAAGGCACGATCGTGAATGATGAGGTTGGCTTCCAGATTGAGCGACAGGCTGAGCGGATCGAGATTGCTGGAGCCGACCGTCGCCCAGTGATCGTCCATCAGCGCCACTTTGCCGTGCAGCGGGCGGCGGCGATATTCATAAATCTGTACGCCGCCTTGCACCAGATAGTTGTAAAGCAGACGCGTGCCGGCCTTTACGATCGGTATATCTGGCTCGCCCTGTACGATGAGCTTCACCCGCACGCCGCGCCGCGCCGCATTGCGCATGGCGTGCAGCAGGCGATAGCCGGGGAAGAAATAGGCGTTGGCGATAATCACCTCGCGTTTGGCGTTAGCCAGCATTCGCAGATAGTGGCGCTCAATATCATCGCGATGTTCTTCATTGTCGCGCCAGACGAACAACGCCTGCGCTTCGCCTGGCTTCAGGTTGTCTTCCGGGCGATGGCGGCGCTTCCACCAGCGGCGCGCGGCGGCCTGGCCGGGCAGATTTTCCAGTTCAAACAGCAGAATGTCCTGCACCACCGGCCCTTCAACTTGTACGGCGTAATCCTGCTTGGCTTGCGGGCCGTAGTCGGTCATATGTTCGTCGGAATAGTTAATCCCGCCGACAAACGCCGCCGTATCATCCACCACCACGATTTTGCGGTGCATCCGGCGGAATACATTGGTGCGCATCCCGAACAGAGGAGGGCGCGGATCGTAATAACGGAACACCACGCCGGCAGCGGTGAGCGCATTGACGAATGCCTCGCTTAAATTCGGCGAACCGTAGCCGTCGAGTAAAACGTCTACCTTCACGCCGCGTTGAGCAGCTCGCAATACCACGTCATGAAGCCGACGGCCGACGTTATCTTCAAACCAGATAAACGTTTCAAGGATCACTTTGCTTTGTGCATTGTCGATGGCGTCAAACACCGCCGGGTAAAAATGGTCGCCATTTTCCAGTAGCGTGATTCGGTTTCCTTCTCGCCATGAACATTTCATAAGTATATCTCTGCACTTAAAGGGGCATGGTCGGACAGATGACGCCAACGGCGCAAAGCCAGTGCGGTCGGGCTGCTGGCGTGGGCGTTTTTCACATAAATCCGATCGAGGCGCAGCAGGGGAAAGCCCGCCGGGAAGGTGCGCGCGGGTCTGCCGCGGGTGCGGGTGAAGATCTCCTCAAGTCCGGCCTCGGCTTGCAAAATAGGGTTGGCGCGCTGATGCCAGTCATTGAAATCGCCCGCCACGATCACCGGTTCGCCATCGGGCAGTGAATTGGCCCATTTCGCTATCATCGTTAGCTGTGCTCGGCGATGCGTTTCCCGCAGACCAAGATGCGCCGAGGCCACATGAATGGGAAAAGCCAGCTTCGGCGGCGTAATCCGGCAATACAGCAATCCGCGCTTCTCGCTTTCGCCCACCGAGACGTCGTGATTTTCATAATACTCAATGGGGAAACGCGATAACACCGCATTACCGTGATGGCCTTCGGGATAGACCGCGTTGCGCCCGTAGGCGTAATCGCTCCACATGGTATCGGCGAGGAATTCGTAATGCGTGGTGTCCGGCCAGTTTTCTACATGCAGCGGGTGAACTTCATGGGCGCCCATCACTTCCTGTAAGCAGACGATATCCGCGCCGACGGTGCGTACCGCGTCACGCAGCTCAGGCAAAATGAAGCGGCGATTAAACGCCGTGAAGCCTTTGTGTGTGTTGATGGTGAGCACTTTCAACGAAAAATACCGGAGTTGTTGGGGCATATTCTCCTGCCGACGTCGCTATCTGGATGAAAATAAAGTGTAGTCGCCGCCGCAAAAATCAAGGGGTTTCCCGTGGTCCTCGCATCGGCGGGGATCTGTTTTCGCCGGCGACGCGGCGAGCGACTGAGCGCCGTAGCGTTTGCTCAACAAACGCGATTGGCGGGTTTCGCCGGTTCGCCCGCGTCACAGACAGGGCTGGTTTTCTTTGTTACACTAAGCCACCCGCCAAAGAATTTTTAATTAATTGAAAATGAAGAAGAAAAGACCTGGGTTACAGGATGTGGCCAACCAAGTCGGCGTCACGAAAATGACCATTAGCCGTTATCTGCGTGATCCGCTTAGGGTTTCAGAAGGCTTGCGCAGCAAGATAGCGGCGGCGCTGGATGAACTTGGCTACATTCCCAACCGGGCGCCTGAAATCTTATCCAACGCCACCAGCCGGGCGATTGGCGTTTTGTTGCCTTCACTCACCAATCAGGTGTTTGCTGAAGTGTTGCGCGGTATTGAAAGCGTTACCGACTCTCATGGCTATCAGACCATGATCGCACACTACGGCTATCACGTCGAACGTGAAGAGATGCGCCTGATGTCTTTGCTCTCTTACAATATCGACGGACTGATTCTTTCCGAACGTTCCCACACCAAACGAACGCAGAAAATGATTGAGGTGGCGGGTATCCCGGTGATTGAAATTATGGACAGCGAGTCGCCGTGTATCGATCTGGCCGTCGGGTTCAATAACCATGATGCGGCTTATCAGATGACCAAAACCCTACTTGAGTCTGGGTATTCCCATCCGGTTTATCTTGGCGCCCGGCAGGATGAGCGTACCGTGATTAAAATGCAGGGATATGAGCAGGCTATGCGCGATCGCGGTTTGACCCCCCATAGCGTCTGTACGAAACGTTCGTCTTACTACAGCCTGGGCGGTGAATTGATGAAGGAGGCGCTTGAGTGTTACCCGGACACCGACAGCCTGTTCTGCACCAACGACGATATCGCCATCGGCGCCGTCTTTGAGTGTCAACGCCAGGGGCTGCGTATACCTGAAGATATGGGCATTGCCGGTTTTCATGGGCACGATATCGGCCAGTCGATGGTGCCGAAACTGACCAGCGTGTTGACCCCGCGGGAGAAAATGGGGCAGGTTGCCGCGGAACGGCTCCTTGCCCGCTTGCGGGGGGAAACAGTGACTCCCCGGCGGCTTGATTTGGGGTTTATCCTCTTGCACGGCGGAAGTACTTGAACGCGTTATCGGCGGGATATCACCCCTGCGCCGCGTAAGGCCGCGACGCCCCGGTCGACGACCTGATCGAAACTGCCGCTGATATCGATGGAGAATACGTCGGTTTCATCCGCCGCCGGTTCTTCCAGGGCTTCAAACTGACTTTTCAGCAGGCTGGTTGGCATATAATGACCGGCGCGCGCGTTCAGACGCGCCAGAATTACCTCAAAATCGCCTTTCATATACAGAAAAATCATTTCAGGATTGCCTTCGCGCAGACGATCGCGGTAGCGGCGTTTTAACGCGGAACAGACGATCAGGCCGACTTCGTTTTTGTGGCGTAGACTATAGGCCGCATCATTCAGGCGTTCGAGCCACGGTGCGCGATCATCGTCGTCTAATGGATGCCCGACGGCCATTTTTTGAATATTGGCCCGTGGATGCAGATCGTCCCCGTCTATGAATTTCGCGCCCAATGCGTTGGCAATGGCCGCACCCACGCTGGATTTACCGCATCCAGACACGCCCATGATGATGATGCTTTGTCCCGCCATAAGTTTGATCGCTATCCCAGAATAAATATTTAAGCCTTTTGACCATTCCTTATTTTATCACGTTACCGGTATCATGATACCGGTAACAAACAACGATGTGATAAGTATCACAAAGAGAAATGAGAGCAATCATCATGGTTATTGCAGATAAAATATCGGAAATGTTTTTTCACGGCGCATTGCGTTGAGCCATAAAAACACGTCGCCATCGTTATGACAAAGACTCGATTTTGTATCTGCTTATCCTACTCGATACCGATATCGGAGAACTATTATGCCATTAATCATTGTAGCGATTGGCGTAGCCCTGCTGCTGCTACTGATGATCCGTTGCAAGCTGAACGGTTTCATTTCACTGATACTGGTTTCACTGTTGGTCGGGCTTGCCCTCGGTTATACCACTCAGGGCGCCTTCAACGTCAATGGGGTAATTACGTCGATCAAAAACGGAGTCGGCGGCACATTGGGCAGTCTGGCCCTGATTATGGGGTTCGGCGCCATGTTGGGCAAATTACTGGCTGATTGCGGCGGCGCGCAACGAATCGCTACCACGCTTATCGATAAGTTCGGTAAGGAACGCATCCAATGGGCTGTGCTCTCGACCGGATTTGTGGTGGGTTTCGCCTTGTTCTATGAAGTCGGCTTCGTGCTGTTATTGCCGCTGGTCTTCACTATTGCCGCCGCCGCGCGTATTCCGCTGTTATTTATCGGCGTGCCAATGGCGGCGGCCCTGTCGGTCACTCATGCCTTGCTGCCGCCGCACCCCGGCCCGACCGCCATCAGTATTCTTTTTAAAGCCGACATGGGCAAAACCCTGTTGTTCGGCACAATAATCGCTATCCCGACGGTGATTCTGGCCGGTCCGGTTTATGCCCGCTTCCTGCGGGGGATTGATAAGCCGATCCTGGAAGGATTGCACAACCCGAAAGTCTTTACCGACAGCGAAATGCCAGGCTTCGGCATTAGCGTGGTCACTACCCTGATCCCGGTTATTCTGATGGCGGGCCGCGCCATTGCTGAAATGACGTTGCCCAAAGGTCACGCGTTGCTGTCTTACGCCGAATTTCTAGGCGATCCGGTGATGGCGACCATGATTGCCGTATTGGTCGCCATCTTTACCTTCGGTCTTAACCGCGGCCGCAAGATGGAGCAGGTGATGGATACCATCGGCGATTCGATCAAGATTATCGCCATGATGTTGATGATCATCGGCGGCGGCGGCGCTTTTAAACAGATTCTGGTCGATGGCGGGGTGGCGAAATATATCGAGACGCTGATGGCGGGCAGCACGCTGTCGCCGCTGTTAATGGGATGGGCGATTGCCGCCGCGCTGCGTCTGGCGTTGGGGTCGGCAACCGTGGCGGCGATGACCGCCGGCGGGATTGTCGCGCCGCTGCTGACCATCACCGGCGTGAGCCCTGAACTGATGGTGCTGGCCGTGGGTTCCGGCAGCGTGATCTTCTCTCATGTCAACGATCCCGGTTTTTGGCTATTTAAAGAGTATTTTAATCTGACCATCGTTGAAACGCTGAAGTCGTGGTCGGTGCTGGAAACCATTATTGCGGTTTGCGGTCTGATCGGCTGTCTGCTGCTGAATCGGCTTATTTAGTGTCTGAGAGACGACACGGGGCGATGTCCCGCCTCGGAACCACGATCATCGCGGGAGGTGAGCAGTGAGTCGAACGATCGTGGGTTTGATGGTCATGATGATGACGTGCTCATGACCTGCTTTTCCTCCAGCAACTTTTCGACGACGCCAGGATCGGCCAACGTGGAGGTATCCCCCAGATTGCTGGTGTCGCCCGCCGCGATTTTGCGCAGAATGCGGCGCATAATTTTGCCGGATCGGGTTTTTGGCAATGCGTCGGTCCAGTGGAGAATGTCGGGTGTGGCGATCGGGCCAATCTCTTTGCGAACCCAGTCACGGACTTCGGCGTAGAGCTCGCTGGAAGGCGCTTCGCCGTGGTTCAGCGTGATATAGGCATAGATCGCCTGGCCCTTCATGTTGTGCGGAATACCGACCACCGCGGCTTCGGCGATTTTCGGGTGAGCGACCAGCGCGGACTCGATTTCCGCCGTGCCGAGACGGTGGCCGGAAACGTTGAGCACATCATCAACGCGGCCGGTGATCCAGTAGTCGCCATCTTCGTCCCGGCGTGCGCCGTCGCCGCTGAAGTACATCCCCTTGAAGGTCGAGAAATAGGTTTGCTCGAAACGATCGTGATCGCCGAACAGGGTGCGCGCCTGTCCGGGCCAGGAATCGGTGATCACCAGATTGCCTTCGCAGACGCCCTCTTGCGGGGTGCCGAGATTATCCACCAGCGCGGGCTGAACGCCGAAGAAAGGACGCGTCGCGGAACCGGCTTTGGCTTCGATCGCGCCGGGCAGGGGAGTGATCATTATCCCCCCGGTTTCTGTCTGCCACCAGGTATCGACGATCGGGCATTTCCCGTTACCGATCTTGTTGAAGTACCACTCCCAGGCTTCCGGGTTAATCGGTTCGCCGACGGAACCCATGATCTTCAGCGATTCGCGCGAGGTGCCCCCAATCGCCTTGTCGCCCTCCGCCATCAGCGCGCGGATGGCCGTTGGCGCGGTATAGAGAATATTAACCTGATGTTTGTCGATCACCTGCGCCATGCGGCGGGCGTCCGGCCAGTTGGGAACGCCTTCAAACATCAGCGTAATTGCGCCGCAGGCCAGGGGACCGTACAGCAGATAGCTGTGGCCGGTCACCCAGCCGACATCCGCCGTACACCAGTAGACATCGCCGGGATGGTAATCAAAGACGTATTTGAACGTCAGGGCGGCATAAACCAGATAGCCGCCGGTGGTATGCAGTACTCCTTTGGGTTTGCCGGTCGAGCCGGAGGTATAAAGAATAAACAGCGGGTCCTCGGCGTTCATCTCTTCCGGTAAACAATGATCGTCGGCTTTCCCGATGAGATCGTGCCACCAGAGATCGCGGCCCGCTGCCCACTCCCCTGATGTTCCGGTGCGACGGAAAACGATGACCTTGGTGATGGTGTTGACGCGAGGATTTTTCAGCGCTTCATCAATATTTTTCTTAAGCGGGATAACGCGCCCGGCGCGGATGCCTTCATCCGCGGTGATCACCAGTCTGGCGCTGGAGTCGATGATGCGCCCGGCGATCGCTTCGGGCGAAAAACCGCCAAAAATGACCGAGTGGATAGCGCCAATGCGCGTGCAGGCCAGCATTGCGATGGCGGCTTCCGGCACCATCGGCATGTAGATGGCGACCACATCGCCTTTTTTGACGCCCTGAGACTTCAGGACATTGGCAAAGCGGCAAACAGACTGGTGCAGTTCCCGGTAGGTGAGCTTTTGACTTTCTTTCGCGTCATCGCCTTCCCAGAGGATCGCCGTTTGATCGCCGCGATCGGCAAGGTGGCGATCCAGACAATTGGCGGCTACATTCAATGTGCCGTCTTCAAACCAGCGAATACGGATATGGCCGGGATCGAAAGATGTATTCTTTACCTGCTGGTAACACTTTATCCATTCAACGATTTTTCCCTGTTCCCCCCAAAATGCGGCAGGATCGTCAATGGATTGCTGATACATTTTTTTATATTGAGCGGCATTTATCAGGGCATTTTCCGCGATTGCAGCGGGTATTGTGTGTTTATTATGTTGGGTCATAAAGGCTTCTCCTTAAACATGTTAAGGATATGTCAATAAATAGTTAACTGTGGTTATCAGGTCAGGTTTGTTTCTTTTTTGCGTAATAGATCACGCAATGTAGGGAAAGTAGTGAGTTGTTAATTAAATGATCTTTAAATTGCTCAAAAAAAATCACTTTAGTGCGTCGAACCTGCTAACGACAAGTGATAAATGTCACAATTTAGAAATCAGAGGAACACATTATCTGTTAATGGGGTTCAAAACGATCAATATATTGTTTTCAATAGGTTAAGCCTATTGTTATTTGTTTTTTGATCGCCATATGCGATCAAAAACCATAAAGATCCCCTTTATTCAGCCGATAGTGACAAATAGTTCAGAGTATATTCTTATCAAACTCAGGTAGTTGACTACATCACTGAGTTGGGGTGTTGCATTTTTGTATTAAATGTTATGTTGGTGTAAGCGGTTAATGAAATAGATATTTCTGATTATCAACGGGAAAATAGACGGGGATAATCTATGAACAAGGAAGACGGTCGTGCGGTAACGTTTTCCGCACCTTGGAGCGTATAAACAGTTTACCGCGTCAGACAGATGAAAAGGCTGACTGTTATCTTATTCAGAAAATCCGGGTTTTAAAATTAAACGGTATTAGATACCTTCAGCGTGCTGGATGCCCCGCAGGTTACGGTGAGCGTGGTGCTTATCAATAATGTGCCGTGGGCGAGCATTGATTCCGCATTGCTGAACGATAACTACTATATAGCATGAAGCAGAGGAAATGATGAGTCTGATATTTGGCAAAAATGAGATCATCGGCATACTAAGCCAACCTGTTGAGAACGATCGGCGTGCTGTGGCTGTCATTGATGAAAAGTGTAAGGTGGTGTGTGCCAATTCAGCATTTAATGCACGCTTTGGACTGCGTTCTGAAAATAATGCATCGGTTTCTATTGATGACGTTCTCCCAATTAACGTGAAATTTGCTTATCAGGATTTTATGACGAATTCTGATGCGATAAGTACGCGTGTCGTATCGGATTTGCTGTCTGATGGCTTTACCAATACTCAACTGAGTACGTTGTCTTTTTCCAAATTGAATGTCGAAAACCGCGTAATGTCATTGCTGATCCTGAATCAGGAATCGCCGGATTCCACGACGAACCTGGCTTCTTGAATAGGGCGCAAGCCGCGCCCGGCGAGGCGATGATATCAATGCTAATCGATCGTGTGTTATTACCGGGTAATTCCTCGCTATATTGCGACCTGAATTATTGATCGGATAATTTATAATATTTTCATGACGTTTTTCCGCCTTGAGTGCCCGTTTCTGCCATTATTTCGCTTAACGTTAGAAAGAGTATGGATATTTCCAGCGCTCACGAGATGGTTAGCTTGAAAAATAATGATGGATGTTTCGAGGTGTTATTTCTCTGAATCGCGTTTTATGCTTCTTGATATATTTGTTTATTAAGTAATTTTTATTGCATGTAGTTATTATTATGTATGTTTATTGTTTTTCATGCTTGTTGATCTGCTATTTCTTGCCGGCGGTTTCGTTGACCGATCTGCTGTATTAGGGAAATTTCACTTAAGTTTCTCAATTTTTTTCGATTTGTGGTTCCCCTTGCCGCCTGCTTAGTTGGCATATCTTCTGAAAAACATCATTCATCAAGATAAAGGGGATAATTGCATGGCGAGATTTCGTACTCACGTGTTGGCCCGCGCCCTGCGAGTTGCGGTGTTGGGGGCGGCTTTCGGCGTGACGCAGCCAGTCATGTCGGTGTACGCGGCGGCGGCAACCGTTCAATCCTATGCTGTACCGGCCGGGCCGCTTAACCAGGTATTGAACCAGTTTGCGCAACAGGCGGGCGTGCTGCTGGCTTATGATCCGGCATTGGCGGCGGGCAAAAACAGTACGGGCTTGCAAGGCAATTACAGCGTGCAACAGGGGTTTTTGCATATTCTTGACGGCAGTGGACTGGCCGCGCAGTACAGTGCCGATGGAGGCGTAACGCTGGCGCCGCAGGCTAGCGGTGCGCCCGTGCCTGTTTCAGCGTCGACGCCGCTTAAAAACGAGCAGATCGTGGTGACGGCGCCGCCAAATACGGCATTGAAGCTGGATGTTCCCCTGTCGGAAACACCGCGGTCGGTTTCGGTGGTGACGGAGTCGCAGATTCAGGCGCGAGGGGCGCAAAAGATCGATCAGGCGTTGCGGTATAGCGCCGGCATTCTGGCGACGCCTTACGGCCCGGACAATAAGGCTGAATGGATTACTATTCGTGGCTTTAGCGATCAGTCCCGTTTTCAAAATGGATTAGCGACGCTTAATGAAGACGGTTTTTACGGACAACAGATGGAGCCGTTTGGCGTTGAACGTATTGAAGTCCTGAAAGGTCCGGCTTCGGTACTTTACGGGCAAAATCCGCCGGGCGGGTTGATCAACGTGATTACAAAACGCCCCACGCGTTTGCCGCAAGGACAGATCGAAGTGGAATACGGCGCTGACGATTATCGGCACCTGGCGGTTGATAGCGCAGGCCCGCTTAATGATGACGGCACCGTGCTGTATCGCGTGGTGGCGCTGGCGCGGGATACGTCCGGAGAAGTGGATTTTGCCGACAGCAAACGTTTCTATCTGGCGCCCAGCGTGACCTTTCTGGGGGAAGATACGGAACTGACGGTACTGGCGAGCTATATGGATACGCGGTCCGGTATGACCAACGGATTCAAACTGCCCTATGGCACGTTACAGAATACGCCGTATGGCAAAGTCGGTTATAAAACCTCGTTGGGCGAACCCGGCATTAATCACCATAATACCCGTCAGTTTAATCTTGGCTATGAATTGACGCACCGTGTGAGTGATACCTGGACGTTTCATCAAAACCTGAATTACACCTATCTGAATATGGATTTGCGCGGCGCCTACGCGCTGGGGATGGTGGACGGCAGCGATCGTCTGGCCAACCGCGGTCTGACTTACCGGGATGGCTTTGCGCAAAACTGGGCGACGGATAATCGTCTGGTCGGCGCGTGGCAGTTCGGCGACATCGAAAACACCTTGCTGTTAGGGATGGATTATCGTCGCGCCAATACCCAGAGCCGCGATGCGAATCTCTATTCCTTCGGGTCGCCGATCGATATTTTCAACCCGGTGTATGGCAACTATACGCCGCCGGGGAATAACGACCTGTTCGATCACCGTTCGGGACGCCATCAGACGGGATACTACCTTCAGAACCAGATTAAATATAACGAGCGGCTCATCTTTCTGCTGGGAGGGCGTTACGACGTGGCGAAATCCCGCGATCGCAACCTGACATCCGGGGAGGATACGCGTACGGATGACTCGAAATTCACCAAAACCGCCGGGGTAATGTATCTATTTGATAACGGTCTCTCACCCTATATCAGTTACTCCGAGTCGTTCCTGCCGGTGTCTGGGCGTGATGGGTATCATCGTCCTTATGTTCCCGAGGAAGGGCAGCAGACGGAGGTTGGGGTGAAATATACGCCGGAAGGATTCAATGGCTATGCCTCTCTTGCGCTGTTTGACCTGGATCAGAAAAACGTTAAGACAACCGACCCGGCCAATCCAAGCCTGACGATTCAGGCGGGTGAGGCGCGCTCTCGCGGCGTGGAGTTGGAGTTTAGCGGCGAAGTGTATTCTGGGCTGACGCTGACCGCCAACTATACCTATAACGAAGTGGAAACCACCAAGTCCGGTACGGTCGGAGAGAAAGGGAAACGTTTGCCCGGCTTGCCTGAGCAGATTGTTTCCGGTTGGGCGGCGTATGCCTTCAAGGGCGCGCTGGAAGGATTAACGGTTGGCAGCGGTATTCGCTATGTCGGCAGTTCCTACGGCGATATTGCGAATACCGCCAGTATGAAAGTGCCCGCCTACACGCTGTGGGACGCGATGATCGCCTATGATTTCAGCAAAGACTGGCGACTACAGGTCAATGCCACCAACCTGGCAAATCATGAGTACGTCAGCGCCTGTAACTACTGGTGTTACTACGGGGAAGGGCGCAACCTCAGCGCGAATATCAGCTATCGCTGGTAATCCGACCGTTATATAAAGTGCAGAGAAGAAAGCCTGGCGGTGAACGCCGGTCATTCGAGGTGTCCGGCGTTTAGGGCGGTCACTGGCTGACCGCCAGCCGCCAGCCTTGATGCAGCCGCACCGCCACTGGCTGTCGTTCGCTCAGCGGGGCGTAGTGATAAGCGGTGAGCGGCTGACCGTCTTTCAGACGCAGTTGCAGCAGATAGCGCTCCCCTTGATAAATGCAGCTCTCCACCTGCGCGACCAGCCCATCGGCGGCGACTTCCACATGTTCGGGACGGATGAGGATTGGCTGACGCGGCGGATGGGCGTCGGGCGCCTGTTCCAGTCCGTGATGCAGTTGCGCGCCATCCAACCGCTCGGCGTCGGTAAACACAGGCAATGTTAATATGCTGCCCTTGCCAATAAAGCTCGCTACCCAGGCGTTCTGCGGATATTGGTACAACTGCTGAGGGGAGCCCCATTGCATCAGTTCCCCCTGATGCATTACCGCGATATGACTGGCCAGCGCCATTGCCTCGGCCTGATCGTGGGTGACGTAGATGAAGGTGGCGCCAGTGCGTCGGTGAAAATCACGGAAGGTCTGTTCCATGGTGGCGCGAAGGTGGCGATCCAGATTGGCCAGTGGTTCATCCAGCAGCATCACCTGTGGTTCGGATACCAGACAGCGCGCCAGCGCGACGCGTTGACGTTGTCCGCCGCTGAGCGCCTGCGGAGAACGGTCGGCGCAGGCGCCGAGTTCGACGGCATCCAATGCTTCTAAAACGCGTTTTTGTCGGGCAGCGCCGTTGACCTTCTTCAACTTCAGCGGATAGCCCACGTTTTCCGCCACCGTCATATGCGGCCACAGGGCATAGGATTGGAATACCATGCCCATGTTGCGTTCTTCCGGCGGCAGATGGCGTTGTCGGTCCGCCAGAATTCTGTCGCCCAGTAACAGCCGTCCCTGACTAAGTTGTTCCAGTCCGGCCAGAATGCGCAGGGTCGTGGTTTTGCCGCAGCCGCTGGGACCGAGCAGCGCGGTGAAATCCCCCTGGGGAATGGTTAGACTTAGATCGCGCACCACGACTTGTTCGCCGAACTGTTTATTTATCCGCTCCAGTTTCAGCTCTGCCACGGGATAACTCCTTTGGGAAGATAACGGCCCAGGCCGTTCAACAACAGCATGACCAGCGCGATCAGCCCGACCACCATCACGGAAACCGCGGAGGCCAACACCTTGTTACCGCTCTCGTCCAGATTGAAAATCACGACGCCGAGGGTTTCGTTGCCCACGCTCCACAGCAGGGCCGAGACGGTCAACTCATTGACCGCCGTCAGAAATACCAGCAGCGCGCCGGCGAAGGCTGCCGGCGCCAGCAACGGTATTACGATATGGCGCAGCCGTTGTGAAAAGTTGGCGCCCGCGAGGCTGGCCGCCTCTTCCATTGCCGGGTCCAACTGCAACATGCCGTTGTGGACCGGCTTGAGGCTGACCGTGAGAAAGCGGGCCAGATAAGCCAGGAAAATGATCGCCAGCGTGCCGTGCAGCGTGATCTCCACGATCGGAAGCGGGCGCGCGAACAGCAGAATGAAAGCAATCGCCAGCACCACGCCGGGCAACGTGTAGGGAATGTCGATGGCGTTGTGCAGCCAGCGTAGCGGGCGGCTGGGATAACGCACCAGCAGATAGCCCAGCGGCAAACTCAGCAACATCAGCGCCAGCGCCGCCGAAACCGATAACAGCATGCTGTTCGTCAGTGCGCGCCAGGTCGCGCTTTGTCCTTCCAGCATGGCGCCGTAGGCGGCGAAAGTCAGCGTATCGCCGTTCAGCGGCACGCCCAGCGTCGGCACCAGCGATGTCGCGATTAACGCCAGCAGGGGCGTGACCAGAATCATAAACAGGACAGCGCCCAGCACCAGTTCGCTTAACCAACGCCATGAGCCGAGTCTAAACGCCAGCGCCCGGCCGGCCATACCGATAAGCGGCAACGCGTGGCGTTGCTGTAATCGCCCTTGCAACATAACAATCCCTACGGCCAACACGCCCATCAGTACCGACAGCGCCGCCACCTGATTGAGCATCGTGGGGCCGAAACTGGCCATGGTCTGATAAATCTGCGTTGGCAGCACAAAATAGGAAATGGGAATACCCAGCATGGCGGGGATACCGAAGTTGCCCAGCGCCGACACAAAAGTAATGGCGCCGCCTGCCCACAGCGCGGGCCGGCACAGCGGCAGGACGATGTCACAGAACGCCCGCCACAGTGAGGCGCCGTTCAGACGAGCGGCTTCGATCTGCTCTTTGGGCAGGCAAAGCAACTGGGTGCGTAAAGCCAGAAATACCAGCGGCGCGTGCTGAATGCCGAGCAGCAGGGCAATCCCTTCGGCGGAGTAAAGCGGGTTGTGGCTGCCGAAAGCGGGGGCTATCCCCAGACTATTCAGCAGGATGCTGCTGGGGCCAAACAGTTGCAACCAACTCAGCGCGGTAACCTGCGGCGGGATCATCATCGGCAGCATAAACAGAAAGACCCAGATCTGTTTGGCGCGGATATCGGTCAACGCCAGGCAGAAGGCGAAGAGACTGCCCAGCAGCAGGGAGAGCAAGGTCCCCAGACCGCTGGTGTAGAAGCTGTTATACAGTGCGCGCCAGGTGGATTGGCTGGACAGCACCCGCCACAGGCTGCTGCCGCTGCCCTGATGCCAGTCAATCAGCGCCGAGATCAACAACCGCAGGCTAGGCAGCAGGCTGAGTAACGTCACCAGAGCCAGCAACAGCCAGAGTAATCCTCTTGGCGGATTGCCGCTGGAAGGATAACGCAGGGCAAGAACCTTCATGGCTTAGTGGGTTCCGTAAAGTTGACTAAAGCGCTGTTTATTCTGCTCGGCCTCGGCCAACGCTTTGCTGGCGTCAAAGGCCATCAACTTGATGTGGTCGCGCGGGGGAAAACCGTCCGGCACTGGCAGGTCTGCCCGCGCTGGCAGATAGCCTTGCTTCAGCACTAACTGTTGCCCCTGCTCTGACAGTATGAAATCAATAAACGCTTTGGCGGCGTCAGGATTCTTGGCTTTTTTCATCATGGCGACCGGCTCCGTTACGATACTCACGCCCTCTTGTGGAAACACAAACTCAATCGGCGCGCCTTTGGCTTTTTCACGAATAGCCATGAAGTCCACCAGTACGCCGTAAGCTTTGCCGCCGGATGAAATGGCGCTCACCACCGCGCCATTACCGCCCTGGGGCATGGCGCCGTTCTCTTTTAACTGCCGGTAGTAGTCCCAACCAAGCTGCGGATTGTGGGTCAGCGTCGCCAGATGAATCAGGGCCGCGCCGGAATAGAGCGGGCTGGGCATGGCGGTCATATTTTTCAGCTCCGGCTTAAGCAGATCCTGCCATGAAGCGGGTTTAACCGGCGCCTGACGGTGATAGGCGATCCCCGTGGTAATCAGCTTGGTGCCGTAGTAATAGCCTCCGGCTTCATAGAGTGAGGGATCGTACCGGGCGGCTTCAGGGGATTTGTACGGCGCTAACAGATCTTGCTGTTTGAACGCCTCCATAGTCACGCTGTCGGCGATCAGCAACACATCCGGCGAGTTGCCGCCAGCGGCGAGCTCGGCCTGCAACCGCGCAGTGAGTTTAGTGGTTCCGTCACGAATCCAATTGACCTTGATATCTGGATGCGCCCGCTCAAAGGCGGTGACGGTCATCTGAGCGTCTTCATTGGGCTGGCTGGTGTAAAGCGTCAGTGTGGTTTTTGCCATGGCCGAAGTGCCGAATATCGTCAGTAACAAGGTGGCGAGCGTTATTTTTTTACACATGCTGTGTATCCCCTGGTTTTCGTTTTGATGATTAAAACAGGGGAGTCTGACAAAAATATGACCAGTTAATTTCGTAGTAATAATTTAATGTTTTCGTTATAGCATTCCTTCATCGCATCAATACAAGGAGAGAATGATGACGCCGGAATCACGCCGCCGCGCGATTACCACTATGGTGACGGAGCAAGGGGAACGCAGTATCGAGCAACTGGCCGGACATTTCGGCGTATCGCTCCAGACCGTACGCAGCGATGTGCGGGCGTTGACCGAGCAGGGGCTGTTGCTGCGCCGGCATGGTCTGGTGGCGCCTTTTGCGCGGGAGAATATTGGTTATCAGCAGCGGGAAATTGTCAATGTCGGCGGTAAACGCTGGATTGGTGAACACGTTGCCGGGCTGCTTGGCGGGCATCAAAGCTGTTTTCTGGGAACAGGCACCACGGTTGAAATGGTGGCGCGTGCCTTACCTGCTGACACCCGGTTGGCGGTGTTCACCAATAACCTGCATGCGGCGGAGCCGCTCAGCCGTTTGCCCGGTTGCGAATTGACCGTGGCCGGCGGGCAAGTGCGCAAACGGGATTTGGATATCATCGGCGGCGATGCCCTGGCGTTTTTCAGCCGCTATCGGGTGTCAATCGGCGTGGTGTCGGTCGGGGGCATGGGGGAAGCGGGAGAACTCTACGATTTCAACGATGACGAGGTGATGGCGCGTCAGGCGCTGTTGGCCGGGGCGATGGTTAAGGTGCTGGTGGTGGACAGCGCCAAGTTTGGCCGCCCGGCCCTGTGTCAGAATGGCACTATTGCCGATTTCCACTATATCGTCAGCGATCGGCCGCCATCAAGACAGCAGCGCGACGTCCTGCTGGGGCTGTCGACGCGCTGGCTGTGTCAGGAATCCTGTTTTTATCGTTAACCCACGCCACAGAGGACGGACACGGCGAATAGTCATTGACTTTAGTATTAACGATAATGAAAATCATTTCATTGTTATCATAATGAGCCACTCCCGTGAATAGTCCCGCGTTTGCCGATGTAAATCAGACTGAGTCTTTACGGGTTCAGCAGATTTATCATGAACATCATTCCTGGTTGCAGTCGTGGTTGTGCCGGCGTTTGGGCTGTTCACAACAGGCGGCTGATTTGGCGCAGGACACTTTTTTACGTCTTATCAGCCAGCACCAGGCCGCAAATATCCGCGAACCCCGCGCCTGGTTGACCACGGTAGCGCACGGTCTGGTGGTGAATCACTGGCGGCGTAAAGATATTGAAAACGCCTACCTGCAAGCATTGGCAGAGCAGGCGCCTGCCGTTGCTCCCTCGCTCGAACAGCAGGCAATGACCATTGACGCCTTGCTTGAGATTGACCGTCTGTTGGCAACGTTGCCCGTCAAGGTTCGTCAGGCGTTTCTGTGGGTTCACTTTGACGGGTTGTCTTACAGACAGGTCGCCGAGCGTCTGGCGGTTTCTGAGCGGATGGTAAAAAAATATATGGCGCAGGCGATGCTCAACTGCTTGCTTTGTCAGAATCGATGATTTCCGCTGTCAAATCCGATATCCCAAAAGACGTTTTTCATGCTGCGGCAGCGTGGTACGCCACACTCTACGATGACGATTGCACGGAATTTGATCGGCAGAGCTGGCGGCAGTGGCTGGAACGTGATGAAACTCATCGTCTGGCGTGGCGACAGGTGGAACAGATTCATGCGCGTTTTCAAGCGGTCGATAGCCAACTGGTTTCTTCGGTATTGAACCAGCGCGGCGCCGAGCGCAGGCGCATGCTCAAACTGTTGGTGTTCGCCAGCATCACTGGCGGCGTCGGTTTCAGCCTGCCGTGGGAAAGCTATGCCGCCGATTATCGAACCGGGAAGGGGGAAACCCGCGCGTTAACGATCGCCAATGGTTTGACCGTGTGGCTGAACACGGATTCGGCCTTGAATCAGCAGGACATCGGGAACGGGCAGCGGGTGTTTAAACTGGTTCAGGGCGAGTTGGTGCTAGAGAACCGAACCGCACAGCCGGTCAGCCTGAAGACGGCGCATGGCGAGATCGATGTGCCGCAACCCTGCCAAATCGCGTTGCGTTACACGCCTGCGCAGAGCTTTTTATCCGTATTCAGCGGCGAAGCGGTGTTGCGTACCACAACGCCGTCACTGCGGGTGATGTCAGGTCAGCAAGTCTCCTTTACGCGCGAACGGTGCGATGCGCCAATACCCGTCGAAAATTTCCGGCAGAGTTGGCGTTCAGGGGTGCTGGTGGCGGATAACATGCCGCTGGCACAGTTGATCGACGAAGTGTCCCGCTATCATCGTGGCTATTTTCATGTGAATGAGCGGGTGGCCGCGTTACGGATCTCCGGCGTATTCCCGCTGCACGATCGCGATCGCCTGCTTGGTGCGCTGGTACGCACGCTGCCCGTCAAGGTGACAAAACGTTTTGCCTGGTGGATTGATATCAGTTCACGTTAAAACCCGCTGGTGTTTCTGGAGTAAAACGCTAAAAATACCCCTTTCCCCGTTCGTTTGTTGTCTGAACAGTTTTTTTAGAAAAAATCGTTTTCTTACCCCGGCCAGAGACTCACGAAGAAGGGCGGCAGATGTTTATTCAGCATTATCTTACGAATACAGGACGTCATTATGCAGTTACTGAATTTGAAACAAGCCCGATTTCTGAGCTTTTTCTTTATTATGGGCAGCCTGCTGATTTTGCTGCCGTTGCGCTTGTTAACGTGTTTCATTGCCGGTTTTCTCGTCTACGAAATTGTGAATCTGCTAACGCCCTATTTTCAAAAGGTGATCGGCGGTAAACGCGCACGTTGGATCGTCGTGGCGATTATCAGTACGTTGGTTGTCAGCCTGTTGAGCCTGTTGTTCGGGAGTCTGGTCGGCTTACTGATGCAGGAAATGAAAGATACCACCGCCTTTAACATGCGCATTGCCTATATCCTTAATGAGATCCAACGGCAGGTGATGTTCTATCTACCGGGATACCTGCCGGTCAGCGTTGAAGAGCTACAGAGGGAGTTCCTGCAATGGGTTCAGCAGCACATCGCCATTTTGCAGAACATGGGAAAAAGTTTTCTGCATGGCTTCGTCACGATGTTGATTGGTATGGTGCTGGGTGCGATTATTTCTTTATATAATGTTGATAACGATGAAGAAAGACCCTTGCTCAAAGCGGAGCTGATGCGGCGGGTGGCTTTGTTGTCCGCATCATTCCGCAACATCGTTTTTGCTCAGGTTAAAATTTCCGCGGTCAATACGGTGCTCTCCGGGATTTTCATTCTGGGGGTGTTGCCGGGTTTTGGCATTCATTTGCCGTTTTCCAAAACGCTGGTGATACTGACGTTTGTGTTTGGCTTATTGCCCGTCATCGGTAATTTGATCTCTAACTCTATTGTCTTTATTGCCGGGTTATCTCTTTCCCTGCCGATCGCTCTGGTGGCGTTAGTCTATCTGATGTTGATCCACAAGCTCGAATATTTCCTGAACGCACAGATCGTCGGCACCAGGATTAAAGCCAACGCGTGGGAAATTCTGCTGGCCATGCTGGTGTTTGAAGCCGCTTTCGGGATTTCAGGCGTGATAGCCGCGCCAATCTATTACGCTTATCTGAAGAGCGAACTGAAAGAAGCGGCCCTGATTTAATGCTCAATAGTGACAGGCGGCCAAGATGTTATTTCTGCTACAGCCTTGCCACAGCGTCTCTGGCGAACGCCTTGAATTCTCCGCATTAGGATGCTGAATGTTAAGCGTGGAGTGACGGAGGGAGTTCGCATTGTGATGACCTGTCTTGAGGATAGACAGGGGCATTCTGCGTGTAAGAAAACGAACATCCGGTTCCAGTCAGTGTGATGAAAATTGTTCCGTCATTTCATCAATAGCGTCACTGCGCTGTTAATACGCGCCCGTCGCGCGTGAGGCGGGAAAAACGGTTGGAAGCGGTAGTTCGCTTCCAACCGGAAAAGCCGATTACGAACGGTCAGCCTCCGCTTCCTCCGTGGACTGGGCATCCGCGGTTGGCGCAGCCGTATCAACCGACGGAACGGTGTTGTCCAGTGGGATATTTTCCTGTTCGGCGTAGTCCTGTATAGCATCGTCCTGAGATTGCGCTTCTGGCGTGGCGGCGGATTCAAGCGGAATTGCGGGCGCCGCTTCTTCGATCAGACCGTTGATTTTGACCGGCGAACCAGAACGCGATCTGATCGCCTGATCCACTTCACGGGTATTAACACTGGCATCGGCCAGCACCTTGTTGACTTTTGCCGTAATACTGATGGGCGCCGGAGAATCAGATTGGAATTCTTCTACGGAACGAGACAGCGGATTGTGTACTTCCACATAGCGTGAGCCGTCTGGTTCCACCGTGGCTTTAACCGGTTCATTAATGAATTGGACGCGCGTACCTACCGGGACGTTGTCGAACAAATACTTAATGTCATCCGCACGCAAACGTACGCAACCGTGGCTCACCCGCAGGCCGATACCGAAGTTGGCGTTGGTGCCGTGGATAGCGTAGAGATTGCCGATATACAGTGCGTACAGCCCCATCGGGTTATCCGGGCCGGGCGGGTACACTTTCTGCAATGTCTCTCCGCGCTCGGCATATTCCGCGTGCATCTTGGCCGTCGGCGTCCAGGTCGGGCCGGCTTTTTTACGCTGAACGGAGGTGGTCCAGTTAATCGGCGTATCTTTACCCAACTCACCAATACCGATTGGCAGAACGATGACGGTTTTGGTGCCTTTCGGGTAGTAATACAGGCGCATTTCCGCACTGTTGATCACAATACCTTCGCGCGGCGTGTCCGGCAGAATGAGCTGATGAGGAATAATCATTTTGCTGCCAGGCTGCGGCAGATAAACATCCACATCCGGGTTGGCTTCCATCAGGTTGCTCAGCCCCATCTGGTATCGGGCGGCGAAATCTTCCAGTGGCAATGTACTGTCGGTTGGGATAGTGATTTCCATATTTTCACCAACCAGACGACTGTCGGCCGCCGGGAGTGGATAGACAACGGCAAGGGCGGCCTGGCTAAATGCCGCGGCCGCCACAATTAAGGTTAAGATCGCGCGAATACTCATGTTCATGTCTTTGTTGAGTGCTAAATGCCATACCAGCGGTAATGGGGCGGTTTTTGGGTCGAAAATGACCGGATGCGCATTATATGTTCAGAACCGGCTTTGAGGGAAACGAGATGTGCAACAAATCACATTTTTTGCTCTCCGGTGAACGCGTTGCTGCCAGCGCTTAGCATTCGCCGTCCAGAAAGGGTTTTTTAAAGCGTCGATTGGCCAATACCGGCAGCGTCTGACGGGCATAGGTCAGGCGTTCCGGTTGGATATCGGCGTAAAGCAAAGCAGGCACCTCCGGCGCCTGAACCACGACAACCCCTAAAGGGTCGACGACCATACTGTTACCGATATTCTTGACGCCGCATTCACCGGCGGCGACGAGATAGACGGTGTTTTCCAATGCTCTGGCGCGTACCAGCAATTCCCAGTGGATTTCTTTCAACGGGCCTTTAATCCAGGCGGAGGGAAGAACGAGGACGTCCGCGCCGTCCAGCGCCAGACGTCGCGCCAGTTCGGGAAAACGGATGTCGTAGCAGGTCATCAGCCCCACCTTCATCCCGGCGATGGTCAGCAACGGCGCAACCTCCTCACCGGGCAACACATTTTCCGACTCCCGCACGGAAAAAGCGTCATACAGATGCAGTTTCCGATATTGAGCAACGATTTTACCGTCGCGAAACGCCAGCAGCGTATTCCAGACTTTTCCCTGGCCGTTCGGAATATGGACGCACAGCATCGTCGTCATGGCGCCGCCTTTACTGGCGGCAAGCAACTGAGTGATAAAGGGGCCGTCAATCGGTTGAGCGGCGGTCAGCACCATATTGGGATTAGTAATGTCGCGGGCCAGTACGCCTTCGGGCAGCACCAGCAGGTCGGCGCCGTTTTTCTGCGCTGCCGACATCAATGCCGATATTGTCGTGACGTTGTTTTGCCATTCACGCTCCACCGCGAATTGCCCCAGTGCGACTTTCATCCACGCTCCTAATGCATAATGCGGCCCTGAACGGGCCGTTTGATAATGATCATGCCATCTCCGCCTCAGGATAAAACCGTCGGTGCGGACCCGGTTTAGACGCGGTTATCCACGTCTGGCTGGCATCATGCGCAGCAGCGTATTGTCTTTCAACACA